>JBNJEU010000001.1:0-85944 GCA_051746205.1 Pseudomonadota bacterium
GACCATGGCGCAACCCGCCCGTCGGCAGGCCGCCAGATGGGCCAGAGTGGCCTCCGGCCGGGTGAAGTCGATGACCACATCGCAGTCCCCGGCCACCGCGTCCAGGTCTCCGACCACCGCGACCCCCAGCGGACCGAGACCGGCCAGGGTACCGGCATCGGTGCCGACGGCATCGGCCTCCGGATGGTCCACGGCGGCGGCCAGCTCCATGCCGTCCGCCGCCGTTACCGCCGCGACCAGGGCGCGGCCCATGCGACCGCCCGCCCCGAGAATGCCTGTCTTCACCATAGTCCGCCCCGTCTGAAACGACCCTTTCAGGTCCGCATGTTGTCGAAGAACTTCTTCACCCCGTCCAGCCAGGAGTGGGAACGCGGCTTGTGCTTACGGCCGTCGGCCTGGAGCGATTCGTCCAGGGCCTCCAGCAGCTCCTTCTGCTCCTTGTTCAGCTTCACCGGCGTCTCCACCACCACGCGGCAGAGCAGGTCACCGGTATCGCCACCGCGCACCGAGGTCACGCCCTTGCCGCGCAGCCGGAAGGTCTTGCCGCTCTGGGTCTCCGCCGGCACCTTCACCGTGGCCTTGCCGTTCAGCGTCGGCACCTCGATCTCACCGCCGAGAGCGGCGGTAACGAAGGAGATCGGCACCTCGCACTGCAGGTCGTTGCCGTCGCGCTGGAAGATCTCGTGCGGCTTGACCTGGATATGGACGAACAGGTCCCCCGGCGGGCCACCGTTCTCGCCGGCCTCGCCCTCGCCCGAGAGGCGGATGCGATCGCCGGTATCGACGCCGGCCGGCACCTTCACCGACAGGGTCTTCTCCTCCTGGACCGTGCCGTCCCCGTGGCAGGTGTCACAGGGATCGCTGATGATCTCGCCGCGGCCGTGGCAGCGCGGGCAGGCCTGCTGCACGGTAAAGAAGCCCTGCTGCATCCGCACCTGGCCGATGCCGTTACAGGTCGGGCAGCTCTCCGGCTTGCTGCCCGGCTTCGCACCGCTGCCGTCGCAGACCTCGCACGGCACCGCCGTGGGGAAGCGAATGCGCGACGTGGTCCCCTGCACCGCCTCCTCGAGGGAGATGGTGAGGTTGTAACGCAGGTCGGCGCCGCGGAACACCTGCCGGCCTCCACCACGACCGCCGCCTCCGCCGAAGATGTCGCCGAAGACATCGCCGAAGATGTCGTGGAAGCTGGCACCACCACCGAAACCGCCGGCGCCGCCGCCACCCATGCCACCCTCGACCCCGGCGTGGCCGAACTGGTCGTAGGCGGCCCGCTTCTGGGAGTCGCCGAGGACCTCGTACGCCTCGCGGGCCTCGGCGAACTTCGTCTCGGCCTCCTCGTCATCCGGATTGCGGTCCGGATGGTACTTCATGGCCATGCGCTTGAAGGCCTTCTTGATCTCGTCCTCACTGGCGTTCTTCTGGACGCCGAGGACCTCGTAGTAATCGCGTTTCGCCATGGTCTTTCCGATTCCGTTGGGACGCCCGCTCTCCGGACGCGCTCGGATTCCACCCCGCAACGCAACGACAGGCGGGGTCGCCCCCGCCTGTCGTTGCGTTCGCCGTTACGGCCGGGGCCGTGGTTACTTGTTGTTGCCGTTGTCGTCGTTCACTTCCTCGAACTCGGCATCCACCACGTCGTCCGGGCCCTCGCCGCCCTGGGCCTGCTCGGCCCCGGCGGCATCGGCGGCCCCGCCTGCCTGCTGGCTGTACGCCTTCTCGGCGATGCCGGCGGCAGCCTGGGAGAGCTCCTGCACCTTCGCATCGATGGCTTCCTTGTCCTCACCCTCCATGGCCTCTTCCAGGGCCTTGATGGCCTCTTCCGCGGCGTTCTTCTCATCCTCTTCCACCTGGTCGCCCAGGTCGGCAATGGACTTGCGGGTGGAGTGGATCAGGTTGTCGGCCTGATTGCGCGTTTCCACCAGCTCGCGGAATTTGGCGTCATCGGCCGCGTGCTGCTCGGCGTCCTCGACCATCTGTTCGATCTCCTCGTCGGAGAGACCGCCGGATGCCCGGATGGTGATGGTCTGCTCGTGGCCGGTGGCCTTGTCCTTCGCCGAAACGTTGAGGAGACCATTGGCGTCGATGTCGAAAGAGACCTCGATCTGTGGCACACCGCGCGGTGCCGGCGGGATGTCCGACAGGTCGAAGCGACCCAGCGACTTGTTCTCCGACGCCTTCTCGCGCTCGCCCTGGAGGACGTGGACGGTCACCGCCGTCTGGTTGTCCTCGGCGGTGGAGAAGACCTGACTCGCCTTGGTCGGAATGGTGGTGTTCTTCTCGATGAGTTTGGTCATCACGCCGCCCATGGTCTCGATCCCGAGGGAGAGCGGGGTGACGTCCAGAAGCAGCACGTCCTTGACGTCGCCACCGAGCACACCGGCCTGAATGGCCGCACCCATGGCCACCGCCTCGTCGGGATTCACGTCCTTGCGCGGATCCTTGCCGAAGAACTCCTTCACCGCCTCCTGGACCTTGGGCATGCGCGTCTGGCCGCCCACCAGAATGACGTCATCGATGTCGGAGGCTGACAGACCGGCGTCTTTCAGCGCAGTCTTGCACGGGTCGATGGAGCGGGTCACCAGATCCTCGACCAGCGACTCCATCTTCGCCCGGGTCACCTTCACGTTGAGGTGCTTCGGACCGCTCTGGTCGGCCGTCACATAGGGCAGGTTGACCTCGGTCTGCTGCGCCGCGGAGAGCTCGATCTTCGCCTTCTCGGCAGCCTCGCGCAGGCGCTGCATGGCCAAGTGATCCTGACGCAGATCCATGCCCTGTTCCTTCTTGAACTCCTCGGCCAGATGGTCGATGAGGCGGTTGTCGAAGTCCTCGCCGCCGAGGAAGGTGTCACCGCTCGTGGAGAGCACCTCGACCTGGTGCTCGCCCTCGATATCGGCCACCTCGATGATGGAGATATCGAAGGTACCGCCACCGAGATCGTAGACGGCGACCTTGCGATCACCGCGCTGCTTGTCCATGCCGTAGGCCAGAGCCGCGGCGGTGGGCTCGTTGATAATGCGCTTGACCTCGAGCCCGGCGATCTTGCCGGCGTCCTTGGTGGCCTGACGCTGGGAATCGTTGAAGTAGGCCGGCACGGTGATCACCGCCTCGGTGACCTCCTCGCCCAGATAGTCTTCAGCAGCCTGCTTCATCTTCTGCAGCACGCGGGCCGAAACCTCCGGCGGTGCCATCTTCTTGCCCCGCGCCTCGACCCAGGCGTCGCCGTTGTCGGCCTTGACGATGTTGTAGGAGACCAGATCGATGTCCTTCTGGACCTCGTCATCCTCGAACTTGCGACCGATCAGGCGCTTGACCGCGTGCAGGGTATTCTGCGGGTTGGTGACGGCCTGGCGCTTCGCCGGTTGTCCGACCAGCACCTCGTCGTCGTCGGTGAACGCCACCACCGACGGGGTGGTGCGATCGCCTTCCGCATTCTCGAGGACGCGCCCCTGGCCGCCTTCCATCACGGCGACGCAGGAATTGGTCGTCCCCAGGTCGATACCGATAATCTTGCCCATTGCTCTTACTCCGTCTCGTTTCCTGAATTCTGTCGAATGCAGCGCCGCGTGGCGCCCGGCTTGAGTGCTAGATGGGGGCGAACCTCAGCGTTTCAACCCCCGGCCGGCTCAATCGCCCTCGGGGGCCTTGGCCACCATCACCATGGCCGGGCGCAGCAGGCGATCATTGAGGGTGTACCCCTTCTGCATCACCGCCACCACCGAGTTCGGCGGGTACTCCGCCGACTCCTGGGCGGACATGGCCTGATGGCGCTCCGGGTCGAAGGCCTCGCCGGGCTCCGGCTCCACCGGCACGATGTTGAACTTCTCCAGGGCCGAAGCGAACATCCGGCGGGTCAGCTCCATGCCCTCACGGACCTTGTCGCTGGCTTCGCCCTCACCCTCGGGAACGCTGGCCAGTCCCATTTCCAGACTGTCGATCACCGGCAGAAGCTCGTTGGCGAACTTCTCCAGGGCGAATTTGCGGGCGTTCTCCACGTCCTTCTGGCTGCGGCGACGCAGGTTCTCCAGCTCCGCCTGACTGCGCAGAAACTCGTTCCAGTGCTCATCGGCCTTGGCGCGCATGTCCTCCAGCAGCTTGTGGGGATCGTCTTCGGCGCCGACCTCTTCCACGGTGCCCTCGGCGGCCGCGTCCAGCTCTTCGGGGGTCTCGCCCTCCGGGGCTTCGGGCACGGTCTCCTGTTGCTTGTCTTGCTCTGCCATGGGTCTACTCTTCCGGATTCAGTGAAATTGGGATTCTCTTCAGCCCTATGTGGGGTTCAGTTCTGGCGATTCAAGGCAGCCCCGAGGAGTTTCGCCGTGATATCCACCACGGGGATCACCCGATCGTAGGCCATGCGGGTCGGACCAATGACGCCGAGAACCCCCAGCGTGCGGCCGTCGGCGGCGTAGGGTGAGGCCACCACGCTCATGTCCTCGAAGACCTCGTAGCCCGACTCCTCGCCGATGAAGATCTGGACACCGTCGGCCACGGTGGCCTGATCCAGCAGTTGCAGGATGTCACGCTTCCCGGCGAAGGCCTGGAAGAGCTGACGCAGCTTCTCGGTGTCGGCCATCTCCTCGTAGTCCATCAGGTTGAGCTGGCCCTCGATGACGTAGTCGCCGCCCTCTTTCTCTGGTTCGGCGGCAAAGGCCTTCTCCGCCATTTCCATGGCGTTGAGCATCAGCCGGTTGGCGGAGTCGCGCGCCTCGCGCATCTCGCGGATGATGGAAGCGCGGATATCGGCGAGGTCGCGGCCGGAGAAATGCCGGTTGAGATAGGTCGCCGCCTCTTCGAGATCGCTCTCGCTGTAGCCGCCCGAGGTGTGGATGATGCGGTTCTGGACCTCGCGCTCGTTGACCACCCAGATCACCAGCAGCCGGCCCTCGCTCAGGGGCACGAATTCGATGTGGCGGAACGACGCCTGCTCCCGACGCGGCAGCACCACCACCCCGGCCATGGAGGTGATGGAGGAGAGCAGCGACGAGGCGCTGTTGTAGAGTTCGGGCAGGGTCGCGTCGGGGTCGAGATAGCTGCTGAGGCTGTGCAGCTCCTGTTCCTCGAGCGGCTGGACCGTGAGCATGCTGTCCACGAACAGGCGGTAGCCCTGGGCCGTCGGAATGCGCCCGGCGGAGGTGTGCGGGGCGCGGACCAGCCCCAGATCCTCGAGATCGGCCATGATGTTGCGGATCGTGGCCGGGCTGACATCGAGACCCGACTCTCGGGACAGCGCGCGCGATCCCACCGGTTGCCCGTCGCGGATATGGCGTTCCACCAGCGCCTTGAGCAGGGCCAGCCCCCGTTCGCTCAGCTGTGGTTCATTCGCCGCCATGTTCACCGCCTCTCCCCGTGGGATCCAGCCACCCTTCTGGCACTCTTGCTCGGCGAGTGCTAACGCACGATACAAGCCGCCGCCACGCCCCGTCAAGGAAGTCCAGCACGCCCCTTGGTCCGGCGACGGTAGCATGCTAATGTTCGGTCAGCTCACGGGAGAACCCATGGCCAAGCAGAATTTCCCCACCGTCGGTCTCATCGGCAAATACAGCGATCCGGGTGCCAACGACACTCTGGCACGGATCGCTACCTTCATGGAGACCCTCGACCGAGTCATTCTGCTGGATCGGAACACGGCCGCTCTGTTCGACGAAGAGCACCGCATGGAAGTGGTCAACCGGCGGGAGCTCGGTGAGCGCGCCGATCTCATCATCGTCGTCGGCGGCGACGGCACCCTGCTCAACGCCGCCCGCAGCCTTGCCGATTACGCCCCGCGCCTGGTCGGCGTCAACCTCGGCCGGCTCGGTTTCCTGACCGATATCTCGCCGGACCATCTGGAAGATCGGCTGGAGGCGGTATTCGAGGGTCACTACCACCTGGAGCCGCGCTTCCTGCTGCGCGCCCGCATCGAGCGCGACGGCGATTTCATCAGCGAGAGCAACGCCCTCAATGATGTGGTGATCCACAAGTGGGACATCGCCCGGATGATCGAGGTGGAGGCGTTCGTCGACGGTCAGTACGTCTATACCACGCGAGCCGACGGGCTCATCGTCTCCACGCCCACGGGGTCCACCGCTTATGCCCTCTCCGGCGGCGGGCCCATTCTGGAGCCGGGACTGGACGCCATGGTCATGGTGCCGATCTGCCCTCACACCCTTTCCAATCGACCCATCGTCATCGGCGGCCACCGTCACGTGACGCTGCGGATCAGCACCAACAGCCAACCCAAGGCCCAGCTGACCTGCGACGGCCAGCTCAATACCGAACTGGTTCCCGGCGACCGCATCCACATCGAGAAACGGCCCGAGGCCCTGCGCCTGCTCCACCCGGACGACCACGACCATTACGAGATCCTGCGCGCCAAGCTCAACTGGGCCGGGTCGCTGTAGGACGACGCCTCGGAAGACCAACAAACCTTGATCCCGATTCTTGTCGCCGACCACGGGAACGCCGCATACTTGCCGCCATGCTTCAGCAGATCCACATCCGCGACTTCGCCATCGTCGACCAGCTCGAGCTGGAGTTCGGCCCTGGCCTGACCGTGCTCACCGGCGAAACCGGCGCCGGCAAGTCCATCCTCCTCGACGCCCTGGGCCTCGCCCTGGGGGACCGCGCCGACAGTGACGCGGTGGCCCACGGCGCCGAGCGCGCCGAGATCAGCGCCGAGTTCGATCTCGGCGACATCGCCGACGCCCGCGACTGGCTGCGGGAACAGGAACTCGACGACGCGGATGATCCGTCGCTGGCACGGATCCGGCGTACCATCTCCGCCGACGGCCGCTCGCGCGCCTGGATCAACGGCCGGCCGGCAGCCGTCGCGGCCCTGCGCGAACTCGGCGAGAAGCTGGTGGACATTCACGGCCAGCATGCCCACCAGTCGCTGCTGCGCAAGGAGGCCCAGCGGCAGAGACTGGACGACTTCGCCGGCCACCCCGACCTGCTGGAACGGGTCGCGACCCGATGGCGCGAACAGCGCGATCTGCGCAGTGAGCTGGAGCAACTGCAGCAGGCCGGCGAGGACCGCGAGGCGCGTCGGGAACTGCTGGCCTACCAGGTCCAGGAGCTGGAGGCGCTCGGCCTCGGCGCCGACGAGCCAGCGGAGCTGGAGGCGGAACATCAACGGCTCGGCCACGCCCGGCGACTCATCGAGGCGTGCGAGCGCGCCATGGCCACCCTCTACGAGGGCGACGACACCACCGTCTCCACCCTACTCGGCCAGACCACGGGCGAGCTGGAGGAATTGCAGACGGTCGATTCCGAGCTCGGACCGGCGGTGGAACTGCTCAATTCCGCCGCCGTGCAGGTGCGCGAAGCGGCCACCGAACTGCGCCACTACCGTGACGGCCTTGAGCTCGATCCCGGCCGGCTCGAAGAGGTAAACCAGCGCCTCGACACCATGTACGAGCTGGCTCGCAAGCACCGCCGCGACCCCGGGGAACTCCCCGAACTGCTGCCGCAACTCCAGGAGGAGCTGGCCGGACTGGACCACGCCGGTGAACGGCTGGACGGCCTCCAGGCGGAACTCGACGCCGCCCGCGCCGCCTACGACACCGCCGCCGCCGAACTCGCCAGCTCCCGCCGGGAGGCCGCTGATCGGCTCGCCACCGAGGTCAACGCCCATCTGGAGGAACTCGGTCTTGGCGGCGCAACCTTCGAAGTGGAACTGACTCCGCTGGACAATGCCGGGGCCCACGGAGTCGAGGGCGTGCAGTTCCTGGTCACCACCAACCCCGGCCAGCCACTGAAGCCACTCCAGCGCGTTGCCTCCGGCGGCGAGCTGGCCCGGATCAGCCTCGCCATCCAGGTCATCACGGCCCGCAGCGCCCGGATACCGACCCTGGTCTTCGACGAGGTGGATGTCGGCATCGGGGGTGGCGTGGCGGAAAAGGTCGGACGGCGGCTACGGGAACTCGGGATCGAACAGCAAGTCTTCTGCGTCACCCATCAGCCCCAGGTCGCAGCCCAGGGTCACAACCATTTTCAGGTCAGCAAGGAAAACGACGACGGCATCACCCGGACCGGCTTCAAGGCCCTGGAGGACGGACAGCGGGTGGTGGAGGTGGCACGGATGCTTGGCGGTGTCGAAATCACGTCGCAGACTCTGGCCCATGCCCAGGAGATGATCGAACGGGCTCGCGAAGTGGCCGCTGCCCGAGACGCCTGACCGGGGCGAGGCTCAGCCCTTCACTTCGCGACAGTCGGAACAGATCCCGTAGATATAGAGGCAGTGGCCGGTCATCTCGTAGCCGAACCGGTCGGCAATGGCCTGCTGGCGCTCCTCGATGACCTCGTCCATGAATTCATCGATGCGACCGCAGCGCACGCAGAGCAGATGATCATGATGGTCCGACGCGCTGAGTTCGAAGACTGAATGCCCCCCCTCGAAGTGGTGGCGATCCACCAGACCGGCAGCCTCGAATTGAGTCAGCACCCGATAGACCGTGGCCAGTCCGATCTCCTCACCGGATTCGAGCAACGCCTTGTAGACACCCTCGGCGCTCAGGTGGCGATCCGACGAACTCTCCAGGATCTCCAGTATCTTGATGCGCGGGAGAGTGGCCTTGAGGCCGAGTTTCTTCAATTCCTGGCTTTCCACGGGTTTCCCTCGTCTGTAAGATCGCGGTGACCGTCCACTATTTAGAAGGCGTCTGAATCCTAAATGCAACGGCTTCTCGTTACAACCACCCTTGCCGCGAGCCTTCTCGCGGGCTGCGCCATCCATCAGCCCGATATCCAGCAGGGCAACCTGGTCACCCCGGAAATGCGGGAACAGGTCGAGCCGGGCATGAGTGCCGAATCCGTTCGACGGACGCTGGGCACCCCGATGCTGGTCTCGCCGCTGGATCCGGAGCACTGGGTCTATCCCTATATCTATTACCGCGACGACGAGCGCGTCGCGGACCACGCCCTGCGGATCACCTTCAACAGTGACGGTCGTGTGGCCGCCATCGAGGGGGACATCCCGCCGGAGGGTCGTCAGGCCGAACTGGCCTCCGAGAGCGAAGCACAGGGGACGGCCGCCCCGACGGCTCCAGGCGCCCCGGTTCCACAGGGAGGCTCCCAGCCACCCGGTGGCGGACAACCGCCCGGACAGCCCATGCCGGGCCCCACCGGAACCCCCTGAGAACGGTATCCGGGCTCATTCCTTCGACGCCTCCGCATCCGGGGCGTCGGCCGTTTGCCCGTCCTTCGCCGCGCTCTGGCCATCCCCCTTCGCTTCGGAATCGACCGCTTTGCCGCCCCCCTTGCCGGTCTTCTTGCCCTCGGCAGCACGCTGACGGCGCACCTCCTTTGGATCGGCGATCAGCGGCCGGTTGATCTCCACCCGGTCCCCTCGACGGAGGACCTGGTCGGCCTTGACCAGCTTGCCGAAGACGCCGAGCTTGTTCTCACCGTCCAGATCGATGTCGGGAAACTGTTCCAGGATCCCGGAGAGTTCCACCGCCTCTCTCGCGGTGGTCCCCTCCTCGACGTCCAGACTCAGCAGAACCTGCTGCTTCGGCAACGCGTAGGCCACCTCCACGGTGATGAGGGGGGGGGATTCGCCACTCTCCGTGTCAGCCCCCATAGACCACCTCCGCCCGCTTGCTGAAAGAATCCACCAGGCTGTTGGCGACCTGGCTGAAGATCGGCCCCATGGCCATGCCGACCACCCGGCTGCTGAAGTCGAAGCTGAGGTCGAGGGTGGTCCGGCAACCATCCTCGCCGAGCGGATCGAAGCGCCAGAATCCCTCGAGCTGTTTGAACGGGCCATCCACCAGCCGCATTTCGATCAGCGTGGGATGGTGGAGCAGGTTGCGGGTGGTAAAGGACTTGTGAATGGAGCCGTAGGCCAGCTCCAGTTGACCCACCACCTGTTCCTCGTCACGCTCCAGCTCCGTCGCGCTGCGACACCACGGCAGAAACTCCGCGTAGCTCGAGACATCGTCCACCAGCGCGAACATCTGCTCGGCGGTATAGGGCAACAGGGCACTGCGATTGATTTGCGTCATACCATCCGTCGGTCAGTGGGCTCGGGGTGGGCGCATCCGCCCGGAGTGGACGCACAGACGGTTCAGATCACGCCGATGGCGTTGAGGAAGACCGCCACCACCCCGATGGGTGTGATGAACCGGATCAGCGTATACCAGAGGGTGAATTTCGCGCCACCCAGGCCGATCTCCTCCATGACATCGGCCTTCGGCAGCACCCACGCCACGAACATCGCAATGAGCAGACCACCCAGCGGCAGCATCACGTTGTTGGTGGCGAAGTCGATGAACGCGAACCAGTTCATGCCGAAGAAGAGCTCGACATCGGCGGCGACATTGAACGACACCACCGAGCCCAGCCCGGCCAGCCAGATGGCCGTCACCGCCGTCCAGGCCGAGAACCTGCGACTCCAGGCGCGATTCTCGCTGAAATAGGCCACCAGCGGCTCGATGAGCGAGATGGCCGAGGTCCAGGCGGCAAAGACCAGCAGCACGAAGAAGAGCGTGGCGAAAAAGCTGCCCCACGGCATCGAGCCGAAGGCCAGCGGGATGATCTCGAAGACCAGGGCCGGCCCGCTCTCCACCTCCAGACCCAGGGCGAAGATCAACGGGAAGATGGCGAGCCCGGCCAGCAACGCGACCGCCGTGTCCATCACCACGATGACCCCCGCCGTCCGCGGGATCGAGGCGTGGGATTCCAGGTAGGAGCCGTAGACCATGATCGCGCCCATGCCGAGGCTCAGGGTGAAGAAGGCCTGACCCATGGCGGCGAGGAAGGTCCCCGGACCGATCCGCGAGAAATCGGGCGCGAACAGGAATGCCAGACCCTCGGCAAAACCGCCACTGTTCATGGCATAGAGCACCAGCGCGACAAGCAGTAACAGCAGGGCGGGCATCAGGATCCGCACCGCCCGCTCGATCCCGCTCTGCACCCCGCGGGCCACCACGATACCGACCATCAGCATGAAGACCGTGTGCCAGAAGAGCAGCGCCGCCGGGTTGGCGACCAGTTCGCCGAAGATCGCCCGGGTATCCTCGAGCGCCGCGCCCTCGAAGGCCCCCCGGGCCGCCTCGATGACGTAGGCCAGCGCCCAGCCGGCGACCACGCTGTAGAAAGAGAGGATGAAGAACCCGGCGATCACCCCCAGCCAGCCGGCGAAGCGCCAGCCGACCCAGTGCCCCCCCAGCCGGGCCAGCGTCCGGAAGCTGTTGATCGGGCTCTGGCGCCCGCGCCGGCCGATGGCGATCTCCGCCATCATCACCGGCAATCCGATGAGCGCGATGCAGAGCAGATAGACCAGCACGAAGGCGCCGCCGCCGTTCTCCCCCGCCATGTAGGGAAAACGCCAGATATTGCCGAGCCCCACCGCCGAACCGGTTGCGGCGAGAATGAAGGCCCAGCGCGTAGTCCATTGCGTATGGTAGGTGCTCTCTGCCGACATGGGTCCCCCCGGTTTTTTCGGCATTGTGAGCCAAACGAACGCAGCCCTCAACTTCACGAATTGATACAATGCCCTCATGGCCAAGACGAAGAAGAAGCCGGCGGGCGACGACAGCACCATCGCCGTCAACCGCAAGGCGCGACACGACTACACCATCGAGGAGACCTTCGAGGCCGGCCTGGTGCTGGAGGGCTGGGAAGTCAAGGCGCTGCGCGCCGGTCGCGCGCAGATCCAGGAGGCGTACGTCCTGATGCACCACGGCGAGGCCTTCCTGCTGGGTGGACTCATCACCCCGCTGCCCACCGCCTCCACCCACATCAACCCCGATCCGCAGCGCACCCGCAAGCTGCTGCTCCACCGCCGGGAACTGTCCCAGCTGGTCGGCGCCACCGAGCAGAAGGGCCATACCGTCGTGCCGCTGAAGCTCTACTGGAAGCGCGGCAAAGCGAAGCTCCTCATCGGCCTCGCCAAGGGCAAGAAGAAGTACGACAAGCGCGCCGATCTCAAGGAGCGCGACTGGCAGCGCGACCGGGCGCGGATCCTCAAGCAGAACCAGCGTTGAAGGAGCGGGAGAGCGTAAAAGGGGACACCGCTCGCTTTCCCCGGGGAACTTGCCCCGTGCTACACTGTCCATGTAGGTAACACCACGGGGGCGACCTGGATTCGACGCGAGCCAGAAGGCCCGAGGTGCATGCCGAGGACGCAGGGACCCTCGTAAATCCCGCTGCAAAAAAGATAGTTGCCAACGACGACAACTACGCACTAGCCGCTTAAGACGGTTAGCCTCCGCCCCGATGTGTGCCTGTTCACACGGGTAGCGGGGGTCGCCAAGAACAGGATCGCGGGAAGGCTGGTTCAGGGCCCGACCGTTAAAACCTCAAGCTGAACTAGTTTGTGGTGCTCCCTGTCCATCGGGTAGCCACCGGCGAATGCAATGGATGGACTAAGCATGTAGAGCCGACGGTTGACTGCTTGCGGACGCGGGTTCGATTCCCGCCGCCTCCACCAATCAAGCAACAAAAAAGCCCGCTTTCGAGCGGGCTTTTTTGTGTCGAGATGTCTCGAAATTGCTACCTCAGATCATGGCCACCATCGTGGTACCAACGATGGTGAAGAGGATAACGGAGGCAATGCAGAGGCTGGCGGTACATTCAAAGATGGTCTGTTTCATGGCAAGACACTCCAGGTCTTTATCTGTATCGACTGTGTACTCAACAACGCTAACATGTGCGAGGCCGCACTCGGTGCACCTGCCCGGCTTCCGATTTTACATTTCTGCAACATCTACCTCGTCAATGTCACGTCAAGCGCATAGTAGACTCGGTCTACCCGCCAGTCAATCCACCAAATGCCTCGTAAGCCACCGTTTGCGCGAAATCAATACACCTCTTATATACAGATCCCAAAGGGTCCGGCTGACAGGGAAGCACCTTTTTCGCACACCAAAAACAGGGGAAAAGGTGGTAGAAAAAGGAGACTTCCCTATTACGGCCTCAGGCGACATCGAATCGGTCGGCATTCATGACTCGATTCCAGGCAGTAACGAAGTCGCGCACGAACTTCCAGCGAACGTCGTCCTGGGCGTAGGCCTCGGTGATGGCCCGGAGCCGCGAGTTGGAGCCGAACACCAGGTCGACCCGGGTGCCGGTCCACTTCACCTCGCCACTGGCGCGATCACGCCCCTCGAACACGTCCTCGTCAGCCGACACCGACTGCCATTCGAGCCCCATGTCGGTAAGGGTGACGAAGTAGTCGTTGGTCAGGGTCCCGGGACGGTCGGTGAAGACACCGTGGCGCCGGCCGCCGTGGTTGGCGTCCAGTGCCCGCATGCCGCCGACCAGAACGGTCATTTCCGGGGCACTGAGGCCGAGGAGCTGGGCCCGGTCCACCAGCATCTCCTCATCGGAGACGGTGAAGCGGGCACGGCGGTAATTGCGAAAACCGTCGGCCTCCGGGGTCATCGGCTCGAACGAGGCGGAGTCGGTCTGCTCGTCGGTGGCGTCGGTGCGACCCGGCGTCACCGGAACCTCGATGGGGGTGCCCGCGTCGGCCGCTGCCTTCTCGATGGCGGCGGCACCGCCGAGAACGATCAGGTCGGCCAGCGACACCCGCTTGTCGCCATACTGGGCGGTGTTGAAATCGGCCTGAATGGCCTCCAGAACCTTTAGAACCCGGGCCAGCTGATCCGGCTCGTTGGCCTCCCAGTCCTTCTGCGGCGCCAGTCGGATGCGCGCGCCGTTGGCCCCACCTCGCTTGTCGGACTGACGGAAAGTTGCTGCCGAGCACCACGCCGTCGCCACCAGCTCCGGTACCGTCAAATCCGTGGCCAGAACCCTCGCCTTCAGGGCGTTGATGTCCTGCTCATTGATGAGCACATGGTCCACCGGCGGCACCGGGTCCTGCCAGATCAGATCCTCCTCGGGCACCTCCGGCCCCAGGTAGCGCGTCTTCGGCCCCATATCGCGGTGGGTCAGTTTGAACCAGGCGCGGGCGAAGGCGTCGGCGAATTCCTCGGGGTTGGCGTGGAAGTGGCGCGCGATCCGGCTGTACTCGGGGTCCTCGCGCATGGCCATGTCGGCGGTGGTCATCATGATCCCGACCCGGGTCGCGGGGTCCTCGGCATCGGGGGCGTGGTCCGCCTCCTTCAGCCCCTTGGGTACCCATTGCCAGGCGCCGGCGGGGCTCTTGCTCAGCTCCCATTCGTAGCCGAACAGCATGTCGAGGTAGCCCATGTCCCAGCGCGTCGGCTCGGGCGTCCACGCCCCCTCGAGACCGCTGGTGATGGTGTCGCGGCCCTTGCCGCTGCCGTGGCTGCTCTTCCAGCCGAGGCCCATCTGCTCCAGCGGCGCCGCCTCCGGCTCGGGGCCCACGTGGCTGGCGTCACCGGCACCGTGGACCTTGCCGAAGGTATGGCCGCCGGCGGTCAGCGCCACGGTCTCGTAGTCGTTCATCGCCATGCGATCGAAGGTCTCGCGGATGTCCTTCGCCGAGGCCAGCGGATCGGGCTGGCCGTCGGGGCCTTCCGGATTGACGTAGATCAGCCCCATCTGCACCGCCGCCAGCGGATTCTCCAGATCGCGCTCACCGGAGTAGCGGCTGCGCTTGTGATCGCTGGTCGCCAGCCACTCATCCTCGGCGCCCCAGTAAATGTCCTCTTCCGGCGCCCAGATGTCCTCGCGGCCACCACCGAATCCGAAGGTCGGCAGGCCCATGGACTCGATGGCGACAGTGCCGGCGAGGATGTAGAGATCGGCCCATGAGATCGCGTTGCCGTACGTCTGCTTCACCGGCCAGAGCAGGCGCCGCGCCTTGTCGAGGTTGGCGTTGTCCGGCCAGCTGTTGATCGGGGCGAAGCGCTGATTCCCGGTGGCGGCGCCGCCCCGGCCATCGGCGGTACGGTAGGTCCCGGCGGCGTGCCAGGCCATGCGGATCATGAACGGCCCGTAGTGGCCGTAGTCGGCGGGCCACCAGTCCCGGGAGTCGGTCATCGCCGCGGCAAGGTCCCGCTTCACCGCCTTGAGGTCGAGGCGGCTGAAGGCTTCGGCGTAATCGAAGCCCTCGCCCAGCGGGTTACCGGCGGGGCCGTGCTGATGGAGGATGTCGAGGTTCAGCTGTTCCGGCCACCAGTCCTCGGGGCCACCGCCCCCGCCGCCCTGGCGAGTGCGGCTACCGTGCATGACCGGGCACTTGCCCGCGGTTGCGTCGTTGGTGCTCATGGGGTGTCTCCTGTACAACGGGGGGTGGGGATCGCCAATCGCCGACGAACACTGGAACATTAATAGACTCAGTCTAGTAAGCAATTCAGGGATTGGCTACGGCCCTTCCCGCGAGAGCGGAAATCGGTCCGGTCAAGCACACTCGGTTGAGAGGGCATGGATGCCCGGGCTTTTCAGGCCCGCGCCCGGAACGGCCCCACCCGGTAGACCAGCAACACGCCGAGACCGGCCACGACCAGTCCCAGCACATCGGTCGACAGCAGGCTGTCATTGAAGGCGAGCCAGGCCATGAGCATCGTCACCGGCGGACTGAGATAGAACAGACTCGCCACCCGCGTGGCGTCGTCCCGGGCCAGTAGCCGCCACATGGCCCAGTAGGCCCCCAGTGAGACGGCGACGATGAGCCAGGCCATGGTGCCCAGGAAGGGGGCCGTCCAATCGGTGGCGAACCCTTCCAGCCCCCAGGCCAGGGGCAGCAACACCAGGGCGGTGGCCACACTCTGCCAGAAGAGGGTGGTGTCCAGGGGCAGCGCGGCGGAGGTCCCCGTCCGCGCCCAGTGGCGCTGCATGAGACTGGCAATGGTGATGGCCACCACCGAGCCGAACGGGATGAGATAGCCCAGCGCCGGTGTCACCGCATCGCCGGAGAGCCGCGCCCCGACGGCGACCACGACCCCCAGGAAGCCCAGGACCAGGCCGATCCACTGCCGCAGGTCGGTGCGTTCCCCCAGCACCGGCCCCGCGAGCGCGCCGGTGAGCAGAGGCTGCAATGCGGTGACCAGGGCGACGATCCCGGCCGGCACCCCCATGTCCAGCGCGACCAGCACACAGCCCAGCCACACCCCATGGGCAAGCACCCCCACCACGGCGGTGTGCCCTGCGGCCCGACGGCCCGGCCAGAGGGATCGCCGACGCACCGCCAGCCAGATCCCCAGCACGCCGGCCAGGGCCACGTAGCGCCAGAACAGCAGGGTCCACGGACCGGCGAACGGCAGCCCGTACTCGGCACCGATGAAGCCGGAATTCCAGAGCAGTACGAAAACGAGTTCCAGACCGAATATCCGGTGCACGGGGCGCCTCTCCGGGCGGGGGAAGGGGAATTGCTGGCGCCCACGATAACGTAGCCGCGACTGACACACCAGACATCGGGTGCCGTTCGGAGGTACGAACCGGATGATCCGGAGGGAGACGAATTGTTCAGAAAAGGGAGGAGGTGGCGCTCTGAACAGAGTCCGCGATCCTTCGACTCAATTCATTGACAACACAGGGAAGGTGGCGGAGAGAGAGGGATTCGAACCCTCGATGGAGCGTTAACCCCATACTCCCTTAGCAGGGGAGCGCCTTCAGCCACTCGGCCATCTCTCCGGGATTGTTTCAACTGTGGTTCCAGCAAGATTACCGGCTTGAAACCCGCGACTCGCATGCAGCGAGCGCCAAGTCTTGACACCCAAGGATATCGTGCATGCCCCCGGGCGTCAAAACCGAAAAGGATTCAGGGCTGCTGCCCCTCCACATCATCCTCTTCACTCTGGATGCGCTCGTAGATCTCTTCGCGATGAACGGAGACATCCTTGGGTGCATTGATGCCGAGGCGGACCTGATTGCCCTTGACCCCGAGCACGGTCACGGTGATGTCATCCCCGATGACCAGCGTCTCGCCGACGCGCCTGGTGAGTATCAGCATGGTTTCAACTCCGTTTCCTACTGCTTTTGTTTCCCCGGAAAAACGATCAAATTTTGTTCAAACCCGATCGGACGCGCATTGTAACACGCCGCCGGGCCGACATAACCCCCGGTGGAAACGGGGCTTCACCCACTTTCCAGGGCATCCTTTTCCAACCCGAAGGCGTGGTGCAGGGCCCGCACCCCGAGTTCCAGGTACTTCTCGTCCACCACGACCGAGATCTTGATCTCCGAGGTGGCGATCATCTGGATGTTGATGCCTTCATCGGCCAGGGTCCGGAACATGGTACCGGCGATCCCCGCATGGGAACGCATGCCGACTCCCACCAGCGAGATCTTCACGATGCGATCATCGCCGCTGACCTCACGCGCGCCGAGCTCCCTCGCCTGCTCGTTCAGCAGCTCGAGGACCCGCTGATAGTCGTTGCGGTGCACGGTGAAGGTGAAGTCGGTGGTACCGTCGGCGCCGACGTTCTGGATGATCATGTCCACTTCGACATTCGCATCGCCGATGGGACCAAGGATGCGTGCGGCCACGCCGGGGGTATCCGGGACACCGAGGATGGTCACCTTGGCCTCGTCCCGGTTGAAGGCGATGCCGGAGATCACGGGCTGTTCCATATCGTCTCCCTCGTCCACGGTAATCAGGGTGCCGGGGCCTTCCTGGAAGCTGGAAAGGACCCGCAGGGGCACGTTGTACTTGCCGGCGAATTCCACGGCGCGGATCTGCAGCACCTTGGAGCCGAGGCTGGCCATCTCCAGCATCTCCTCGAAGGTGATGGTGTCGAGTCGCCGCGCCTTGGGATCCACTCGGGGATCGGTGGTGTAAACGCCGTCGACATCGGTGAAGATCTGGCACTCGTCCGCCTCCAGGGCGGCGGCCAGGGCCACGGCGGTGGTGTCGGACCCTCCCCGACCGAGGGTGGTGATGCTGCCCTCCTCGTCGATGCCCTGAAAGCCGGCGACCACGACCACTCGCCCGACCTTCAGGTCGGTATGCACCCGCTTACCGTCGATGTCGAGGATCCGCGCCTTGTTGTAGGCGCTGTCGGTGAGGATGTGGACCTGGGAACCGGTGTAGGAACGCGCCGGACAGCCCCGCTGCTCCAGCGCCATGGCCAGCAGGGCAATGGTCACCTGCTCGCCGGTGGAGAGCAGCACGTCCAGCTCGCGACCACCGGCGTCGGGGTCGACGGAACGCGCCAGTTCGGCCAGCCGGTTGGTCTCGCCGGACATGGCGGAGACCACCACCACCACATCGTCACCGGCGGCGCGGCGCGCCTCCACCTTCTTCGCCACCTCGCGGATGCGCTCGACAGTACCCACCGAGGTCCCGCCGTATTTCTGTACGATGAGTGCCATCTCGTTCCCTCAGCCCAGCTGCCCGGCGAGCCAGTCGGGTACGCTGGCCAGGGCGGCGTCCAGGTTCTCCGGCTGGCTGCCGCCGGCCTGGGCCATGTCGGGTCGACCACCGCCGCGTCCGCCGACCTGCCCCGCCACGTGATTGACCAGATCGCCGGCCTTGATGCGGTCCACCAGATCACTGGTGACCCCGGCGGCCAGGTTCACCTTGCCGTCGCCGGGCACGCCGAGGATGATCACCGCCGAGCCGAGCTTGTTCTTGAGCTGGTCCATGGTGGTCCGCAGCGCCTTGGCGTCGGCGCCGTCCAGGCGCGCCGCCAGCAGCGTCACCCCGGCGACCTCGCGCGCCTGCCCGGCCAGATCGCTGCCCTGACTGCTGGCCAGCTTCGCCTGCAACCGCTCGTTCTCCTTCTCCGCCTGGCGCAGCCGCTCCTGAAGCTGAGCGACGCGCTCCTCGACGCCGTCGCGGTCGCTCTTCAGCCGCTCCGCCAGCCGTTCGACGGTGAGTTCGGCGCTCTCCAGCCGCTCGAAGGCCGCCCGGCCGGTCACCGCCTCGATGCGGCGCACGCCGGCGGCGACCCCGCCCTCCTCGACGATCTTGAACAACCCGATCTCGCCGGTACGGGCCACATGGGTCCCGCCGCACAGCTCCATGGAGAAGTGGTCCTCGCCCATGGCCAGTACCCGGACAGTATCGCCGTACTTCTCGCCGAACAGGGCCACCGCGCCCATGGCGCGCGCCTCCTCCATGGAGGTCACGGTGGTCTCCACCGGGGTGTTGGCGCGGATGTGATGGTTCACCAACCGCTCCACCTCGGCCTTCTGCTCCGGGGTCATCGGGCTCTCGTGGGCGAAGTCGAAGCGCAGCCGGTCCGGGTCCACCAGCGAACCCTTCTGCTGCACGTGGTCGCCGAGGACCTGGCGCAGGGCAGCGTGGAGCAGGTGGGTGGCGGAGTGGTTGTGGGCGGTATCGGCACGCCGCTCGCCGGCGACCTCGGCGCGCAGGCGATCACCCACCACCAACCGGCCCAGCTTCAGGTGGCCGAGATGGACGTGGGCATTGCCCTTCTTCTGGGTGTCGATCACCTCGAAGTGGCCATCGCCGCCGCGCAGCACCCCGGTGTCACCCACCTGGCCGCCGGACTCGGCGTAGAACGGGGTCCGATCGAGGACCACGGCGCCCTCCTCGCCGGCCTCCAGCGCATCCACCGGCTCGCTGCCGCGGAACAGGGCGACGACGGTGCCCTCGTCGCTCAGACGATCGTAGCCGAGGAACTCGGTATCGACGTCCACGTGGATCCCTTCGTGGTAATCGACACTGAACTGGCCGGCGGCGCGCGCGCGGGCGCGCTGCGCCTCCATCGCCTTCTCGAAGCCCGCCATGTCCACCGCCACACCGCGCTCACGGGCGATGTCGGCGGTCAGGTCGGCGGGGAAACCGTAGGTGTCATAGAGGCGGAAGACCACCTCGCCGTCGAGCTGGCGGCCCTCGCTCCGGGCGAAGGCCTCCTCCAGGTGCTTCATGCCCTGCTCGATGGTCTCGGCGAAGCGCTCCTCCTCCTTGCGCAACAATTCGGTCACCCGCTCCGCACGTTCCACCAGCTCCGGGTAGGCCTCCCCCATCTCCGCCACCAGCGGCTCCACCAGCCGGTGGAAAAAGGGCTCGTTCATGCCCATGTGGAAGCCATGGCGGATGGCGCGGCGGATGATCCGGCGCAGAACATAGCCGCGTCCTTCGTTGCTCGGCAGCACGCCGTCGACGATCAGGAAGGCGCTGGAGCGGATGTGGTCGGCCAGCACCTTGAGGTGGCTGTCCTCCGGATCAAAGGCGCTGCCTGTGGCCTTCGCCGCCGCCCCCATCAGGTGGCGGAACAGGTCGATGTCGTAGTTGGAATGCACGCTCTGGAGCACGGCCGCGAGACGCTCGAGGCCCATGCCGGTATCCACCGACGGTTTCGGCAGCTCCAGCATGGTGCCGTCGGCCTGCCGATCGTACTGCATGAAGACCAGATTCCAGATCTCCACGTAGCGATCGCCGTCCTCCTCCGGAGTGCCCGGCGGGCCGCCGGGGATCTCCGGTCCGTGGTCGTAGAAGATCTCGGTGCAGGGGCCGCACGGGCCGGTGTCGCCCATGGACCAGAAGTTGTCGTCGCCGCTGATGCGCGAGAAGCGCTCCGGGTCGACGCCGACCTCCTCGAGCCAGATGGCCGCCGCGTCGTCGTCGTCCACGTAGACGGTGACCCAGAGCCGTTCCGCCGGCAGGCCGAAGACCCCGGTGAGCAGCTTCCAGGCGTCGTGGATCGCTTCGCGCTTGAAATAGTCACCAAAGCTGAAGTTGCCCAGCATCTCGAAGAAGGTGTGGTGACGAGCGGTATAGCCGACGTTCTCAAGGTCGTTGTGCTTGCCGCCGGCGCGCACGCAGCGCTGCGAGCTCACCGCCCGACTGTACGGACGGTGCTCGTGGCCCAGGAAGGTCTCCTTGAACTGGACCATGCCGGCGTTGGTGAACAGCAGGGTCGGATCGTTCTCCGGCACCAGCGGGCTCGACGGTACAACCGTGTGGCCACGCTCGGCATAGAAATCCAGAAACTGCTGGCGAATCTCGGCGCTTTTCATGTCGTCACTCGTCCCTACCGAAGGGGTTCGGTGTCCGGAATCCGGATCGGGTGGTCCCGGCGCCGGGCGCCGGGGTTTCAGAGGTCGTCCACGTCCATGACCCGCCGCACCTGCTCAGCGGTGAAACCCCGTCCCTGAAGGAAGCGCGCTCGGCGCGACCACTCCCGGCGATCCGCCGGTGGTTCCGCGTTGCCGAAGCGCTGGTGGTAGACCGCGCGGGCCTGCTCGCGCCAGTCCACCTCTTCGAGGTGGGGTTCGGCGCGGGTCACATCGACCCCGCGCTGACGCAGCTCGGCCTCGATCTTCATCGGGCCCGCGCCGCGCTCCACGCGGCTGCGGACAAAACTCTCGACGAAGCGCTCCTCGCTGAGCAGCCCCTCGTCGCACAATTCATCGACCACAGTGGCCGCCAGGGCCTCGTCGTGCCCCCGGCCCCGCAGTCGCTGGACCATCTCGGCGACGGCGTACTCCCGTCGCGCCAGCAGTCGCATGGCGGCCTCGCGCGCGGCGGCCCGGTCATCCTCGGCCGTCATTCACACCCCGCGCGGGCCGTCCCGACCGCTCAGCCCTGCGCCTCTTCGGCGCCACCATCCTCGGCCTCGGCCGACTCCTCGGCCTCCTCGCCGGCCACCGGGGCCTGGGGCATCAGTCGCTCACGGATGGCCGCCTCGATGGTTGCGGCGGTATCCGGGTTGTCCTTGAGGTACTGACGGACATTGTCCTTGCCCTGGCCGATGCGTTCGCCGTTGTAGGAGTACCACGCCCCCGACTTGTCGATGAGGCCCTCCTTGACGCCGTAATCGATGATCTCGCCTTCGCGCGAAATCCCCTCGCCGTAGAGAATATCGAACTCGGCCTGCTTGAACGGCGGAGCCACCTTGTTCTTGACCACCTTGACGCGGGTCTCGTTGCCGAGAACCTCGTCGCCCTTCTTGATGGAACCGATGCGACGGATGTCCAGCCGCACCGAGGAGTAGAACTTCAGCGCGTTGCCGCCTGTGGTGGTCTCCGGGCTGCCGAACATCACTCCGATCTTCATGCGGATCTGGTTGATGAAGATCACCAGGGTGTTGGAGCGCTTGATGTTGGCGGTCAGTTTGCGCAGCGCCTGCGACATCAGGCGCGCCTGGAGCCCGACGTGGGAGTCGCCCATCTCGCCCTCGATCTCTGCCTTCGGCGTCAGCGCCGCCACGGAGTCCACCACCAGCACATCCACGGCGGAGGAGCGCACCAGCATGTCGGCGATCTCCAGCGACTGTTCGCCGGTATCGGGCTGGGAGACCAGCAACTCGTCGATGTCGACACCGAGCTTGCCGGCATAGTCCGGATCCAGGGCGTGCTCGGCGTCGACGATGGCGCAGGTACCGCCGATCTTCTGGGCCTCGGCGATGACCTGCAGGGCCAGGGTCGTCTTGCCGGAGGACTCCGGCCCGTAGATCTCGACCACCCGGCCGCGCGGCATGCCGCCGACGCCCAGGGCCACGTCCAGGCCCAGCGACCCGGTGGAGATGGCCGGCACGTTCCGAACCGCGGCGGCATCGCCCATGCGCATCACGGAACCCTTGCCGAACTGCTTTTCGATCTGACCGAGTGCCGCCGTCAGTGCGCGCTGCTTGTTCTCGTCCATAATCCTCTACCTCTCAATTGCGCTCTGGAACGGAGGGCTCCCTGCCCCCCGGTGTATTGGATACAGCGGGCGGATTATCCCATAAAGGAGGGGCGTCGGCCTAGGTCTTCGGCCCGGCTCCGGACAGAGTTCGACCGCATCCGGTTTCGGGCGCGTTCCCGGCCGCACAACCCGCCCCGGCGGAACGAAACCGGTTGCGGTCATTCACGCCATTTCGATGGTTTCCTTGAGGCCGATCAGCGCCCGGGCCACGCTCTGGCGACGGATGCTCTCGCGATCCCCACTGAACCGTTCAGCGAGACTGACGACCCCCTCCGGACCGGCCCACGCGAGCCAGACCAGACCCACCGGCTTCTCCGGGGTGCCACCGCCGGGCCCGGCGATCCCGGAGACGGCGCAGGCCCGGTCGACACCACAGCGCTCCCGCGCCCCCGCAGCCATGGCCTCGACCACCGGTTGCGAAACAGCGCCGTGCTCGCGCAGGAGCGCAGGGTCCACCCCGAGCAGGCTCTCCTTGGCGGCATTGGCGTAGGTCACCAGCCCCCCCTGGAACCAGGCGGAGGAGCCGGTAACGTCGGTCATCACCTTGGCGATCCACCCGCCGGTGCACGATTCGGCGGTGGCCATCAATTCGCCGCGTGCCTCCAGGATCGCACCGAGCTCGGCGGCCAGTCGTTGCAGGTCGGAATCGTCGATGATGGTTGCCGTCACGAGAGCATCTCCACGATGCGGCAGCTCACCCGCTGGCCGGAGTCCGTCTCTTCCACTCGCAACACTTCCACGCGAGCGTGCAGTGGCGGTGTCAGAGCACTGGCGGGGCTGACCTCCACCTCCAGATTCGCGCCCTCCGCCACCGTGGCCTCGCAGATGAACGCCAGTCCGCTGGCGCTGAGATCGGTGGCCTGACCGGTATGACGGCCCGGCTGCCCGTCGATGGCAAAGGCCAGGCGACAGTCCACCGTCATGCGACGAAAGCCGCGCTTCTCCTCCGAACGTCCGAGTACCATCGGCTGTCTCCGGCTCCTGATTCCGGGATAATCCTCGCCCATCCGACCGGCCGCGTCCACACCACCGGACTCGCTCCGGACCGGACCCTCTTGTAGACTCGCGAGCATGACTGACGGTGCCCGACATACCCCGCTCATGCGCCAGTATCTGGATCTCAAGGCGGAGAATCCCGGGATCCTGATGTTTTTCCGCATGGGCGACTTCTACGAACTCTTCTACGACGACGCCTATCGCGCGGCGGAGCTGCTCGACATCAGCCAGACCGTCCGTGGCGAGTCCGCTGGTGAACCGGTACCCATGGCGGGGGTCCCGGTGCAGTCGGTGGAGACCTACCTGGCACGGCTGGTGCGCATGGGGGAGTCGGTGGCGATCTGCGAGCAGATCGGCGACCCGGCCACCAGCAAGGGACCAGTGGAACGGCGGGTGGTACGCATCGTCACCCCCGGCACCGCCACTGACGAGGCGCTGGTGGATGAGCGGCGGGAGAGCTTCACCGCGGCCATCACCCCGGCCCCGAAGGGTGGCTGGGGGCTGGCGTGGCTCGATGTGGGCAGTGGCCGCTTCTCTCTGGCCGCCCTGGAGGACGACGAGGCCCTTTCAGCCGAGCTGGCGCGACTGCAGCCGGCGGAACTGCTGCTGCCGGAGGCGCTGGAGACCACCGGTCCGTGGGGCGAGGCACCGGGCCAGCGCCGCCGGGCCGACTGGCTTTTCGAACCGCGCGAGGCGGCTCGCCAGCTGGCGGAACAGTTCGCCACCCGCGACCTGGCCGGCTTCGGTATCAGCGATGTCGAAACCGAAGCCGACCGGCCTCTGGGGGCGGCGGTGGGGGCCGCGGGCGCGGTGCTCGACTACGTCCGCGACACCCAGCGCGGTGCCCTGCCCCATCTGCGCGGGCTGGGGGTGGAACAGCGTGAGGACGCCGTCCTGCTGGACGCCGCCTCGCGCCGCAATCTGGAACTGGACACCAGCCTCGGCGGTGATCCGCGCCACACCCTGTTGACGGTACTCGACCAATGCCGCACCCCCATGGGCAGCCGCCTGCTGCGTCGCTGGCTGCACCGCCCCCTGCGCCGCCGCCCGGCCGTGGAGGCGCGCCAGACGGCGGTGACCGAACTGCTGGAGAGCGGGCGTCATGTCGAGCTGCGCGAGACCCTCGGCGGTCTTGGCGACCTGGAGCGCATGCTCTCTCGGATCGCGTTGCGCAGTGCCCGCCCCCGCGATCTGGTCCACCTGGGCCAGGCGCTGACACGACTGCCCGCCATCCACGCCAGTCTCTGCGCCCCCGACAGCACCCTGCTCCAGCAGGTCCTGGAGGCGCTGGGCGATTTTCCGGGGCTTGCGTCCATGCTGGCGGCGGCCCTGGTCACCCCGCCGCCCGCCTGGCTGCGCGACGGCGGCGTCGTCGCCGATGGCTATGATGCCGAACTCGACGAGTTGCGCCGCATGGGCGGCGATGTCGACGGCTTCCTGGCCGAATTCGAGGAACGCGAGCGCGAGCGCACCGGCATCCCCAACCTGCGCATCCGCCACAACCGCGTCCACGGCTTCTCCCTGGAGGTGCCGCGCAGCCTGGCGGCCCACGTGCCGGACGACTACATCCGCCGCCAGACCCTCAAGCAGGTGGAGCGCTATGTCACCGACGAACTGAAGGATTTCGAGACTCGCGTGCTCTCCGCCCGCGACCGCGCGCTGGCGCGCGAGCGAACCCTGTACGAGGAGCTTCTCGACACCCTCAACACCGAACTGGCGCCGCTGCAGGCCAGCGCCGAGGCGATCGCCACTCTGGACGCCCTGGCCGACCTGGCCGAGCGCGCCGAGGCGCTGGACTGGCGCGCGCCGCTCTTCTCCGACGAACCGGGCCTCACCATCAAGGAAGGCCGCCATCCGGTGGTGGAACAGGCCCAGAGCGAGCCCTTCATCGCCAACGACCTCGATCTCCACCCCGAACGCCGGCTGCT
This sequence comes from Pseudomonadota bacterium, assembly GCA_051746205.1. Taxonomy (GTDB): domain Bacteria; phylum Pseudomonadota; class Gammaproteobacteria; order Thiohalospirales; family Thiohalospiraceae; genus Thiohalospira. Next base: position 25,372 of record JBNJEU010000001.1, read on the forward strand.
GGTGGTCACCGGCCCCAACATGGGCGGCAAATCGACCTTCATGCGCCAGGCCGCGCTGATCACCCTGCTCGGCTACATGGGCAGCTACGTCCCGGCCGGCGCCGCCACCCTCGGACCGGTGGACCGGATCTTCACCCGCATCGGCGCCAGCGACGATCTCGCCTCGGGTCGCTCCACCTTCATGGTGGAGATGACCGAGACCGCCAACATCCTCCACCACGCCACCGACCGCAGCCTGGTACTGCTGGACGAGATCGGCCGCGGCACTTCGACCTTCGACGGCCTCGCCCTCGCCTGGGCGGTGGCCCGTGAACTGATCGGCCGCACCGGCTGCCTGACCCTGTTCGCCACCCACTACTTCGAACTGACGACCCTTGCCGGCGAACTCCCCGGCGTGGCCAATGTCCATGTCGCCGCGCGCGAGCACGACCAGGGCGTGGTCTTCCTCCACAGCGTAGCCGAGGGCCCGGCGAGCCAGAGCTACGGCCTTCAGGTCGCCGCCCTGGCCGGCGTCCCCGACCACGTCATCCGCGCCGCCCGCGAACACCTCGCCGAACTGGAGAGCCGCACCGCCGAGACCCCGGAGCCGCAGCTGAGCCTCTTCGCCCCTGAACCGCCCCCGGCGGAACCCGCGCCGCCCCCGCCCGCCCCGAGCCCGGTGGAGGCCGAGCTGCGCCGACTGGACCCCGACGAGCTGACCCCGCGCGCCGCCCTCGACCTGCTCTACCGGCTCCGGGACGAGGCATTGCGGCGAGACGGCTGAACCCCGGGCGCATGACCTTCCCGGAGAATGACTGCGACATGCCGCGCTGACAGTCGGTTTCATATCGACGTGCTACTCTAGTGGCTGACGACCTCTGGTTTGGAGGGGCCGGGCCGTGTCCGTCTGGTACCTCCACGGGAAACCGGAGATATTGTCGGTTGACCCGAGCCGCTCGGTAGCCTGCAATAGGCAGAGATCCGCACTACAAGGAACCAGCATGGCCTACGTCGTTACCGAGAACTGCATCGCCTGCAAATACACCGACTGTGTGGATGTCTGTCCGGTGGACTGCTTCCACGAAGGTCCCAACTTCCTGGTCATCGATCCGGAGGAATGCATCGACTGCACCCTCTGCGAGCCAGAGTGTCCAGCCAATGCCATCTACGCCGAGGAAGATCTCCCCGAGGATCAGGAGGAGTATCTGGAACTGAATGCGGAACTCGCCGCACTCTGGCCGGTCATCACCGAACGCAAGGACCCACTGCCCGACGCCGAGGAGTGGGACGGCAAGCCGAACAAGCGGGACATGCTGGAACGCTGAAGACCCGCTGCCCGCCGTGCCCGGAGTCGCGCGAAAACCAAGAAAAAGGCCCGCTTTCGCGGGCCCGGGGACTTCCCAACTCGGGAAGGAAGGGGAAACAAAAAGCAGAGATAGGGCAAACGCCGTTTCACCCCGGGCTTCCTGCCCTTATTCACGCTTCCTGCTCTCCACGACCTGACATCCTGTACCCGCCGGGTCCTCCCTGGACCAGAAATGCGGCGGGGTGACTTCCTGTCCGGCCATCCTGACCTGAAGTTCCCTCCCCTTGGTGCCTCATCCAGGAGGCGTTTCTTGTTGTTGTCGAGTTCCACGATAATCAGCCCGACGTCTTCTGGCAAACCACCCTGCAAAGCGACTGCTGCAGCCAGGACACGTCACACCATCAAATCATACCTCGACAATCAACAAGATATGAATCCTGCAATCCGGTAACGGGAATAATCCGATACAGCTCTTCGCCATGATCCGACAACAGGTTCAGATAAATCCTACAAGATTAGACGCAGACCAATTCTCGCGATCGTTCGAGATGGCACGGTTCAACGCCCGTTCTCCAGCTCTTCCCGCAGCTTCTCCGGCGGCACGAATCCCGGCAGAATCGCGCCTTCAGAGGTGATGATGCTCGGCGTCCCGCGTACCCCCATGGAACCAGCCAGCTCGTAGTGTTCTTCGACGGGATGGTCCTCGCATTGTTCACCAACGGACTCCCCTCCAGTCTTCGAACGATCCATGGCGACGCGAGGATCGTCAGCACACCAGATGGAGACCATCTTGTCCCAGCCGCTCGACCCCCGACCCTGGCGCGGGAAGGCCAGGTAGCGGATCGTGATGCCGCGTTCATTGTATTCATCCATGGCCTTGTGAAGCTTCTGGCAGTAGGGGCATTCGGTATCGGTAAAAACGGTGACCACATGCCGTTCCTCATCGGCCCCGAAAGTGATCATGTTCTCCTCGCCCACCGCGTCGATGGCCGCCGCGCGCGCGCGGTTTTCAGCAGACTCGGTCAGATTGCGCCCTTCCTCCATGTCCAGCAGGTTGCCGGCAAAGACATGGCGGGCGTCCTCGCTGACGTAGAGCACCCGGCCGTTCACGATCACCTCGTAAATCCCCTCCACCGGACTCGTGGCGATGTCGATCCGGTCGACCGAGGGCAGGAGTTGCTGCAGCCGCTCCTTCACCCGCTCGCGAAATTCCGGTTCGACTTCCGCCGAGAGCGGCGCGGCTGAGAGCAGGGTTGCGAGCAGCAGAGCGCTCGCCCGTTTCCAGTGCGTGTACATGCTCATTTCATTCCTCCGGGTCGTCATGGTCATTTGATGGGTATCATGGTGGCGAGTTCAACCGCGCGGATGGTGATTCTGGTGCAGTTCGGCCAGTCGAGCCTGCGCCACATGGGTGTAGATCTGGGTGGTGGACAGATCGCTGTGGCCCAGCAGCATCTGAACCACCCGCAGATCGGCGCCATGATTGAGCAGGTGGGTGGCGAAGGCGTGGCGCAGCGTGTGCGGGGAGAGCGGCTTGTCGATCCCGGCGGCTGTGGCGTAGCGGCGTATGAGCTGCCAGAAGGCCTGACGGGTCATGCTACCCCCCCGCCGGGTCACGAAGACGGCATCGCTGACGCCGCGCCCTGCCATGAGTTCGGTTCGCGCCCAGCCGAGGTAGTCGCGCAACCAGGCCGTGGCCTCCTCGCCGAGGGGCACCAGCCGTTCCTTGTTGCCCTTGCCGATCACCTGTACCACCCCCCGGCTCAGCCCGAGCTGGGAAGCCTCCAGCGCCACCAGTTCGGAGACCCGCAACCCGGTGGCATAGAGAACCTCCAGCATGGCGCGATCGCGGAGCCCACGGGCACTACCGGTATCCGGCGCCGCCAGCAGCAACTCGACATCCGCCTCGGTCAGGCTGTCCGGCAACGGCCGCCCCAGCCGGGGCGCCTCGACGCGTTCGGACGGGTCATCCCGGCGCAATCCCTCGCGCAGCCGATGCTGGTAGAAACGGCGTGCCGCCGACAACGCTCGGGCGGTACTCCGGGGGCGCTGCCCGGCGCTGGCGCACGCCCCCAGCCAGGCGAGCAGATCGGAGCGCCCCGCCTCACCGAGCCCGATCTTGCGCTCGGCCCGTAGCCAGACCCCGAGGCGGGCGAGATCCGTGCGATAGGCATTCAGCGTATTCTCGGCCAGCCCGCGCTCCATCCACAGGGCGTCGAGGAAGCTTTCGAGTTCCGCGCGATCCGCATCCGGTAAATGGTCAACCCACGCCATGGCCACTCTCGTGGGCCAGCAAGCCCGCCTTGATCCACAACGTCTCCTCCGTCTCGCCTCCCTGGAATCCACCGAGCCCGTCGCGCGCCACCACCCGATGGCACGGGATCATCAGCGGCAGCGGGTTGCTCGCCAGGGCGCGCCCCACGGCCCGGGGAGAACTCCCCAGTTCCGCCGCCACCTCACCATACCGTCGTGTCTCGCCAAAGGGGATTGCCAGAAGAACCCGACGCAGACGGTGCTGGAACGGCGTGGTCGCCTCCGGAAGCCAGGCGTTCAACACCGGTTCCGGCTCGCGGCGGGCATAAGCACCCAGCCAACCCCGCCAGGGCATCTCCCGGTCCCCGGCACCGTCCCCCACCGAACCGGATACGCCGGGACCCAGTGTGACTCCGCGCAGTGCACCGTCATCCTCCTCCACGGTAACGGTTACCGTTCCGCGTGGTGTCGGAATGTTCATGGTCCAGCACCCCCGGGTCACGGTGTTGCCCTCGCCGCGTCGCCCAGCCGACCCATCTCGTTGCGCAGGCGGGCACGGCGACGGGGATCGTCGGTGGCGCCCAGCAGCCGCTCGAAGAGGCGGGTGGCATCTGCCTCGAAGCCGGCCTCGGCAAGGGCGCGGGCGGCCCGATAGTAGGCGGTCTCCACCCACGGGTCGTCGAGATCGTCCGGGACCCGGCGAGCGGCGCGCAGATAGTATTCCGCGGCGGTCGCCGGCCGGTCGAGCTCGCTGTGGGAATCCGCGCTCCAGAAGAGCAGTTCGCGCTGCACCCGTCGGTCGCTGGTGCGCCGCCGCAGCCGTTCCAGTATCTCGATGGCGGCCTCGTGGGCCGCCGTCGCCTGCAGGTCGAAGACCACCTGGATGGTGCGGTCCAGTTCCTTCGAACCCGGTCGCGTCGTCTCGTCCAGCAGGCGGTGCAGGCCCCGGACGCCGAGGGCCGTGTCGCCGGCCCGGATCAGCGCTCGGGCACGGCGCAACCGCCAGTCGAAGGACTCATCCGGGATCGGCGCCTCCGTGAGTCCGCGCAGCAGTCGTGCGGCGGCGGGGATGTCGTCGGCGGCCAGGAAGCGGTCGATGAGGGTATACCGGATGGGCGCGGGGACCCGGTCCGGTTCGGCGTAGGTCGTGGCCTCGGTGTAGAGGCGCTCCAGCAGGTCACCACCGGGGCCGTCCAGGACCGAGATGGCGAGCCGCCGATGGGCGGTCTCCCGATGGTCGCGATCCTCGGCGTGCTCGAGGAGCAGGGCCAGCAGTGCCCGCTTGTGGAGCGGTTCTTCCTCGCGCAGCCGCGCGGCTTCCTCCAGCCAGCGCTCCTCCTCGCCAACGGCCAGCTCGCGAGCATTGCTGACCTCGCGACCGAGGCGCCGATAGGCCCGCCAGAGATCGTCGGCGGTCGGTAGCTTCAAACCAGGGAGGGGTTCAGCCGGCAACTCCACCAGCAGGGCCTCGAGCGCCGCCGCGCGTTCGTGGGGTCCCGGGGCAGCCGCCTGGATCAACTGGTGAATCGTCGACCGCGTTCCCGGATCGGGGATCAGGCGCGCGGCCCGTTCAACCAGTTCCGCCGAAGTGATCCACTCGGCCCGCCAGGCGGCCAGCAGGCGCAGTGGTTCGACGGGCAGGCCAGCACGAGAAAAGTCGTCGGGGACCCGGTTCAGATGGGTCAGGGCCTCGGCGGGGCGTCCGAGTTCCAGCAACAGGACCCCCAGGCGGTGGTGGAGTTCGTCGTCGTCCTCACCGGAGTCGCGCAGCAGGCGAGCCGCGAGGACCGCCGATTCGCGCTCCCCCTCGAGCTGGTAGGCGACCATCAGGGCGCGCTGCCAGTGGCGGACCATCGCCGGTTTCGGTGGTTCCGGATCCAGCCAGAGACGCTGGAAGGCGAGCTCACGCAACGCCCGACCATCGCCGGCACGTTCCAGGGCCATGGTGCGCTGGCGATCGGACTCGCTCAGGAAGTCTGCTGGCAGATCCGCGGGATAGCCGGCCACGCGACGCGCCAGACGTTGCCAATCGCCCATTTCGGCGAGCAGTTCCTGCCGCCGACGTTCCCACAGCAGCCAGCTGGCGGGATAGTCGGCCCGTGACGGCTGATGGGAATCAAGATGATGGAGAGCCAGACCCACCGCCCCCTCTTCCGCCACCAATTCGACGGTATCGAGCGAGCGGGCCGCCTCGATGGTGCCGTCCGGATCGGCAGCACTTGCCGGGTGCCCGAACGCAAGCAGGGCGGCGACCCCCATGGCCGCCGCCCTGCCTGTTCTCCGTCCCGCGTCGGGAGGCGCGGCCTCCACAGCAGCCGGTCGCGCCAATCCGGGGGCCCGCCTAGCGGACCTTTTCCTTGATGCGGGCCGACTTGCCGGAACGCTCGCGCAGATAGTAGAGCTTGGCCCGACGCACATCACCGCGTCGCTTGACCTTGATCTCGGCCACCAGCGGGCTGTGGGTCTGGAAGACACGCTCGACACCCTCGCCGCTGGAGGTCTTGCGCAGGGTGAAGGCGGAGTTGAGGCCGCGGTTGCGCTTGCTGATGACCACGCCCTCGAAGGGCTGCAGGCGCTCGCGCTCGCCCTCCTTTACTCGCACCTGCACCAGCACGGTGTCACCCGGGCCGAATTCCGGCACATCGGTCTTGAGCTGTTCGGCTTCAAGCTCGTCGATAATGTTGCTCATCTCTGTTCACTCCCGCGCAACGCGTTTCGTCAGTCCGATTCGTCATCCAGTCCCCGCTCGCGGCACCAGGCCGCCAGCAGATCTCGATCCACCTCTGTCAGCCGCACCCCCTCCAGCAGATCGGGGCGCCGCTGCCATGTCCTGCCCAGGGCCTGCTGCCGTCGCCAGCGGGCGATGGCAGCATGGTCACCGGAACGCAGCACGTCCGGGACCGTCCGGCCCAGCGCCTCCTCCGGGCGCGTGTAGTGGGGGTGGTCCAGCAGGCCGGTGGCGAAGGAATCCTCCGCCGCCGAGTCCTCGTGGCCCAGCACCCCGGGCAGCAGCCGTGCCACCCCGTCGATCATTACCATGGCGGCCAGTTCGCCGCCGCTGAGGACGTAGTCACCGATGGACCATTCCTCGTCCACCTCCGCCTCCAGCAGGCGCTCGTCGATGCCCTCGTAGCGCCCGGCCAGCACGATGAGGCGCTCGCGACCGGCCAGTTCATGCAACCCCGCCTGGTCGAGTCGCCGCCCCTGGGGGCTCGGGTGGATCACCGTGGCGGGTCGCTCGTCCGCCGCCCGCGCCTCGTTCAGCGAGGCCAGCAGCGGCGCCACCTGCATCACCATGCCGGGGCCACCGCCGTAGGGCCGGTCATCCACCGTGCGGTGGCGGTCGGTGGCGTGGTCCCGCGGGTTCCAGGTCGCCACTTCCAGGCGCCCCTGCTCCACCGCCCTGCCGGTGATGCCGTGGTCGGTTACCGCCGCCAGCATCTCTGGAAACAGGGTAACCACGTCCACCCGCATCGCACTCACCCCGCCGGCTTCAGAAGTCCGGATCCCAGTCCACCGTCATCCGTCCGGCCGCGGTATCAACCTCGCGAACCACCGTGTCGCGGATGTACGGGATGAGGCGTTCGCGCTCGCCGCGCACCACCATCACGTCATTGGCGCCGGTCTCGAACAATCCCTGTATCGTTCCGAGCTCCGCGCCGTCGGGCGTGACCACCGTCAACCCTTCCAGATCGGCCCAGTAGTAGCTGTCCGGCTCCGGCTCGGGCAATTGGTCACGCGCCACGGAGACGACCCGATGGGTCAGCGCCGCCGCTGTTTCGCGATCCTCGATGCCCTCCAGCCGCACCACCAGATGCCGGCCCTGGCGGCGCGCCTCGACGACCCGCCGAGGGCGTTCCTCGTCCCCGAGATACCAGGGGTCGTATGTCAGGATGTTCTCGGGCGGCCGGGTATCGGACTGCACCTTGACCCAGCCGCGCACACCGTTGGGGGCTCCGATGCGCCCCATGGGCACCCGTTTCTCCCCGTCGGCGCTCACGCTCGGCGAAGCGACCTCAGGCGGCCGCAGCGCTCTTGGCGTACTGCTTGATCAGCCGGCCGACGCTCTCGGACGGCTTGGCGCCCTGGTCCAGCCAGTGCTGCACCCGCTCCATGTCCAGCCGCACCGACTCCTGACCTTCCTTGGCCACCGGGTTGTAGAATCCCAGGCGCTCGAGGAACGCCCCGTCCCGGGGCTTGTGGTGGTCGGCAACGACGATGTTGTAGAAAGGGCTGCGCTTGGCGCCCTTCCGGGCCATGCGAATGGTGACCATACGATTCAGTTCTCCTGCTTCGATTCATTCCGGGCGGCTCCACGAGCCGTCCGGCGGCAATCCGGTTCGATCAAGCGGCGAATTATAAGCCATCTGCCGCGCTTCGGAAAGGGCGGAGCCTTCGTTTCCGCCTTCCGCGCAGCTCCCCGGAGGGATGGGGGCCTTCGGCACCGGCGGCCGTCGAGCCTACACGGACGTATTCACGGCGTCCCGCCGGGGACGAAGGCCCTCATCCCTCCCGGGGAGCGGCGCGGAAGGCGGCCTACTGCATCCCCGGCGGCAACTGCCCCTTCATCTGATGCATCATCTTCTGCATGCCGCCACCCTTCATCTTCTTCATCATCTTCTGCATCTGCGAGAACTGCTTGAGCATGCGGTTGACATCCTGCACCTGCGTTCCGGAACCGGCGGCGATGCGGCGCTTGCGCGAGCCCTTGATCTGATCCGGTTTGCGGCGCTCCCACGGGGTCATGGAATTGATGATCGCCTCCATGCGCTTGAACTGGCTGTCGTCCACCTGCCCCTTCACGCTGTCCGGGATCTGGCCCATCCCCGGCATCTTGTCCAGCAGACTGCCGATGCCGCCCATGTTCTTCATCTGCTGGAGCTGATCGCGGAAGTCCTCCAGGTCGAAACCCTTGCCCTTCTGGAGCTTGCGGGCGACCTTTTCGGCCTTGTCCTGATCGACCCGGGTCTCGGCCTGTTCGATCAGCGAGAGCATGTCGCCCATGCCGAGGATGCGCTGGGCCACGCGATCGGGATGGAACGGCTCCAGCGCGTCGTTCTTCTCGCCGACCCCGAGGAACTTGATCGGCTTGCCGGTGATGTGACGCACGGAGAGCGCGGCGCCGCCGCGGGCGTCGCCGTCGGTCTTGGTCAGCACCACACCGGTGAGCGGCAGGGCGTCGCCGAAGGCCCGGGCGGTGTTGGCGGCATCCTGACCGGTCATGCTGTCGACCACGAAGAGGGTCTCGACGGGCTCGAGGGTTTCGTGCAGCTCGCGGATCTCGGCCATCATGTCGTCGTCGACGTGGAGACGGCCGGCGGTGTCGACAATGAGCACATCCTTGTGGCCGGTGCGCGCCGCTTTCAGGGCGTCCCGGGCAATGTCGCCGGGCTTCTGGTCGGAGCGGCTGGGGAAGAATTCGGCATCCGCCTGACCGGCCACGGTCTCCAGCTGATCGATGGCTGCCGGGCGATAGACGTCGGTGGAAACGACCATCACCGACTTCTTCTGTTTGTCCTTCAGGAAGCGGGCCAGCTTGCCGGTGCTGGTGGTCTTTCCGGAGCCCTGGAGACCGGCCATCAGCACCACTGCCGGCGGCCGCGCGGCCAGGTCGAGGCCCTCGCTGGCCTCGCCCATGAGCCGTTCGAGCTCTTCGCGCACGATCTTGATGAAGGCCTGCCCCGGCGTCAGGCTGCTGCTGACCTCGGTCCCCAGGGCGCGCTCGCGCACCTGCTCGATGAAGGCCTTGACGACCGGCAGGGCGACATCGGCTTCCAGCAGGGCCATGCGCACTTCACGCAGGGTATCCTTGACGTTTTCCTCGGTGATCCGGCCCTGACCGCGCAGGTTCTTCAGGGTCCGGTCAAGCCGTTCGCTCAGACCGTCGAACATACTGCCTCCACTTCCATCAGGAAGGCCATTATACCGTGATGCGGTCTCCGCTCGACAGCCCCCGGAGATCACGCTCGGGCATGTGGCCTCGACACTCGTCGAGGATGGTCTGTTCGAAGCCCGGTTTCGGGTGAGACAGGTAGATCACGGGGTCGTGGTCAAGCTTGACCATGTCGTCGGCAAGCATCCCGGGCGAATAGTGCTGGGAGAGGCGGCTGATGTGCGCGTCCTTGTCGGCGAAAGCCGCCTCCATCACCAGAGTGTCCAGGCGCGGACGAGCATTGAGTGCCTTCCAGAAGGTATCGTTGGTGGTGGTATCGCCGCTGAATGCGAAGTGGCGCTCGCCATCGGTAACGTAATAGGCCAGCGCCGGAACCACATGGGGCACGTCGATGGCGGTGATGCTCAGATGGCCGATGGTGACCGTCTCTCCCGGCGTGACCGGCTGAAGCCGCAGGACCGGACGGTCGGCCGGGATGGCGGTAAAATCCGGCCAGATGACGTTGTTGAGCACATGGTCACGCAGGGCCTCGATGGTCTCCTGGCGAGCAAGGATCGGCAACGGGGCGTCCAGCCGACCAAACAGGGTGTCGGCCAGAAACGGCAGATAGCAGATGTGGTCCATGTGGGAATGGGTCAGGAAGACCGCCCGCAGGCGGGTCATCTCCTCGATACCGAGAGAACCGATACCGCTTCCGGCATCCAGTAGAACGGAGCCATCCAGCAGCAGCGAGGTCGTCTGCTCACCGGTTCCCAGACCACCCCCACATCCCAGAACGTTCAATTCCACGGGCGATAATCCACTTTTTGCCATGTTTGCCGACGGACACGTTCCTTCCTTGTCCACCGTTTCACTGAAGCATACCGACCCGACACCGGCAAGCCAACCGCACAGTTTCGCGCAAGTGCTCGTTTGTGCAATCATTGACTGCCACGAACCACTGAAACCGAGATCATGGCTTCGCTACTACCGGGCATCGTTGCCCTCCTGCTCTACCTTGCCGCCACCCTCCTGCTGGCCCGCCGCCTTCTGGCTCAACGCGGCGAGCGGCTACCGGTGATCCTGCTCGGTCTGGCTGCCGTGATCCTGCACGGACTGGTTCTCCAGGAAGACATCATCACGGCGAACGGCATCGACCTGGGCTTCTTCACCATCTTTTCCCTGGTCACCGCCATCATGGTTCTGGTGGCCCTGCTCGGCACCCTGCGCGCGCCCATCGAGAACCTCGGCATCGGTCTGATGCCGCTGGCCGCGCTGGCCCTGCTTCTGGAGCTTCTGCCTCTGCCCGGCGGCCACGTCATGCTGCGGCTGGGCCCGGTGATCGAGTATCACGTGGTGCTGTCGCTGCTCGCCTTCAGCCTGCTGGGAATCGCCGCCTTTCAGGCCGGTCTGCTGGCCATCCAGGACCGTCATCTGCGCCGCCATCGCGCCACCGGTTTCATCCAGGTGCTGCCGCCGCTGGAAACCATGGAGCGCATGCTGTTCCAGATCATCGTCCTCGGGATGATCTGCCTCTCCGTGGCGCTGCTGCTCGGCTTTATCGCCCTGGACAACATGTTTGCCCAGCACCTGGTCCACAAAACGGTGCTCTCGATGCTGGCGTGGGTCATCTTCGCCGCGCTGCTCTGGGGACGCTATCGCTATGGCTGGCGCGGGCGACTGGTGGTGCGCTGGACCCTCGTCGGCACCGTGGCGCTGGTGCTGGCCTACTTCGGCACCTCGCTGGTGCTGGAACTCATTCTCGGGATCCGCTGACCGCTCCCCGCCGCGAGGCCCTTCGTCATGGATGCCATTCCGACCTTTGCGCTGTTCCTGCTGCTGGGACTGTTGATCGTCCTCTCGGCCTTCTTCTCCAGTTCGGAGACCGGCCTCATCAGCCTCAACCGCTACCGCCTGCGCCACCTGGCCGGCTCCGGTCACGCCGGGGCCCAGCGCGCGGAGCGTCTGCTCAAGCGGCCCGACCGGCTCATCGGCGTCATCCTGCTGGGCAACAACTTCGTCAACATCCTCGCCTCGGCCCTGGCCACCATCATCGCCCTCCGACTGCTCGGCGAGGCCGGCATCGCCGTCGCCACCGGCCTGCTGACCCTGGTGATTCTGATCTTCGCCGAGGTCACGCCGAAGACTCTGGCCGCGCTCCATCCCGAGCGCATCGCCTTTCCCGCCAGCGTTGTCCTTGGACCGCTGCTCCGTGTGCTCTATCCACTGGTCTGGATCGTCAACGTCGTCGCCAACACCCTGCTGAGCGGCCTCGGCGTCTCCCCTCATCGCCATCAGGGCCAGGCGCTGTCGCGGGAGGAGCTGCGCACCGTGGTCAACGAGGCCGATGCCATGATCCCGCGCCGCCACCAGAACATGCTGCTCTCCATCCTCGACCTGGAAAAGGTCACCGTTGAGGACATCATGGTGCCGCGCAACGAGATGGCCGCCATCGATCTGGACGACGACTGGGATACCATCCTCGACACCATCACCCGCAGCCAGCACACCCGCCTGCCGGTCTATTCGGGCGGCCCGGAGAACGTGGTCGGTATCCTCCACCTGCGCCATGTCGTCCACCGCCTTGCCGGCGGCGAATTCGGCCGCGAGGATCTGGAGGCGGCCATGCGCGAACCCTATTTCGTGCCCGAGGCCACGACCCTCCACCACCAACTGGTCAACTTCCAGCAGCAGCGCCGCCGCATCGGCCTGGTGGTGGATGAGTACGGCGACCTGCGCGGTCTGGTGACGCTGGAGGACATCCTCGAGGAGATCGTCGGCGAATTCACCACCGACCCGGCCGAGAGCATGCGCGAGGTCCATCCCCAGGAGGACGGCACCTACCTCGTGGACGGCAGCGCCTCCAACCGGGAACTCAATCGCATGCTTCAGTGGGAACTGCCAACCACGGGGCCGAAGACCCTCAACGGCCTGATCCTGGAGTACATGGAAACCATTCCGGAACCGGGAACCAGCTTCCGTCTGGCCGGTTACCCCATGGAGGTGGTCCAGGTCGGGCCCAGCGCAGTGCGGACGGTCCGCGTCATGCCGGCGCTGCGCGAGATACCGCCACCGGAGGCTCCCGAGCAGGGGGGCTGAGACGGGGGGTGTAGCGGCCCGGTACGGGGTGCCAACTCTTTGGGGTCCGGGGGATTCCGCGCTATGCTCGGTACACCAGCAGAGAGCGAGTTCCCCCATGGCCGAAAACACCGAAAAGCGCCGCTTCACCCGCATCGCCTTCCCCGGGCGGCTCACCGTGACCTGCGCCGCCGGCACCAGCGCCGGGGATCTGCGAGACATCTCCCTCAAGGGCGTACTGATGACCCGGCCACCCGAATGGCAGCACTGCCCGCAAAGCGGTGAGAGGGTCGACCTCTCGCTGGAACTGGAAAGCGGGATCATCATCGATGCCCACGGCACCACAGTCCATGTCGGGGCCGAGGTGATCGGCTTCGAATTCACCAAACTGCCAGTGGAGAGTGCCGCCCATCTGCGTCGCCTGGTGGAACTGAATCTGGGCGACGGTGAGCTGCTGGAGCGGGAGTTCGACGCGCTGCTCGAGGCGAACGAGGGGCACTAGCCCTCGCGAACCGCGTCCAGCGCCTCCTGGAGGCGTTCGACGGGGACCACTTCAAGGCCCGGGATCGACTGTTTCGGAGCGTTGGCGCGTGGGACAATGGCCCGGGTAAAACCGTGCCGGGCCGCCTCGCGCAACCGATCGGGCCCGTTGGGCACCGGGCGGATCTCGCCCGCCAGGCCCACCTCACCGAATGCAACCAGCTCCGTCGGCAGAGCGCGATCGCGCAGGCTGGAGAGAACCGCCAGCAGCACCGGCAGGTCGACGCCGGTCTCGGTAACCCGCACGCCGCCCACCACGTTGACGAAGACATCCTGGTCGAAGGTGGCGACGCCGCCGTGGCGATGCAGAACGGCCAGCAGCATGGACAGACGGTTGCCATCGAGGCCGAGGGTGACCCGGCGCGGGTTGCCCAGCTGGCTCTCGTCCACCAGCGCCTGGACCTCCACCAGCAGTGGCCGCGTCCCCTCCCGGGTCACCAGGATGATGCTGCCGGGGATCGGGCCACCGTGGCGGGACAGGAAGATGGCCGAGGGGTTGCTCACCTCGCGCAGGCCGGTCTCGGTCATGGCGAAGACGCCAAGCTCATTGGCGGCGCCGAAGCGATTCTTGATCGCGCGGATCACGCGGAAGTGGCTTGAGCTCTCGCCCTCGAAGTAGAGAACGCCGTCGACCATGTGCTCGAGCACCCGGGGACCGGCCAGCTGCCCCTCCTTGGTCACGTGCCCGACCAGGAAGAGGGCGGTCCCCATCTGTTTGGCGTAGCGCACCAGCTGCGCCGCGCTCTCGCGGATCTGGCCCACCGATCCGGGTGCCGACTGCAGCTGTTCGGTAAAGACGGTCTGCACCGAGTCCACCACCAGCACCCCCGGTCGCTCGCGCCGAGCCAGGTCAATGATCCGCTCCACCTGGGTTTCCGCAAGCAATCGCACGCCGTCGGCCTCGAGTTCCAGGCGCCGCGCGCGCAGCCCCACCTGTTGCAGCGACTCCTCGCCGGTCACATAGAGCACCCGCCGGTCCACCGCCAGCGAAGCGGCGGTCTGCAGTAACAGGGTCGATTTACCGATACCGGGATCACCCCCGATCAGGGTTGCCGAGCCGGGAACGAGACCTCCACCGAGGACGTGGTCCAGCTCCCCGGAACCGGTGGCCCAGCGCGGGCTTTCGGCGTCGACTTCCACCTCGCCCAGCGCCGTGGACTCCCCGTCGGCGCTGCCACTGAAACCGCCCCGACGCGGCGCCCCAGCCTCCTCAACGGCGGCTTCCAGCGTATTCCACTCCTCGCACTCCGGGCACTGGCCGGCCCACTTGGGAGTGCGCGCGCCACAGGCCCCGCACAGGTAGACCGTCCGGTTCTTTGCCATGACCCATTCCCCCTGCCGACCATTTCGATTGAAGCGCTTTCGAAAAGAGGCGGCCCCCTTGCCCGCCTAACTATACTTGTGACTCGAACGGACCATTCGAGTGGTGCAGGGACCGCCTCGCCATCTAACGCAGGAACAGAGCATGCAGCTGACGCGCTATACCGACTACGCCTTCCGTACCCTGATCTACCTCAACCACAGCAGTGAACGACTGGTGACCATCAACGAGATCGCCGAAGCGTACGAGATCTCCCGCAACCACCTGGTCAAGGTCGTCCATGCGCTCGGGCGTCTCGGCTTCATCGAGACCTTTCGCGGCAAGTACGGGGGCATCCGTCTCGGCCGGGACCCCGAGGCCATCCACCTCGATGAGGTGGTCCGCCACATGGAGGATCGGCTGGAGCCGGTGAACTGCGATACTCCGCCCTGTCCCATCCGTGAATACTGCCGGCTGCGCGACATCACCCACAAGGCCATGGACTCCTTCCTGGCGACCCTCGCCGGCTACAGTCTGGCGGACATCGCCGGTGATGCCCATCTCCCCACAGCCATGGCCAGTCCCCTTGAACGGGATGGATGACACCCGGGACTGTAAAAGCCTCCGCACGCTTCAGTAGGCGAAGTCCGTCAGGCGGCGCAGAAGACGGCGCATTTCGCTGTCGATCTCGAGTTCCATCACCTCTTCGGGGGTACACCAGGCGGCATCGGCGGCATCCGATGCCGCCGACGGCTCGCCGTCCAGATATTCCGCCCGCAGGTTGATGATGACATAGTGCCACACCAACTCACCCTGCTCGTCCGCTTCCTGCAACTCGAAGGTCTGCAATGGGGCGCCAGCGGCGACGGTGATCCCCGTCTCCTCGCGAACCTCGCGCTCCACCGCCTCCTGCAGTGTTTCACCAAAGGCCGGCTTGCCGCCGGGAACGGTCCACATCCCCGCGCGCGGCGGACCACCGCGCCGTACCAGCAGGATCCGACCCTCGTGGACCACCACCGCGCCGACACCGACACGGGGGCCCTCCACAACGGAGCGTGGGCCCGCATCGGTCGAGGGGGAGGCCTCCTCGGCAACGAAGGGACTCTGCTCCCCCTCTTCCATCGACCCCGGGAGGTCCCCCCGGGCCCGGGCCCGCGCTCGTTCCAGCATCTTGCGGGCGCTCGGCCGCACACTGACCACCTCGACCCGATTGTAATAGCCCATGGGAGAGTTTTCGTCCCGCTCGGGCTCGCGGATATCGAGGAAGCCATCATCACCCAGGTGACAGATGGCTTCGACCACTGGCTGGAAGGCACCCAGTGCCTCCCGGCTGTCGTCATCGGGTTCGAAGACACGCTCTTCATGTTCGATGATCCGGGACAGCAGCTCGACGGGCTCTTCACCCTGGTTCATGCGCGGCCTCCACCGAGACAGGGGGGGGAATCGGGACTTTCGGCCATCGCCGCCCACTCATCAGGGGCATAGGTATGCAGGGCCAGAGCGTGGAGCCCACCGCTGAATTCGTCGGCCATCGCCTTGTTCACGACCCGATGACGGCCGACCCGGTTCATGCCCTCGAAGAGGGAGCTGACCACGGTCACCTTGAAGTGGGACTCGGCGCCTTCGGGTACATTGTGCTGATGGCTCTCGTCGACCACCTCGAGATAGCCGGGGCTCAGGGCGTCGGTGAGAAGGTGTTCGATGCGACCCTTGCGCGACATGGATTTTCCTCCGGTTTTCAGACCCGCGAGTCGCCCTCGCAGAAACGGGGGACCCGCGGGGTCACGTGACAGAGCAGTTCGTAGCCGATGGTACCAGCCGCCTCGGCGATACGCGCCACCGGGAGCCCCCGACCCCAGAGAGTGACCGGGTCGCCGGGGCAGGCATCGGGATGGGCGCGCAGGTCCACGGTGATCATGTCCATCGAAACCCGCCCAACGAGCGGAACCTCGTGGTCACCCACCAGAACCGGGGTGCCGGAGGGGGCGTGGCGCGGATAGCCGTCGCCGTAGCCGGCCGCCACCACACCCACCGGCATGGCCTCCGGCGCACGCCAGGTAGCGCCATACCCGATGGCCTCGCCGGCAGCCAGTCGACGCACGCAGATGAGTTCGGAGCGCAGGGTCATGACCGGGCGCAGCTCGCCAGCCGCCGCATTCTCCACCCCGACTGCGAAGGGTGAAACCCCGTAGAGCATGATCCCGGGTCGCAGCCAGCCCCGCCGTGCCTCCGGCCATCCCAGGATCCCGGCGGAGTTGGCGATGGAGACCACCTCGTCGGCCGCCACGCAGGTCCTGAACGTCTCCAGCTGGCGCCCGGTCTCGGGGCGATCCGGTTCATCGGCACAGGCCAGATGGGTCATCACCACAGGCTCACCCGCCACCGCCGGACAGCGCGCCAGCCGCTCGCGCACCGCAGGCAGACCGTCCGGCTCGAAGCCGAGGCGATGCATGCCGCTGTCGACCTTCAGCCAGACCGGCAGCGGATGCGGTGCCCGCCACGCTTCCAGGGCCTCCAGCTGCCAAGGGCAATGGATCACGGGGGTCAGCCCCAGCTCCGCCAGCGCGGGGAGTTCCGTGGCCTCGAAGAAGCCCTCCAGCAGGACCACGGGCCCCTCGATCCCGGCTCCGCGCAGGGTGCGCGCCTCCTCCAGCGAGGCCACCCCCAGGGCGTCGACACCGGCGCGGTGAAGAGCCTCGGCGGCGCGTACCAGACCGTGACCGTAGGCATCGGCCTTGACCACCGCCAACACCGGCTGGCCGGGGGCTGAACGCCGGGCCGTCTCGAGATTATCGGTCAGAGCACCCAGGTCGATCTCGGCGCAAGTGGCGCGGCTCATCCCCGGTCCTCGCTATCACCCCGGGAGTAGTTGCGGAAGCGGGTGTATTCCCCCTGGAAGACCAGCATCTCCATACCGGTGGGGCCGTTACGCTGCTTGCCGAGGATCACCTCGGCCAGCCCCTTGTAGTCACTGTCCTCGTCGTAGACTTCGTCGCGATAGATGAACATGATCACGTCGGCGTCCTGTTCGATGGCGCCCGATTCGCGCAGATCCGACATTACCGGCCGCTTA
Organism: Pseudomonadota bacterium; assembly: GCA_051746205.1. GTDB lineage: Bacteria > Pseudomonadota > Gammaproteobacteria > Thiohalospirales > Thiohalospiraceae > Thiohalospira. Next base: position 42,773 of record JBNJEU010000001.1, read on the forward strand.
TTGGGCCGCTGCTCCAGCGCGCGGTTGAGCTGCGACAGGGCGATCACCGGCACGTCCATTTCCCGCGCCAGCGCCTTGAGGCCCCGGCTGATCTCGGAGATCTCGTTGGTGCGGTTCTCGCGGGCGCCGTTGGGCGACTGCATCAGCTGCAGATAGTCCACCACCACCAGCCCGAGATCGCCCTGCTCACGCTTGAGCCGGCGACAGCGGGCGCGCAGGTCCGTGGGGGTCAGAGCCGGGGTGTCATCAACGAATATGGGGGCGTCGCGAAGGATGCTCATGGCCGAGGTCAGTCGCGACCAGTCGGTGTCGTCCAGCCGCCCGCCGCGCAGGCGTCCCTGCTCGATCTGGCCCAGCGACGACAGCAGGCGCATGGTCAGCTGGTCGGCGGACATCTCCATGCTGAACACCGCCACCGGCTGCTTGTGCTTGATGGCCGCAGTCTCGGCGATGTTCATGGCGAAGGTGGTCTTGCCCATGGAGGGACGGGCGGCGACGATGATCAGATCGGACTTCTGCAGGCCGCCGGTCTTGCGGTCGATATCACTGAAGCCGCACGGCAGCCCGGAGATCTCCCCGCCCGTCTCGATGAGCTCCTCGATGCGCTCGACGGTGCGTTCCAGCAGCTCCGACATCCCCAGGAACCCCTGACGACCCCGGGCCCCCTTCTCGGCGATATCGAAGACCAGACGCTCGGCCTCGTCCACCAGATCGGTGGTGGAGCGGCCATCGGGCTGATAGGCGCTGTCGCCGATGCGCGTGCCGGCGTGGATGAGCTCGCGCAGGATGGCGTGTTCGCGAATGATCCGGGCGTAGGCCTGGATGTTCGCCGCCGACGGCGTGTTCCGTGCCAGGGTGCCGAGATAGGCGAGACCGCCAGCGTCCTCCAGGGCATTGTCGCGCGCGAGCCGTTCGGAGACGGTCACGACATCGAAGGGAGCGCTCTCGTCCGCCAGGGCGCGGATGGCGATGAAGATGAGTCGGTGGTCGTGGCGATAGAAATCGGTCTCGGCCACCCGATCGGCGACCTGATCCCACGCTTCGTTATCCAGCACGAGGCCACCGAGGACGGCCTGTTCCGCCTCATCGGAGTGCGGTGGGATACGCAGACTCTCGGTGGTCTGCGAACCCACCGGATAAGCGGCATCCTCCATCGGGGCCGCCACCCGGCCTTACTCGGCCTCGACCACCAGCGTCACCGGCTGGGAAATCTCGGTGTGCAGGTAGACCTCCACCGGAAACTCGCCGACCTCGCGAACAACGCCATCGGGAAAGGTGATCTCCTTGCGCTCCACCTCGGCACCCCCCTCGTTGAGGGCCTCGGCAACGTCGCTGGCGGCGATGGCACCGAAGAGCTTGCCCTCCTCGGTGGCCTTGCGCTTCAGGGTCACGGCACCGACCCCGGCAATGGCGGCGGCGCGCTTCTCGGCGGCCTCGCGAACCTCGGCGGCCTTCTTCTCGAGCTCGGCGCGACGCGCCTCGAAGGCCTCGATGTTCTCCGGGGTCGCACGCACGGCGATGCCCTTGGGCAGCAGGTAGTTACGGGCATAGCCCGGCTTCACTCGCACCTGCTCGCCCAGGTTGCCGAGACTGCGAACGTTTTCCTGCAGGATGACTTCCATCGTTCCTTACCTCCGAATTCCGGGCACTCTCGCCCTCAAACCGTATCGTCGTTACTGGCGCGGCGGTCGGGAAGCCGACCACGCACGTCCAGCCACCTGTCCAGAAAGCCCAGTGCCGCCATGGCGAACAGAACATGCGGCACCAGGACCAGCAAAAAATAAAAACCCACCAGCCAGACGGCATGCAGTCCCAGCCGGCCGAAACCGCCGTGGATCACCGCTAGTCCCTGCAACAGGAACAGCGCGGCAACCACCATCAGCAGATGCAGCGCCACCGGCGACGCATCCGCCGGGACGATTACCACCCCGACAAGCAACAGCAGTGCGGCCCAGTTCAACCGGGGGTCGAGACGCAGTCCATGGAACTCCCGCCGAAAACCACCCGGATTATACAGGATCGCCTGCCACCAGCGGGCGATGAACAACGTCACCGCCAGGCTCAGAGCCAGCGCGGCGCCGAACACACCGGTGAACAGCGAGGCCAGGTTACCCAGCGCCTCCATGGTGGCGGCATCCAGCTCCGCACCCTGCCCCTGGATCTGTTGCAGCATCTGCCCCATCTGTTCCCGCCACCAGGCGCCCGGATCGGCCACCAGCAGGTGGAACAGAGCGACCAGGCCAGCCCCCATGAGGCCGCAGACCAGCAGGGCGCCGGGCAGCGAAACCGTGCGGCGCAGGACCCCGGCCACCACCCAGATCGGGGCCCAGACCCCCACCAGATAGGCGATGCCGATCACGCCACCGCCGCCGGCCACCAGGCCGACGCCCAGGACCACCGCCGTGGCGAGGGCGACCACCTGCAAGCCCGCCACCGGCCCACTGACCAGCGTGACCAGGGCCACCGCCGCGCCGCTGAGATAGCTCAGCGGCGCGATGATCAGCGACAGCGCCGCGGCAACCACCGCGATCAGGGCCGCCTGCAGGCGCCCCTGCGTGATGTAGCCGGCAAGGGCGCGCACGAACCTCAGCCTTCGTGGCGGTCCGAGTACGGCAGCAGAGCCAGGTAGCGCGCGCGCTTGATGGCCGTGGCCAGCTGGCGCTGATACTTGGCGCTGGTGCCGGTGATCCGGCTCGGGACGATCTTCCCGGTCTCGGTCACGTAGTTCTTCAGGGTGTTGATGTCCTTGTAGTCGATCTCCTTCACACCCTCGGCGGTGAAACGGCAGTACTTGCGGCGGCGGAAGAACCGGGCCATGGTCATTCTCCTTTCTGTATTCGTTGCGTAGTGCCCTCAGCCCTCCGCGGACGGAGTGGGGCGTTCAAGTTCGATCGGGGTGATGGCATTGGCGCGCAGGACCAGCCGGGCATCGCCCTGACGGTAACCGGAGCGGGCCACAAAGCCCTCGATCCGGACCGCATCCCCGACCGCGAGGCGGTCGACCTGATCCTGCAGTGCCTCGCCGGCCGCGAAGACCTGGATGCGCAGCTGAACCACCCGGGGGTGGCCGCCCTCTTCCTGCTCCGACTCGTGGCCGACCATGAAGCGGGCGATGGGCTTGCCGGCCGGATTGTGGCGCCGCTCCGGCGCTTCCAGAACCCGACCGTCCAGGCAGATGCGGTTGGCGGCCGACGCGGCCACGTCCTCAGGCGGGACCGTCTTCCGCCGTTTCCTCCATCACCTCGGCGGGCGCGTCGCCGGCCGGTTCAGCGGCGGGCGGACGGCTGCCCTCGCGCTCCCTCTCCTTTTCCCGTTCCCTGGCCATGGGCGACGCTTCGGTGACGGCCTCGTCGCGCGACAGCACCATGTTGCGGATCACGGCGTCGTTGAAGCGGAAGGCGCTCTCCAGCTCTTCCAGGGCGGCGGCGGTACACTCGACGTTCAGCAGGACGTAGTGCGCCTTGTGGATCTTGTTGATGGGGTAGGCGAGCTGTCGGCGGCCCCAGTCCTCGTGGCGATGGACCTGACCACCGTCCCCCTCGACGATGGAACGGTAGCGCTCCACCATGGCGGGGACCTGCTCGCTCTGATCCGGGTGGACCATGAAGACGATTTCGTAGTGTCGCATTGTCTCTCCTTGCGGGTTGAGTAGCCGCGCCCGGTATGGACTGCGGCAAGGAGTCTCGAATCAAGCCCGCCATTGTAGGCTACTGCGACTGGAGTGCCAAGTATTCTGCCGTCCGGCCTACCCGAACGCGGGGAATCCTCGCTGCCGCGCCGCCTCGAACAGGCAGACGCCGGCGGCCACCGAGACGTTGAGGCTCTCGGCCTCGCCCGCCATCGGCAGTCGCGCGACCACGTCGCAGTTCTCACGGGTCAGTCGCCGCAGACCACGTTCCTCGGCACCGAGGACCAGGATCAGGGGACCGGTGAGGTCGACCTCGTAGAGGTTCGTATCGGTCTCGCCGGCGGCGCCGACGATGAACAGCCCCGCCGCGCCCAGCTCCTTCAGGGTCCGGGCCAGATTGGTGACCTGGTAGAAGGGCAGCCGCTCGGCGGCGCCGGTGGCCACCTTGCGAGCAGTGGCGGTGAGCCCGGCGGCGCGGTCCCGGGGGGCGATGACACCGGCGGCGCCGGCCGCCTCGGCGGTACGCAGGCAGGCGCCGAGGTTGTGCGGATCCTGGATGCCATCCAGGGCAAGCCAGAGACCGCCCATCGCCGCGGCGTCACTCAGTTCGGCCCAGCCGCCGACCCGCGCTGCGCCCTCGCCGACCACGCCCTGGTGGCGGCCACCCTCGGCCAGATCGTCCAGGCGCTGGCGGCGACTGGTCTCCACAGGAACCCCGGCGGTCTCGCAATCGGCGATCAGTTCGCTCAGTCGACGATCGTTGCGCCGGTCGTCGACCACCACCCGGCGCAGGGTCCCCGCCTCCAGCGCCGCTCGCACGGCATGGAGGCCATGGACGCGGTTGGTCATTCCTCCTTCTTGCCGCCGCCCTTGCGGCCGCTGCGACGACGCTTGCGCGGCGCCGACTCGTTTTCCGCCTGTGGCTCGGCCAGCTGGAAGTCGATCTTGCGCTCGTCGAGATCGACCCGGACTACCTTCACGTGGACGGTATCACCCAGCGAGTAGCTCCGGCCGGACTTCTCGCCCACCAGCTGATGGCGGGTCGCATCGAAACGGAAGTAATCCTTCTCCAGCGCGGAGATGTGCAGCAGGCCGGTCACATAGATGTTCTTCAGTTCAATGAAGAGGCCGAAACCAGTGACGCCGGTGACCAGGCCGGCGTAGACCTCGCCGACCTTGTCCTGGATGAACTCGCACTTGAGGGTGTCCTCGGCGTCACGGGTGGCATCATCGGCGCGGCGTTCGGTCATGGAACAGTGCTCGCCGAGCTTGTGCATCTCGCCGGGGGAATAGGGGTAGTCCCGACCCTCGCCGCGCCCGAACAGCTTGCCCAGCTTCCCGCGCACCGGCTTCTGCTGACGGTCCAGCAGCAGACGGATGCCGCGATGGATGATCAGATCGGGGTAGCGGCGAATGGGCGAGGTAAAGTGCGTGTAGGCGTCGAAGCCGAGGCCGAAATGGCCGACGTTCTCCGGCGAGTACTGCGCCTGGTTCATGCTGCGCAGGACCAGGGTCTGGATCAGGTGGAAGTCCTCGCGGCCTTCGGCCTGCTTCATCAGCGAGGAGACGTGATGCGCCTCCGGCTCGTCGCCGCCCTCGAGTTTCAGGCCGCGCTCGGCGAGAAAGGCCCGCAGATCGTCCAGCTTCTCCTTGCGCGGCGGTTTGTGCACCCGGTAGAGCGTCAGCAGGTTGTTCTTCTCGAGGAAATCGGCGGTGCTGGTATTCGCAGCCAGCATGAACTCTTCGATCATGCGATGGGCGTCGGTGCGCTCCACCGGGACGATCCGGTCGATCTTGCGATCGGCACCGAACTTGATCTTGGTCTCGACCGTATCGAAGTCGATGGCTCCGCGCCGCTCGCGCTCCTGGCGCAGTGCCCGGTAGAGGTTGTGGAGTTCGTCCACGTCCTTGACCACGTGGCGGTAGGTGTCGCGGACCACCGGGTCGTTCTGCTCGACCATGGCGGCGACCTCGGTGTAGGTGAGCCGGGCATGCGAGCGCATGACGCCGTTCATGAAGCGGTAGTCCAGCACGCGACCCGTGCGATCGATGTCGATGGCCACCGCCATGCAGAGCCGATCCACCTCCGGATTCAGGGAGCAGAGCCCATTGGAGAGGGCCTCCGGCAGCATCGGCACCACCTGGTTGGGGAAGTAGACCGAATTGCCCCGATTGCGCGCCTCCTCATCCAGCGCCGAGCCGGGCTGCACATAGTGGGCGACGTCGGCGATGGCCACGTGCAGACGCCAGCCGCCGCTGGTGACCTCGCAGCAGACCGCGTCGTCGAAATCCCTGGTGTCCTCGCCGTCGATGGTCACCAGCGGCATCGCCCGCAGGTCCTCGCGCCCGCTCTTGTCGTCCTCGGCGACCTCGGCGGGGATGGCCTCGGCCTCGCCGCGCACGGCATCGGGCCATTCGTGGGGAATGCCGTGGGCGCGCAGGGCGACGTCCACCTCCATCCCGGCGCCCAGGTGTTCACCGAGGATCTCCACCACTCGGCCGAGCGGCTTGCGATGGCGGCTCGGCTGTTCGATGATCTCGACGGTGACGATCTGACCCTCGCGGGCGCCGTTCCATTCCTCCGGAGCCACCAGGATCTCCTGATTGATGCGCCGGTTGTCGGGCTCGACGACACCGATTCCGGATTCGTCGAAGAAGCGACCGACGACGCGGGAGGTATTACGCTCCACCACCTCGACGATGCGCCCCTCCGGACGACCGCGGCGGTCCATTCCGATCACAGTGGCAACGGCGACATCACCGTGAAGAACCGGATGCATCGCCTTCGGCGAGAGGAAGAGATCCTGTCCGCCACTTTCCGGCGACAGGAATCCGAAACCATCGGCGTGGCCGATGACCCGGCCCCGGATCAGCTCCATGTGGCTGAGCAGGCCGTAATCCCCGTTGCGGTTGCACATCAACTGACCGTCACGCTCCATGGCGCGCAGACGCCGACGCAGGGCTTCCAGCTGCTCATCTCCCGCGAGGCCCAGCTCGGCGGCCAGTTCCTCCCGGGACATGGGGCGGCCGTTGGTCTCCAGCACCGACATGATGTATTCGCGACTGGGGATGGGGTTCTCGTATTTCTCCGCCTCGGCCGCGGCCTTGGGATCGCGTGCGGGCTTACGACTCGCCATGGGGAAGACTCCGGCTGCGGGGGTGTGTCGTCGTGGCGGAGAGCCACGACAGGCTGTTCTGGTTCTGGAATGCTTGTCTGATCATGGGGGGTAGTATACCGATGCCGGCCGAACGTTGACAGACCACCACGGAGTGGATTAAAGTTTCGCACTTCAACGGTGTGGTAACACGCACCGTGCCGAGGTGGTGAAATTGGTAGACACGCTAGCTTCAGGTGCTAGTGGGGGAAACCCCGTGGAGGTTCAAGTCCTCTCCTCGGCACCAATTTCCCGGAGAGCCCGCTCAGCGTCGCGCTGCAGCGGGCTTTTTCGTTTCCGCCCGCGCAATCCGCGGCGCTGGCGAACACGGGTCAGCCGGTGAAGGGATCGCGCAGGACAATGGTCTCGTCACGCTCGGGACCGGTGGAGATGATGTCAATCGGGGTCTCGGTCAGTTCCTCGATGCGCTTGAGGTAGGCGCGAGCCCTGGCGGGCAGTTCATCGAAGGCGGTTATCCCCTCGGTGGACTCGCTCCACCCCGGCATCTCCTCATACACCGGCTCACAGGCTCCGAATGCCTCGGCTCCCACCGGCGGAGTCTCCTGGACCGTGCCCTGATAGCGATAGCCGATGCAGATCCGGATGGTCTCCAGGCCGTCGAGGACATCGAGTTTGGTAATGCACAACCCCGAGGTGCCATTGAGAATGTTGGCTCGGCGCAGGGCCACGGCGTCGAACCAGCCGGTGCGTCGCGCACGGCCGGTGGTGGCACCGAATTCATGGCCACGCTGGGCGAGGTGCTCGCCCATGGCGTCGTCGAGCTCCGTGGGGAACGGGCCGGACCCGACCCGGGTGGTATAGGCCTTGGTGATACCCAGAACGTAGTCGAGCTGTCCCGGCCCCACGCCGCTGCCGGAAGCGGCGCCGCCGGCGGTTGTTGTGGACGAGGTGACGTACGGATAGGTCCCGTGGTCGATGTCCAGCAGGGTTCCCTGGGCGCCTTCGAAAAGCAGACTGGAGCCGCCCTTGTTCAGTTGATAGAGCTGTTCCGGGACATCGGCCATCATCGGTTCCAGCGCCTCGGCGTGGGCCAGGGCCTGGTCCAGGGTGGCCTGGAAGTCCACCGGCCGCTGCCGGAAATAGTGCTGCAGGGCGAAGTTGTGGTAGTCGAGGACCTCGCCGAGCTTGGCGGCAAAGCGCTCCCGGTGGAACAGGTCGCCCAGACGCAGACCGCGACGGCTGACCTTGTCCTCGTAGGCGGGACCGATACCGCGCCCCGTGGTACCGATCGCCGCTTTGCCTCGAGCTTGCTCACGGGCGGCATCCAGCGCCTCGTGGTACGGCAGGATCAGCGGGCACGCCTCGCTGATCCGCAGCCGCTCGCGCGCCGGCACGCCATTGTTCTCCAGCATGACCAGCTCTTCCAGCAGTGCCTCCGGTGACAGGACCACGCCATTGCCGATGAAGCACTGGACGTCGGGCCGCAGGATCCCCGACGGGATCAGGTGCAGTACGGTCTTCTGGTCACCGATGACCAGGGTATGGCCGGCATTGTGCCCCCCCTGGAAACGGACCACGCCGCCGACTCGCTCGGTGAGCAGATCGACGATCTTGCCCTTGCCTTCGTCGCCCCACTGGGAGCCGACAACAACCACATTCTTGCCCATGTTCCTGCCTCTCTTATTCGCCGACCACGGGGACAACCTGCCACTGGCCGTCCTGTCGGACCAGGCGGCGGTCGCAACCCATGGCCCCGGCATCACCGCCCTGCTCCGGCAGCTCCACCACCACCCGCTCGCCGGCGGCGCGCAACGCATCGATGGCCTGTTGCCAGGCGGACCGTTCCTCTTCCGCCTCGACCCAGGGGGCGAAGATCCCGGCGACCGGGGCGCGTGCCGCGTCTGCCACGGTCAGTGCCGCCAGTTCCCGCAGATCGGCGCTGAATCCGGTGGCCGGCCGAGCGCGACCGAAGACGCCGCCGATGTCGTCATAGCGCCCGCCCATGGCGACCGTGCGCCCGTGCGCGGCATCCATGGCGGCGAAGACCACGCCGGTATGGTAGCGGTAACCGCGCAGCTCGCCGAGGTCGAAATGGAGGGTCACGCCCGGAAGGCGCTCGACCAGCGCGGCCGCGATGCCCTCCAGCTCATCCAGTGCCGCGACCACCGTCGCGCCGCTCGCACCGAGCAGCTCCCGCGCCTCATCGAGGATGGCGCGATCGCCGTGCAGATCGGGGAGCTTCAGCAACAGCTGCCTCAGGACCCCCTGCACACCCGCCTCCTCGAGGATATCGGGGAGTTCCGGGCGCGCCTTGCGCTGCAGGGCATCGAACAGCCGTTCCTCGTCCATCGGTTCGATTTCGGCGGCGGCCACCAGACCGCGATAGATACCCACGTGGCCGAGATCCAGGTGGATGGCGTCGAGACCCACCGCCTGGAGGCTGGCCACCATCAGCGTCATGATCTCGACATCGCTTTCGATCCCGGCATGGCCGAAGAGCTCCGCCCCGACCTGCAACGGGGCTCGAGAATGGGCCCCGTTCTCCGGCCGGGTGCGCAACACCGTGCCCTGATAGCAGAGCCGCTCGGGGACATCGCGTCCCAGCCGATGGGCGTCCATCCGCGCCACCTGCGGTGTCATATCGGCACGCACACCGAGCATTCGACCGCTGAGCTGATCGGTGAGCTTGAAGGTCTGCAGATCGAGATCGTTACCGGTCCCGGTGAGCAGGGATTCCAGGTACTCGATGAGCGGTGGCATCACCAGGCGATAACCCCAGCGCCCGTGGAGGTCCACCAGGGTCCGTCGCAGGGCCTCGAGCCGCTCGGCCTCGTCGGGCAGCGCCTCGTCGATCCCCTCGGGCAGGAGCCAGCTGTCTGTGGGTTGCATGGGAGGTTTTCCGGTTTACTGGAAGATGTAGAGGAGTAGTGCCCCGAGGCCCATGACCACGAGCCCGGTGGACCGGATCTCGCGGTCGCCCAGCTCGGCCACCCGGGTCACCATGGAACGGTAACCCCGGGGAGTCAGAGCCGGAAGGAGTCCCTCGATGACGAGGACCAGGGCAATGGCCGTGAGCAGAGCCTCACTCATGCCGTGGTCCTAGTCGTCACCTTGCTGACCACGGAAGTAGCGGAAGAAGTCCGTGCCCGGCTCCAGAACCATGAAGTTCTTGTCGCCATCGAAGGACTCCCGATACGCCTGGAGGCTCCGGTAGAGGGCGTAGAACTCGCTGTCGCGGTTGTGGGCCTCGGCGAAGATCTCCGCGGCGGTGGCGTCGCCCTCACCCCGGATGCGCTGCGCCTCGCGATAGGCCTCGGCCAGGATCACGGTCCGCTCGCGATCCGCCTCGGCGCGGATCCGCTCGGCGGCCTCTTCGCCTCGGGAGCGCAGGTCCTGCGCCACGCGACGCCGTTCGGAGCGCATGCGCTCGTAGATCGAGCTGCTGACCGCGTCGGGGAGGTCGATGCGGCGAACCCGGACATCACGAACATCGATGCCGAAGACCTCGGCCTCCTCGTTGGCCCGCGCCTTCATCACTTCCATGATCTGGGTCCGCTCGCCGGAAACCACTTCCTGGACCGTGCGCTTGGCGAACTCCGCCAGCAGGCCGTCATTGATGACCCGCTGCAATCGCTGCGTAGCCTGAGCCTCGATCCCGCCGGTGGAGCGATAGTACTGCCCCGGATCGACGATCTGCCACTTGACGTAGTAATCGACGATGACGTTCTTCTTCTCACTGGTCAGGAAGTGCTGCGGTTCCGCGTCCAGCGTCAACACCCGGTTGTCATACTTGCGGACGTTGTTGATGAAGGGCGTCTTGAAGTGCAGACCCGGCTCGTGCTCGTCCTGGATGATCTCGCCGAGGCGGAATTTCAGGGCGTGCTCACGTTCTTCCACGGTAAAGATCGACATGGCCAGAATAAAGATTCCGACGGCGATGACGACGGCGATGATGTTCATGGAGCGGCCCATTAGCGCACCTCCCGACTGCGTGCGTTCTCGCGGGCCCGGTCACCGGTCGTGCCACTGGAGCTGTCACGATTCACCGGGATCTGCGGTGAATCGGGGTTCAGCAGGTTACCGCTTCCGGTGGTTCCGGCGGCGCCCGCGCCCATCATCTGCTCGAGGGGCAGATACATCAGATTACCGCTGCCCTCGACATCGACCATGATCTTGCCGACATTGCCGAGCACCGACTCCATGGTCTCGATGTAGAGCCGTTCGCGGGTCACCCCGGGAGCGTTCTGGTACTGCGCAAGCAGGGCGTTGAAGCGGTCGGATTCACCCTCGGCCTGGGCCACGCGCTGCTGAGCGGCACCGTTGGCCTCTTCGATCTGACGCGCCGCGTTACCGCGCGCCTGCGGGATGATCTCGTTGACGTAGACTTCCGCCTCGTTGATCAGCCTCTGCTGGTCCTCACGCGCCTTCACCGCGTCGGCGAAGGCGTCCTGAACCTGCTCCGGGGCCTGGGCGCTCTGCATGTTGAGACTGGTCACAACGAGACCGGACTCGTAATGGTCCAGGGTCTCCTGTACCAGTTCCTGAGCTCGCTGGGCGATCTCGGCACGTCCGGTGGTGATGACCATGTCGAGAGTGGACTTGCCGACGATCTCGCGGATGGCGCTCTCGGTGGCCTGACGCAGGGCACGGTCCGGGTTGCGGACATTGAAGACGTAGTCGTGCGGATCGCCCACCCGGTACTGAACAGTGAACTCCGCATCCACCAGGTTCTCGTCCTGGGTCAGCATCAGCGCCTCGTCCCCGCGCAGACCGATCTCGACGTTGCGGATCTGGTCGATGTTCACCGTCTCCACCGCCTGGATAAAGCGCGGATGCCAGTGCGGCCCCGGCTCGGAGGTGGCGTGATAGGCACCGAACATGGTGACGATGCCGCGCTTGCCGTCGTCGACGATGTAGATGCCGGAGAGCCCCCAGATGATCAGGACCACCAGCAGGATGCCGCCGATGCCTCCCATGGAGATGGAGGGGCCTCCGCCTCCAGAGCGGCCCCCGTCGTCACCGTCGCCACCTCCACCAAACAGGCCGCGCACCTTGTTCTGAAGGTTGCGCAGTACTTCATCGAGATCGGGGGGGCCCTGATTGTTGTCGGGACTGCCCCACGGATCCTTGTTGCCGCCCGAGTTGCCTCGGGGGCCGCCGCCGCCCGGCTCATTCCACGCCATGGATTACCTCATTGGATGACAAGACGTATCCCGGACCCGCTGGTCCGGAAAGACAGATTCTAGGTAGCTTGCCCCTCGCCCGCAAGCGCAGTGACCCTTTTCCCGTGGCCGGTGCATGATTCCTGGCCTGTTCAGGAGATCCGACAAGGCTCCAGGGCAAAGTCTTCCTGTCGACTCAGCCGTTCCAGTGTCCGACGCGGCATCTCCACCTCCACGGTACAATCACCGCTGGGTTCGTATTCCTCGCGCCGGACCGCGCCGAGTTCATGGAGTCGCGCCCGCAGACGCCCCTGTTCCGGTCCCAGGGTCAAACGGCACTGGACATGGTCCTCCGCCAGCTGTTCGGCCACCTCGGCCACCAGGTCATCCAGGCCGCGCCCATCCAGGGCACTGACCCAGACCCGCCACGGCCGACCCTCGTGGTCGCGCTCCACATGCGGTTCCTCCCCCGGGAGCCGATCGATCTTGTTGTAGACCAGTAACTGCGGGATCGCGCTGGCGCCCACCGCCTCCAGCACCTCGTTGACGTCGTCGATGCGATCGTTGCGTTCCGGATCGGAGGCATCCACCACATGCAGCAACAGACTCGCCTCGCGCGTCTCCTGCAGGGTGGAACGGAAGGCGGCCACCAGCTCGTGGGGCAGATGCCGGATGAAGCCGACGGTGTCCGCCACCACAGCACTGATCCCGCGCGGCAGTTCCAGCCGTCGCAGGGTCGCGTCCAGGGTGGCGAAAAGCTGATCGGCGGCGTAGATCTCGCTGGTGGTCAGCGCATTGAACAGGGTCGACTTGCCGGCGTTGGTATACCCGACCAGCGACACCACCGGCAGTTCCGCGCGCTGTCGCCCCCGGCGCCCCTCTGCGCGCTGGCGGTCCACTTTCTCCAGTCGACGCTCCAGCTTCTTGATGCGCTCGCCCAGCAGCCGCCGGTCGGTCTCCAGCTGGGTCTCGCCGGGACCGCGCAGGCCGATGCCGCCCTTCTGCCGCTCCAGGTGGGTCCAGCCGCGCACCAGCCGGGTGGACATGTGACGCAACTGCGCCAGCTCCACCTGGAGCTTGCCCTCGTGGGAGCGCGCCCGCTGGGCGAAGATGTCCAGGATGAGTCCGGTGCGGTCGAGGACCCGGCACTCCAGAGCCTGTTCAAGATTGCGCTCCTGGCCGGGGGAGAGGGCGTGGTCCACCAGCACCAGTTCGACGCCCTCGGCAGCCACTGCGGCCTTCACCTCCTCCAGCTTGCCGCTGCCGATGAAGGTCCGGGGATCGGGACGATGGCGACGCACCGTGAACTCGATGACGGCCTCGGCACCGGAGGAACGAGCGAGCTCCCGGAACTCGTCCGGTTCCGGATGTTCACCGTCCAGGGCCACATGGAGGAGGAGGGCTCGTTCACCGCCCTGATAGCGCTCAAACAATCGGCATTACCGCCGCGCCGCCGCTCATCCGTTCGCCCTCAGCCCGTCTCCTCGACCGTCGCCGAGGGCTCGCCGCCATCCTGAGGGGCCAGATTGAGCTTGATGTTCCGCGCCGGAACGATGGTGGAGATGGCGTGCTTGTAGACCATCTGGCTGACGGTGTTCTTCAGCAGCACGACGAATTGATCGAAGGACTCCACCTGGCCCTGCAGCTTGATGCCGTTGACCAGATAGATGGAGACCGGGATGCGCTCTTTGCGCAGGGCGTTGAGAAACGGATCCTGCAGGGCCTGTCCCTTACTCATGGCTGATTGCTCCCTCTTGTAGTGAAAATTTATCAAGAATCAGAAGTGTGACTGCAAAAATGTCCCGAAAATCCGGTTCGCCACACAAAGGGCGCGGGCAAGTGACAACTCTCTTCCATGATTCGGCATGATCGTAGCATATTCGGCCACGGATGCACCCGTTGAAGCTCATTCCCCCATCAGTCGTTCGACGATGCGGGGGAACGGATCGCCGTGCTCCGGATCGATCCAGAGCACGTCCTTCTCACCCCGTAACCAGGTGAGTTGCCGTTTGGCGAACCGGCGCGTGGCCACGATCCCGCGCCGGACCATCTCGGCATGGTCATAGTGCCCTTCCAGGTACTCCCAGACCTGGCGATAGCCGACCGCCCGCAGGGCGGGAAGATCCGGCTCCAGATCGCCCCGCCGGTGCAGTTCGGCGACCTCATCCACCAGCCCCTGTTCCAGCATGGCGTGGAAGCGCGCCTCGATGCGCCGGTGCATTTGTTCCCGATCGCCGGGGACCAATGCCACCTTGACCGGAACCTCCTGCAGCCCTTCGACGGCGTTCTCGGCGTAGAGTTCACTGGGCGTGCGCCCCTCCACCTCGATGATCTCCAGAGCGCGCTGGATGCGCTGGGGATCGTTGGGGTGGATACGCTCCCCGGAAGCGGGATCGCGGGCCGCGAGCCGCGCGTGAAGGGCGGGCCAGCCCAGACGCTCGCCCTCCTCCATCAATCGCTCCCGAACCACGGGATCGGCACCCGGCAGGGGCGACAGGCCCCGCTCCAGCGCCCGGAAGTAGAGCAGCGTGCCGCCCACCAGCAGCGACCGCTGTCCCGCCTCCGCCAGTTCCCCCATGGCCGCCCGGGCGTCTGTGCAGAATTCTGCCGCCGAGTAGGGTTCGGCCGGATCGCGGAGATCGATCAGGCGGTGGGGTGCCCTGGCCAGAGTCGCGGCGTCCGGCTTGGCGGTCCCGATGTCCATGCCGCGGTAGACCAGGGCCGAGTCGACGCTGATGATCCCGCCGTACCCCGCCTCCGCCAGGCGCACCGCCACCTCGGTCTTGCCCGAGGCGGTGGGGCCCATGAGGAAAAGCGGGCTCGGAATGGCCTCCGGGTTCGCGGTCAATCGGCCGCCCGTTCGCCCTCGCCGGCCGGATCGGCCTCCTGGAGTTCCAGCAACAGGGCGTTGAGCCGATTGACGAACTCCGCCGGCGACTCCAGCTGCCCCCCCTCGGCCAGTTGCGCCTGGTCGAAGAGGACATGGCTCCAGTCGTCGAAACGTTGGCCCGCGGGCTCGGCGGAGAGGCGCTTGACCAGCGGGTGGTCCGGGTTCAGCTCGAGGTGGGGCGGCGTATTCGGTACCTCCTGTCCGGCGGCCTTGAGCATCCGCTCCAGGTTCGCCGACAGGGCGTTCTCGTCCGCCACCAGGCAGGCCGGAGAGTCGGTCAGACGGTGGCTGACGCGCACCGACTGCACCCGTTCACCCAGGGTCGACTTCACCCGTTCGGTGAGATCACCGAGCTCTTCCTCGGCCGCCTTCTCCTCGGCCTCGTCCTGCTTGTCCTCCAGGTCGCCCAGGTCAAGATCGCCCTTGGCCACCGATTCCAGCGGCGTGCCGTCGTACTCGGTGAGGTGGGCCATCAGCCATTCGTCCACGCGCTCGGAGAGCAGCAGCACCTCGATGTCCTTCTTCCGGAAGACCTCCAGGTGCGGGCTGGCCGCGGCGGCCGCGTGGCTCTCGGCAGTGATGTAGTAGATCGCCTTCTGGCCCTCCTGCATGCGCGCCTTGTAGTCGGCCAGCGATACCGTCTGCTCGGCGCCGTCGCCCTTCGTCGAGGCGAACCGCAGCAGGCCGGCGATGCGCTCGCGGTTGGCGAAGTCCTCGCCGGGACCCTCCTTCATCACTGCGCCGAATTGCTGCCAGAAGGCGGCGTAGGTCTCCGGCTCGTCCCGCGCCATCGTCTCCAGCCGGTCCAGCAGCCGCTTCACCGCGCCGGCCTTGATGGACTCGGTGACCCGGTTGTTCTGCAGCAGTTCGCGGGAGACGTTCAACGGCAGATCGGCCGAGTCGACCACGCCGCGCACGAAGCGCAGGTAGTGCGGCAACAGCTGCTCGGTGTCCTCGAGGATGAAGACGCGGCGGACGTAGAGCTTCACCCCGTGGCGGCGCTCGCGCTCGTACAGGTCGAAGGGTGCGCGACCGGGGATGAAGAGCAGCAGGTTGTACTCCAGCTTGCCCTCCACCTGGGCGTGGATCCACGCCAGCGGGTCCTCGAAGTCGTGGGCCACGTGCTTGTAGAAGGCCTTGTAGTCCTCTTCGCCGATCTCGTTGCGCGGCCGGGTCCACAGCGCCGAGGCCTGATTCACCGTCTCCCACTCGTCGCGATCCGGCCCCTCCTCGCCCTGCTTCGGCATGCGGATGGGCAGATCGATGTGGTCGGAGTAGGTTCGGATGATGTGGCGCAGCCGCTGACCCTCGAGGAATTCGTCCTCGCCCTCGCGCAGATGCAGGGTGACACGAGTGCCGCGCTCGGGACGCTCGATGGTCTCCAGGGTATATTCACCCTCGCCGGCGCTCTCCCAGCGCACGCCGTGCTCGGCGGTCATGCCGGCGCGGCGGGTCTCCACAACCACCTTCTCGGCCACGATGAAGGCGGAATAGAAGCCGACGCCGAACTGGCCGATGAGTTCGGCGTCCTTCGCCTGATCGCCGCTGAGGGCATCGACAAAGGCGCGCGTGCCGGAATGGGCGATGGTGCCGAGGTTCTCGACCACGTCGTCCCGGGACATGCCGATGCCGTTGTCGACGATGGTGACGGTGCGCGCTTCGGGATCGTGGTCCACCTCCACACGCAGGTCCTCGTCACCCTCGTAGAGGGCCTGGTCGGCGATGGCCTCGAAGCGCAGCTTGTCGGCCGCATCGGCGCCGTTGGAGACCAACTCGCGCAGGAAGATCTCCTTGTTGGAATAGAGCGAGTGGATCATCAGCTGCAGCAGCTGCTTCACCTCGGTCTGGAAGCTGTGGGTTTCGCGCTGTTCGGCTCCCATGGTCTGGTTTCCCCTTGCGGTTCTGTTCGTTTGTAGGCGTTGGTGTCGGTGCCAAGGATGTGGGGACACCGCTCGCGTGATTCAACCCCCCCGCATTCTCCCCCTTGAACTCCCCGCCATTTTGGCCAACTCTGGGGGAATACCCATCCGCCTCCACGGGAGCAAACCACGCATGGCCATTGTGACGGTGCAGACCACCCCCTACGACGACCAGAAGCCGGGCACCTCCGGGCTGCGCAAGCGCGTCCCGACCTTTCAGCAACCCGGCTACCTGGAGAACTTCGTCCAGGCGATCTTCACCGCCGTGCCCGAGATCCGGGGCGGCACCCTGGTACTGGGCGGCGATGGACGCTACTACAACCGCGAGGCAGTGCAGACCATTCTGCGCATGGCCGCCGCCCACGGTGTCGGTCGCGTTCTCGTGGGCCGCGACGGCCTGCTCTCGACACCCGCAGCCTCGGCGGTGATCCGCGCCCACGGCGCCACCGGGGGCCTCATCCTCTCCGCCAGCCACAACCCCGGCGGGCCGGATGGCGACTTCGGGATCAAGTACAACACCACCAATGGCGGTCCGGCACCGGAATCGGTGACCAACGCCATCTTCGAGGCCAGCCGGACCATCCGCGAATACGCCATCAGCGACAACGAGAGCCCGGTGGACCTGGAACGCATCGACCGCACCACCGTCGAGGAGACGCTGGTGGAGGTCATCGATCCGGTGGCCGACTACGCCGCACTGATGGAGGAACTGTTCGACTTCACCGCCATCGCCGACCTGCTGGCCGGCGATTTCCGCATGCGCTTCGACGCCATGCACGCGGTCACTGGACCCTACGCCCACGCCATCCTCGAGGACCGACTGGGCGCTCCGGAAGGCACCGTGATCAACGCCGTGCCGCTTCCCGACTTCGGCGGTGGCCATCCCGATCCGAACCTGGTCCATGCCCGTGAACTGGTGGCCGAGGTCAACGGCCCCGACGGCCTCGACTTCGCCGCCGCCTCCGACGGCGATGGCGATCGCAACATGATTCTCGGCCGCGATTTCTTTGTGACGCCATCGGACAGCCTCGCGGTCATCGCTGCCAACGCCCACCACGTCCCGGGGTATGCTTGCGGTCTCAAGGGCATCGCCCGTTCCATGCCCACCAGTGCCGCAGCCGACCGGGTCGCTGCGGCCCAGGGGATCCCGTGCTACGAGACCCCCACCGGCTGGAAGTTCTTCGGCAATCTGCTCGACGACAACCGCATCACCCTCTGCGGCGAGGAGAGCTTCGGCACCGGCTCCGACCACATCCGCGAGAAGGACGGCCTCTGGGCGGTGCTGTTCTGGCTCAACATCCTCGCCGCCCGGCGCACCAGTGTCGCCACCATCGTCCGCGACCACTGGGAACGCTTTGGTCGCAACGTCTACAGCCGCCACGACTACGAGGGCCTGGCGATGGCACCGGCCGCCGATCTGATGGACGCCCTGCGCGCCCGGCTGCCGGAGCTGCCGGGGCAGTCCTTCAACGGCTTCACCGTCGAGACCGCCGAAGATTTTTCCTACACCGATCCGGTGGATGGCAGCCGCGCCGAGGGTCAGGGTATCCGTCTGGGCTTTACCGACGGTTCCCGGCTGATACTGCGCCTCTCCGGCACCGGCACCGAGGGCGCCACCCTGCGCGTCTATCTGGAGCGCTACGAGCCCGATCCGGAGGTTCTCGACCAGCCCACGGAAGTCCTGTTGGCACCGCTGGTGGAGGTCGCAGAGGCCATTGCCGGCCTCCGCGAACGGACCGGGCGCGACGCACCCGACGTTGTGACCTGATCCGGGGCCCGAACCCGGGCCTCAACCCAGAACGTGGGCCCGAACAGTGGCGGCCAGCTCTTCCACCGACATGCGTGTGGCGTTGGCCATCGGGATGCCCGACTGGCGTAGCAACGCCTCCACCTGGGAGACTTCCCGCCGGCACTGCGGCAGCGAGGCGTAGCGACTGTCGGGGCGGCGCTCCTGACGGATCGCCGCCAACCGTTGCGGTTCGATGGTCAGGCCGAAGACCTTGTCACGGTGTTCGCGCAGTACGGGGGGGAGGTGTTCAGCCTCCAGATCGTCGTCGGTGAAGGGGTAGTTGGCGGCGCGCAGGCCGTACTGCAGGGCGAGGTAGAGGCTGGTGGGTGTCTTGCCGGCGCGGGAGACCCCGGCAAGGATGACATCGGCCTGCGCATAGTTGTCGGTACTGACGCCGTCGTCATGGCCCAGGGCATAATCCACGGCACTGATCCGGCGCTGGTAGTGCTGCGCGTCACCGAGGCCATGGGAGCGGCCGACGGCGGAGTCGACCTCGTGGCCGAACAGCTGCTCCAGTGGGCCGATGAACGGCTCGAAAAAGTCGAAGAACGGGGCGTCCAGCGTCTCCAGGATGGCCCGCACCTCGCTGTCGAGGGTGGTGCTGAAGATCACCGGAGCCCGGCCCTCCACCTCGCTCTCGCGCTGAATGCGCGCCACCACGTCGCGGGCGCGCTCCGGAGTGTTGACAAAGGGCAGCGTCCGCGAGCGGGCGCTGATCTCGGGAAAACGGGAGGTCAGTGCTCGACCGAGGGTCTCGGCCGTGATCCCGGTGCCGTCGGAGATGTAGTAGATACTGAACATCGGTTGAGTCCCTGAATTGTTATACACATTATACTAGAGTGGTATGTAGTACCACGCGAGGCGCGTCCAGATAGCGCTTCTCATTACGCCACGAAAGGAGGTCAACGTGACTGACCAGGCATACGTGATTCGGTTCGAAGAGCTGCGAATGACCGACGTCGACAAGGTCGGCGGCAAGAACGCCTCCCTTGGAGAGATGATCAGCCAACTCGGCGGCAAGGGGGTCAGCGTCCCCGGCGGCTTCGCCACGACCGCCAGGGCCTATCGCGACTTTCTCGAGGCCAACGACCTCCGCCAGCGCATCCGCGACGTCCTTGCGGGTCTCGACAGCAATGACACTCAGCGTCTGGCCGAAGTCGGCGCCGAGATCCGCGGCTGGATCACCGACGCCCCGTTCCATCCGGAGCTCGAGGCCGCCCTGAAGAAGGCCTACAACGACATGATGGCGGAACACGACCACACCATCGAAGTAGCCGTGCGCTCGTCGGCCACCGCCGAGGACCTCCCCGACGCCTCCTTCGCTGGACAGCAGGAAACCTACCTCAACGTCAGCACCGAAGAGGACTTCATGCAGGCCATGAAGGGGGTCTATGCCTCGCTCTACAATGACCGCGCCATCTCCTACCGGATCCATCAGGGCTTCGATCACGATGATGTGGCGCTCTCCGCCGGCGTCCAGCGCATGGTGCGAAGCGACATCGGTTCAAGCGGCGTCATCTTCACCCTGGACACCGAATCGGGTTTCCGCGACGTGGTCTTCATCACCGGCGCATGGGGCCTCGGCGAGACGGTGGTGCAGGGCTCGGTGAACCCGGATGAATTCTATGTCCACAAGCCGACCCTGGACGCCGGCCACTACCCGATTGTCGCCCGCACTCTCGGCGAGAAGGCCATCCGTATGGTCTATCTGGAAGAGGGCACCGACGCCGAGGGCCACGCCACCCGCACCGAGGAAACACCGAAAGCCGACCGCACCCGCTTCTGCATCAACGACGAGGATGTCGCCAGTCTCGCCCGCATGGCGGTGACCATCGAGAAGCATTACGGCCGCCCCATGGACATCGAGTGGGGCAAGGACGGCCGTGACGGTCGGCTGTTCATCCTCCAGGCGCGCCCGGAGACGGTGCGCAGTCAGGAGACCGGCCAGTCCATCCAGCGCTACGCCATGAAGGAGCGGGGTGAGGTCCTGATCACCGGTCGCGCCATCGGCGACCGCATCGGCGCCGGTCGCCTGCGGCTGGTTGAATCCCCGAAGGAGATGCACCGGGTCGAGCCCGGCGACATCCTGGTCACCGACATGACCGATCCCGACTGGGAACCGATCATGAAGCGCGCCTCGGCCATCGTCACCAATCGCGGCGGGCGCACCTGCCACGCCGCGATCATCGCCCGCGAGCTCGGCATCCCGGCGGTGGTCGGCGCCACCGGCGCCACCGAGGCACTGAAGGACGGCGAGATGGCCACCGTCTCCTGCGCCGAGGGCGATTCCGGCTACGTCTACAAGGGTGAGCTCGCCTTCGAGGTCAAGGACGTCAGCCTGGAAACCATGCCGGAGCTGCCGTTCAAGGTCATGATGAACGTCGGCAATCCGGAGCGCGCCTTCAGCTTCCAGTTCCTGCCCAACGCCGGGGTCGGTCTGGCGCGACTGGAGTTCATCATCAACCGCATGATCGGCATCCATCCGAAGGCTCTGCTGAACTACGACGACCAGACCCCCGAGATCCGGGCGACCATCGACGAACGCATCGCCGGCTACGACGACGGCCCGAGTTTCTACATCGACCGTCTGGCCGAGGGCATCGGCACCCTCGCCGCCGCCTTCTGGCCGAAGCCGGTCATCGTGCGCATGTCCGACTTCAAGTCCAACGAATACGCCAACCTCGTCGGCGGCGAACGGTACGAGCCCAGTGAAGAGAACCCGATGCTCGGCTTCCGGGGCGCGTCACGTTACATCAGCGATGCCTTCCGTCCCTGTTTCGAGCTGGAGGTCAAGGCGCTGCGCAAGGTGCGCGAGACCATGGGCCTCACCAACGTCGAGGTAATGATCCCGTTCGTGCGCACCGTGGCCGAGGGCAAGGGCGTGGTCGACCTGCTGGCGGAGAACGGCCTGCGCCGGGGCGACGAGGGCCTGCGGATCATCATGATGTGCGAGATCCCGTCCAACGCCCTGCTGGCCGATCAGTTCCTGGAACACTTCGACGGCTTTTCCATCGGCTCCAACGACCTGACCCAGCTCACCCTCGGTCTGGACCGCGACTCCGGGCTGGTGGCCGAGGCGTTCGACGAACGCGACCCGGCGGTGAAGACCCTGCTGCACATGGCCATCCAGGCGTGCCGCAAGGCGGACAAGTACATCGGCATCTGTGGCCAGGGGCCGTCGGACTATCCCGATCTGGCGGCGTGGCTCATGGAAGAGGGCATCACCAGCGTCTCGCTGAACCCGGACTCGGTGGTGGATACCTGGCTCTATCTGGCGAACCACGTGAAGGAATAACCGAGCTTCGCGTCGGGGCTCCGGCGGGGCTGTTGAGCCTCCGAGCGGGGCCGCAAGCCCCGATGCCACGCCCACAACCCGAGAACCCGGAACCCTCAGGCGTCGCCACTCTCCGCCTGCGGATCCGGGTGGTGCGTTGTCTCGTAGAGGTACTTCTCCAGCGCCTCATAATCGACCCGCGACGAGAGCACTCCGGAAGAGGACAAGGAGGGATTCAGCAACGCCCCGCGCTTCTTCAGTTCGTTGAGGATGGCCTTGATGGAAGGCCGGCTGGCCCCGGTATCACGAGCGATTTCGCTGAGATTGAGTTCCACCGAGGGGCCGATCCGCTCACCCGGCTCCGGCCACTGGCGCATGATGTAGTAGGCGACGATCCAGCGGTCCCGCTGCCCGCGCAGCTCGGCGTTGGCGTCGTTGGCGGCGGCCACCTTGGAGGTCAGCGAATTGAGAACCCGCACCGCCAGTTCCGGCGTCTTGCCCAGAGCCTTGAGGAAATCCTCGTTGGTGAAGCCGACCACCTTGGCCGGTTCCGAAGCACGCACCGTGCCGGTCCGCTTCTGCTCGTGGAAGATCCCCATCTCGCCAAAAATGGCGCCCGGCCCCACCTCGGCAATGACGGATTGATTGCCGAACTCGTCTTCGCGCAACACCTCGGCCTTGCCATCAAGCAGGATGAAGACCCAGTGGGAGGCATCTCCCTCGTGGAAGATCTCACGCCCCTTGTCATAAAAGCGAACCTTGCCCTGGCGGGTCAGGAATTCCGCCAGCTGCTGGCTCGGCTTGCCGGAGCGACTCGGTGTCCCGCTGTAATTCTGCACCGACATCTGTTCCCCCCTCGCCTTCTTTTTCTGTTGATCATCATTCCCGCATCGCGTCCATTCTACCCTCCAGGGTCGTCGGGACAGAATCCTTTTCCCCCGATTTACATTCCGCTGCACAATATTTTTACGAACGATCCATCCCGCTGCCCGCGCGTTTCAACCCGCTGATACCATTCGAACGAGAGGGAATACACCCGACGAGCGGACAAGGCCGAGACATGACTCGATCAGAGAATGCCCCCGCCCCGGGGGACACTCCCGGACGTCTGAGCAACGGTGTCACCCGGCTCCTCCTGGAGTACGGTCAGCCACGCGAATACACTGCCGGAACACGCCTCATCCACGAAGGAGACCGCTCCGACGCGGTCTACGCCATTGTCGCCGGCAGGGCGGACGTGCTGGTGGACAGCGGCTACGGCCGCGCTCACCATGTGGCCCGCCTCGACGCTGGCGCGGTGTTCGGCGAGATCGGGATCTTCCACGAGTTCCGAAGAACCGGTTCGGTGGATGCCGTCACCGATCTGGAGGTCATCCAGTTCGCCAACGACGACTTCATGCTCGCGGTAACCAAACTACCGGAGCTGAACTTCCGTCTGCTGAGCTCCCTCTCCTGGAAGGTCGAACACACCAACCGCCACCTCGCCACCGGCTACATGAACCAGTCCCGCTGGGCCGTGGCCTTTCACCTGCTGCGACTGCGCGACACCCACCAGAGCCCGCGCTTCATCCTGGACCCCGAGGCCCTGGCCCGCACCATCAACTGCCCCCGCGACAACATCCACGCCCTCCTCGACGAGTTCACCGCGGAGGGCGCCCTGGAACGGGAGGAACGGGCCGACGGCTGCCTCGGTATCCTGCTGGAGCCGACGGTCCTGGAACAGCTGTTGAACCGTCGCAGCCACGAGGCTCCCAGCCTGTCCGAATCCCGGCCGACGCTCGACAACCGCCCCTGGCTCTGACACTGAGGTCCGGGTCTTGGCACGCGAGAGGGTCCGCCGCGTGCCGAGAATCCGGCCCCCGCTCCCTCAGAAGCTGTTCTCGATCCGCGCCACGCCGGGCACCGCACCGACCACGATCCGCTCCACCACATTGCGCAGGTCCAGCGGCGCATTCGGACACCCGGTGCACGCCCCCTTCAGCCGCACTCGCACGGTGCGCCCCTCCACCGCCACCAGTTCGATGTCGCCGCCGTCGCGACTGAGAATCCGCCGGGCGTCATCCACCGCCGCGGCCACCGCCTCGACCTCCGGCTCCGGGTGAGCCTCGGCATCGTGCCCCTTACCGCCCATGGCGCGGCTGCGCTCGGCCATGGCCTGAGCGCGGGCAATGGCATAGGCGCGTTCGGGCTCCTCTTCCTCGAGGGCATCCAGCTCCTCTTCGGTATAGAAGCGGATCGGTTCCGGGGTGTCGCCGCCGGCGTCACCGGATTGCTCGCTCATGCTGGGAACTCCTTCAGGCGGGAGAGGGCGCCCAGTCGACAAGACGGGCGCGCAGGCGTTTGTGGGCCTGGCTGAGGATCTGGCTGACCCGCGATTCGGTGACGCCGATGACCTCACCGATCTCGCGCAGGTTGAGTTCGCGATCGTAGTACATGGCCATCACCATGGCCTCGCGTTCGGGGAGGTTGCGGATCGCCTCGGCGAGGCCGGACTGGAAGCGCTCGTCCTCGAGGCCGTCCTGCGGCGTCGGGGTGTCGGCGGGCATCACCTCCATGATGTCGCCGTCTCCGGCCATGTCCTCGAGGCTGAAGATGCGGCTGGAGGAGGTGTCGCGCAGGAGCTGGTGGTATTCGTCCACATCCAGCTCCATCTCGGCGGCGATCTCCTCGTCGCGAGCATCGCGACCCTCGCGCTGCTCGATGGTGCGGATGGCGTCGGACAGCGCCCGCGCCTTGCGGTGGACCGACTTCGGGGTCCAGTCGTAGCGACGCAGTTCATCGATCATGGCACCGCGCACACGGATGGTGGCGTAGGTTTCGAAGCTCGCGCCCTGAGTGGGATCGTACTGCCGCGAAGCATCCAGCAACCCCATCATGCCGGCCTGGAGCAGGTCATCGAGCTGCACGCTTGGCGGCAAACGCCCCATCATGTGATGGGCGATGCGCTTGACCAGTGGCGTGTACTGGTGGAGCAGCTCGTCCTGTTGTTGCGCCTTCTGGATTTCGGAATACATGAACCCCGGTGACCGCTGGCGGGAGCACTGCTCGTCCCGTGTCGCGTGCTCGCATTGACCTGCACGCAGCATACAAGACCCCGACGACGCTGAAAAGCGCCCCGGCGACCGGTCGACGGATGGATGGCCTGCTCCCGCTCGTCTCAGGGGCGTGGTTTGGGCTGGAAGTAGAGACAGTCACGGCCGGAGGATTCGCGCACCGCGTCCACCGGCAGCCGCCGCGACTTGAAGTCCATGGCGGCGCAGCCGTACGGAAAGTCCGGCTCCCAGGTGATGAAGAAGTGGCGGCACCGCCAGCAGTTGGGCCGTTCTTCGGACGGGCTGTCCATGGCCGGCTTCAGTCGTTGAGGGCCAGAAAGTTCCGGCGGTAGTAGACCAGCTCCTGGATGGACTCGCGGATGTCGTCCATGGCCAGGTGGGCCCCGCCCTTGCTGAAGCCGCTGTAGACCTCCGGGGCCCAGCGCCGCGCCAGTTCCTTCAAGGTGCTGACATCGAGATTGCGATAGTGGAACCACGCCTCCAGCTTCGGCATGCAGCGGGCGAGGAAGCGACGATCCTGGCAGATGCTGTTGCCACACATCGGCGACGCCCCCGCCGGCACGTACCGACTCAGGAACTCGATGGTCCGCTCCTCGGCCTCGGCCTCGGTCACCGAACTCGCCCGGACCCGTTCCACGAGACCGGAATCACCGTGCTGACGGGTGTTCCATTCGTCCATCCCGTCCAGAACCTGGTCGGGCTGATGGATGGCCAGTACCGGCCCCTCGGCCAGCACGTTCAGGCGGGCATCGGTGACGATGGTGGCGATCTCGATGATCCGGTCGTTGTCGGTATCCAGCCCGGTCATTTCCAGATCGATCCAGATCAGATTGTCGGCATCGGCGGCCATGATCCCTCTCGCGGTTCAAGAAACGCCATCCATTGTATCAGTTCGCGCCGCGCATTCATCCGGGGCGACAAAACGGTATACTGGGGCCCATGCGACACGCCCTGCCCCCGATCCGATGAGCGGCCACGAATCCCCCGCGGACCGTGAAGGACGGATCCTGATCCGTCACGGCACCCATGCCGAGGTACTGGACGACGAGGGCACGGTCGTCTCCTGCCCCCTCCAGCGCCGCCTCGGCGATCTCGTCTGCGGCGACCGGGTTCGCTGGCAACGCGAGGGCGGCGCCGGGCGCCTCACCGAACGGCTCCCGCGGACCAGCGAGCTCGTCCGCGCCAGCCGGGGCCGACCGCGTCCCCTGGCGGCCAACATCGACTGGGTCGGCGTGGTGG
Organism: Pseudomonadota bacterium; assembly: GCA_051746205.1. Taxonomy (GTDB): domain Bacteria; phylum Pseudomonadota; class Gammaproteobacteria; order Thiohalospirales; family Thiohalospiraceae; genus Thiohalospira. The sequence continues at coordinate 68,843 of JBNJEU010000001.1, forward strand.
TCTCCCCGGCCCCGGGCATCGACCCCGACGACATCGACCGCTATCTGATCGCCTGCGAACTCTCCGGCCTGCCCGCGCGCCTGCTGCTGAACAAGGCGGATACCCTCGATGCCGAGGCCCGCCGACGAGTCGGCGAGCCACTCGATGAATTCCGGGCACTGGGCGTGCCGATCCTCCACACCAGCAGTATTGACGGCGAGGGGCTGGACGAACTGCGGGACTGGCTGACGGGGGCGACGGCGGTCCTGGTGGGGGCCTCCGGGGCCGGCAAGACCTCGCTGACCAACGCCCTGACCGGCGAGGCGAACCGCGTCGGCGACCTGAGTCGCAGCGGCCACGGCCGCCATACCACCAGCACCACCCATCTGTTGCCGGTGACCGGTGGCGGCACCCTCATCGACTCTCCGGGGGTGCGCGCCTTCGGCATCGAGCACGTTCCACCGGAGCAAGTGGTGGACGGCTTTCCAGAGTTCCGGGAACGGGCCGAGCAATGTCGCTTCCGCGACTGTCGCCACCTGGCGGAACCGGACTGCGCGGTACGGGCGGCCGTCGAGGAGGGGGCCATCTCCGCACGGCGCTACCACCATTACCGTCGGCTGCGCCAGGGCGACCCGGCCTAGTCGGTGAGGGTCTCGCGCAACCGCCGCTCTACATCCTCGTCCGACGAGTCCCGCTCGGTGCCACCGCCCCGTTCGATGCGGCCACTCGTGCCGCCCCCCTCATTTTCATTCAGCATATCGCGGCTGAGGCCTTCGAGGAATTCGCTACCGCGCGACCGCTGTGGCGCCTCGCGGCGAAGCTCCACCTCCCTGGGGGTCACCAGGATACTGATGCGGCGATTCACCGGATCCATCGGGTTGCGGGCATCATAGGGCACCGTATCGGCCAGCCCGGTCACCCGCTCGATGCGGTTCTCCGGAAGCCCGCCATTGATGAGTGCTCGCCGGGCGGCATTCGCGCGGTCCGATGAGAGGTCCCAGTTGTTGTAGTTGGAGCGCGATCCCTCGTAGGGCACCGAGGCGGTATGGCCGGCGACGACGATCCGGAACGTTACCCGGCCCAGCGTCCCGCCCACGGCCTCCAGCATGTCGCGAGCGTAGTGGTGGAGACTGGCGCTGTTCTCGCGAAACATCGGTCGGTTGGAGCGATCCAGCAACTGGACCCGGAGGCCTTCCTCATCGATCTCCATGACGATGTCGTCCTCGAACTCCTCGAGACGCTCATCCTCCTGGATCTGCTCCTCAAGCTCCGACATCAGGTCGCCGAGGCTCTGGCGCTTGCGCGACTCCTCGGTGGGCGAAGGCTCCTGCTGGGGATCGCGCTGCAGGGTCTCTCCCCCTTCGCCACGCGGAGCCTCGTGGGCACCCTCGAAGTCGATGAGACTGAGACTGGCCCCTCCGGCCGCTTCCACCATGGAGGGGCTCTGGAAATGGTCCGAGATGGACTCGCGTGTCTGCATGTCGGAGGTTTCGAGGATCCAGAGCAGCAGGAAGAAGGCCATCATGGCGGTCACGAAGTCCGCATAGGCCACCTTCCAGGACCCCCCATGGTGCCCCCCGCCCCCCTTCTTCGGGCGCTTGACCACGATGGGACGGATGCTGTTCTCATTCTCCGCCATGGTCGTCTCCCGGGCCGTCCGCCGCCGTTACCGGGGCATCAGCCGTTACCGCGGACATACTCTTCGAGTTCGGCGAATCCGGGCCGGACATCGTGGCCGATGGCCTTGCGACCGAACTCGACCGAAACCTGCGGGCTATAGCCATTGAGGGTGGCGAGGATGCACATCTTGGCGCAGGCCAGCAGTCGTGCCTCCTCATCGGCCTGGTGGCCGGCGGCATTGCCCATGGGCCCGACAAAACCGTAGGACAGCAGGATCCCGAGGAACGAGCCGACCAGGGCCGCCGCGACCTTGCCGCCGATCTCCTCCGGTGTCCCGCCGATGTAGCCCATGGTGACGATGACGCCAAGGATGGCCGCGACGATACCGAATCCGGGCAGTGCGTCGCCCATCTGGGTGAGGGCGTGACCGGGCTTCTCCACATCCTTGTGGTGCGCCTCGAGTTCCACGTCCATGAGATTCTCCATCTCGAAAGCGTTCATGTTGCCGCCGACGATCATGCGCATGTAGTCGGCGATGAATTCCATCAGCTGCTCGTTTTTCACCACCACCGGGTACTTGTTGAAGATATCGCTGCTGTGCGGGTCTTCCACATGCGGTTCCAGGGCCATCAGCCCCTCCTTGCGCGCCCGCGAGAAGAGTTCGAAGAGCAGGGCCAGCAATTCCATGTAGCTCTGCTTGGAATAGAGCCGCCCACGCAGCAGGACGGGGAAGCTGCCCGCGACCTGCTTGAGCATGTAACCCGGGTTGCTGACGATGAACGAACCGAGCGCCGCGCCGCCGATGACAACGAACTCGGCCGGCTGATTGAGCACGCGAAGATCGCCCTTGGCCAGCATGTAGCCGCCAATCACGCTGACGCTGACGAGTATGAATCCGATAATGATATGCATGGTTCGAAGTGTCCCGCTGGTTCCTTGCCGTTGAGCAGCGTTCCCATTATATAGGTACAAGAGGGAAACAAGGCACCCTCAATACCACTTGTATTGTAAATTTTCACGCCTTCCCCTTGCACGAGTTGTCACAATGCAGTTAAAAGTAGGCGCCACGAGACGGTGGTGAGGAGCCCATGCCTGAAAACGACAAAGCCCGGGAACTGGCGGATCGATTCGACCTCCTCACCTTCCCCGTGCTGGAACACTCCGCAACGAGCCTTGAACGCTTCTTCCGGCAGGATTCAGCGGACGTCGACATCGGTGAACTTGGCCGGGTGATCCTGCTGGATCCCGGCCTGACGCTGAGTCTGCTGGCCCGCGCCAACGCCATCCCGCACGGCCACCTGGGCTCTCCGCTGGGAGCGGTCCAGCACGCCGTGATGATGCTCGGTCTCGACCGGGTACAGACCCTCTATCGCGGGCAGCCGCTGTTTTCCGATCGGATTACCGACGAACCGCGCCGTCGACTGCTGGATCTCTACAGCCGCGCACACCACGCCGCCGTTCAGGCCACCGGCTGGGCCCAGCGTCGCTCCGACATGAACCCCGGCGAGGTCTACGTCGCCGCCATGCTCCAGCGGCTGGGCTGGATGGTTCTGTGGCTGGAACACCCGGAGGACGCCGCGCTCACCGAGGCCACTCTGCGCGAGGAGAGCAGCCTCCCCGAACCCCGTTCCCGGGAAGAAATCGAGCAGGCCCACCTGGGCTTCACCACCAGTGATCTGGGTCGTGCCCTGACCGCCCGCTGGACACTGCCTCCCCTGCTGGAGGCGGTCCTCGATCCGGAGGAGGCGAAACAGCCCCGGGTCCAGGCCATCCGGCTCGCCGACCGACTCGCTTTCACCGTGGACTGGAACTGGTACGAGACCCCCGTCGCCGATCTGATCTGGGAAGTGGCACGCTTCCTCCACGCCCCCTACCATCGTGCCGCCAACGCGGTGCATTGTGACGCTGCTCTGGCGGCGCGCGCCTGGCGGGCCTACGAAACCCTGCCGGCGGCCGTGGCGCTGCCGGATCCGGGTGAACCTGCGATCGCAGAGCCCCCCGCCGAACTCGATCCGCTGACCCGCGATGTCAGTATCGCCGTGGATGCCTACGCCCTCGCGGCGCGGGAATACACCCCGCCGATCCGCGACAAGGGGCTGGACGAGGCCGTGAGTCGCGAGATCGAGGTCCAGCCAGAGGCCTCTGAGGAGGACGTCCAGCGTTCCGTGGCGGTACGCGAACAGGCCCCCGAGCCCACCCACGGCACCCTGGAGGTCCGTTCGAAGGAAGAGGAAGAGAGCGGGCCGTCCGTCGTCCGGCGGCCGGAAAGCACCTTCAGCGGCCCCGGGGATACGCGGACCCATGAACCACCGCCCGGCATCAACCAGCTCCAGGTGGAACAGCTCATCCATACCATCGACAGCTGCCTGACGCTTCCCGACACCATGCACCAGGTCCTCCATGGCCTGCACCACTATGCCGGCCTGCGGCGCGTGGTCTTCGCCATGCTGACCCCGGACCGCACCCTGTTACGCGCCCGTGCCACCCTCGGCAGCCATGGTGTCGAGAACCTCGGTTCAGCCAGTGTCGAGATGGACAGGCCGCATCTGTTCAGCAAGCTCATGGAGGGCCCGCAGGCGGTCTGGTGTCACGAGAACAACCGTGAACAGCTGCTGCCCGCCCTGCCGGAGGACCTGCGCGAGCAACTCGACACCCACCAGTTCATGGCAATGTCGGTGTTCGTCAACAAACGGCCGGTGGGGCTCTTCTACGGTGACAGCGGTGGCGAATCCGACGTGCTGGAGGAGACCCACTACGCCCTCTTTCAGCGCCTCTGCGGCCACGCCGCGGTGGCCCTCACTGCGTTGTCGCAACCGAGCAAGTAGACCGTTTCAGAGTTCGCGCCGACCGCTGAAGGCGTGGGAAAGGGTGTCGCCGCTGACATACTCCAGTTCTCCACCCAACGGCACCCCATGGGCAATGCGAGTCACCCGCACACCGTGTTCGCGAACCATTTCACCGATGTAGTGAGCAGTGGCCTCGCCCTCCACGGTGGGATTGGTGGCCAGGATCACCTCTTCGACACCGCCGTCGAGCAGCCGCGCCTCCAGTCGATCCAGACCGATCTCCTCGGGGCCGATGCCGTCCAGCGGCGAGAGGTGGCCCATGAGGACAAAGTAACGGCCGCGGTAATCGGTGTACTGCTCCATGGCTTCCACGTCCGCCGGCGTCTCGACGATGCAGAGGAGACGCCCGTCCCGCTCCGGATCGTTGCAGAGGGCGCAGAGCGATTCTTCCGAGAGGGTCCGGCACTGCCGACAATGGCCGATGCGGTCCACCGCATCCGCAAGGGCGCCGGCCAGACGACGAGCACCGTCACGATCGCGCTCCAGGAGGTGATAGGCCATGCGCTGGGCCGACTTCGGCCCGACGCCGGGGAGGCAGCGCAACGCTTCCATCAGCTGCCGGATCAGGGGACTGGCGGCCATCGTCTCAGAAGGGGAGTTTCATGCCGCCGGGGAGGTCGAGACCCTCGGTCATGCCGGACATTTTCTCCTTGCTCATCTCCTCGACACTGCGCACGGCGTCGTTCACCGCAGCAGCCAGCAGATCCTCGAGCATCTCCTTGTCATCGCCCATGAGGCTGTCGTCAATGGCGACGCGTCGCACATCGTGGCGACCGGTCATGGTGACCTTGACCATGCCGCCGCCGGCCTCACCGGTGACCTCCATGCTGGCCAGTTCTTCCTGGGCCTTCTGCATGTCCTCCTGCATCTTCTGGGCCTGCTTCATGATGTTGCCGATTCCACCTTTCATGGGTTCTCTCCTGACTGTTCTGACTGCGGGTTCACGAAGTTTTCCGGGGATTCCGGACCGCCCAGCGGCTCCACAGAGCCGGGCTCGACGGTGCCGGCGAATTCGTTCTGCACGGCGTTGACCACGGGATCGGCGGCGATCGCGGCTTCGGCGGCGGCGAGCGCCTCCTGGCGGCGGCGCTCCTGGTACTGTGCCGGGGTATCCAGTCCTTCCTCGGCGGTGATGTTCACCTTGAGGCCCTCTTCCTGAAGAAAAGTCTGCAGGGCCAGGACCAGCCGCTCCAGATTGCGGCCGGAATTGAGGAAATCGCGTTGACGGTCCAGCGCCAGCAGGATGGTCTTGCCATCACGCCCACGCCAGACGGTGTGGCGTAGCATCTCGCGCACCATGCTCTGGGCCGGGATCGCCTCCACCCAGTTGGCCCAGACCGCCGGATCGACCGGATCGCCCTGAGCGGGTTGCGGCGGGGCATCGTCCGCGACAGGGGTCCCGCCGAGGGCCCCGGTATCGAGCGGCGCTTCAGGGGACGGGACGGATGCGGTCGACGCGGGTTCCGGGCGCATGGCGGGCTCCGGTCTCGGAGCGGGCTCCGGACTCGACTCGAGCTCCGGACTCGGCTCCGGCTCCGGACTCGGCTCCGGCTCCGGCTCCGGACTCGGAGCGGGCTCCGGGCTCGGCGCTGGCATCGGCTGTCCTTCGGCCACGCGCCCGGTGGCCGTCGGCGGAGCCGGAACCGGCGTAGCACCCTCCTGCGGCTGGAAGGCGAGCATGCGCAGCAGTGCCATTTCCAGTCCGGCGCGCGGATCCGGGGCCTGCGGCAGGTCGCGACGGCCATGCAGGGCGATCTGGTAGAAGAGTTGTACATCCTCGGGGGTGAGTCGCGCTGCCAGCCGACGAACGGCGTCGCCCTCGGCGTCGGCGGCGCTGGCACCGGGGGCCATCTGTTCCACCGCCACCTGGTGGAGCAGACTGATCAGCTCTGCCAGCAGTTGCCCCGGATCCGGGCCCTGCTCACCGAGTTCGGCCACCCGCGCCAGCGTGGCAGAAGCCTCACCGGCGGCCACTGTCTCCAGCAGCGCGGCCACCTGCTGCTGCCCCACGGAGCCGAGCATCGTCGCGACCTCCGCCTCGGTCAGCCGACCACCTCCAAAAGCGATGGCTTGATCCAGCAGGCTCAGGGCGTCGCGCACACTCCCCTCCGCCGCGCGCGCCACCAGGGTGACCGCGCCGGGCTCGGCCTCCACGCCCTCCGCCGCCAGCACCCGTCCGAGATGCCCGGTCAGCATCTCCATGGGCAGCGGCTTGAGGTTGAAGCGCAGGCAGCGCGAGAGCACGGTCACCGGCAGCTTCTGCGGATCGGTGGTGGCCAGCAGGAACTTCACGTGGGACGGCGGCTCCTCCAGCGTCTTCAACAGGGCGTTGAAGCTGTGGCTGGAGAGCATGTGGACCTCGTCCACCAGATAGACCTTGTACCGACCGGCGGCCGGGGCGTACTGGACGTTATCCAGCAGCTCGCGGGTATCGTCCACCTTGGTGCGCGAGGCGGCGTCCACCTCGATGAGATCGACGAAGCGGCCCTCGTCGATGGCGACACACGCCTCGCACCGGCCGCAGGGGCTCGATCCGACCCCCTCGAGGCAGTTCAGCGACTTGGCCAGCAGCCGGGCGATGGTGGTCTTGCCGACCCCGCGGGTGCCGGTGAAGAGGAAGGCGTGATGGAGGCGATTCTGGTCCAGCGCGTTGCTCAGTGCCTGGACCACGTGGGCCTGGCCCACCAGTTCGGGGAAGTTGCGCGGGCGCCACTTGCGGGCGAGAACCTGATAGCTCACCGGCGGCCCCTCCCTGCGGGGCTGAGAATTCGGGTGGTGGCCCCCGCCAACCCGGTCCCGGCACACGAAAGAACTGCTGCCGCTGCTCCCTTCCGGGCCTGACGGGGTTCACAGCCATTCGTTGCGGGGAGATCGACGAGAGCCACCATGGAACCGATGATCCTAACACCTCGCTTCGATGATCAGAAGGCCGAGCACATTCCCGAGGCTCCACCCGCGCCACGCTTCGTGGCGCGGGTGGTATCCCGTGGACTAGACTCCGATGAGAACAGTCGGAACAGATCGAAACAGGGACAGAACACACCATGGTCACCACCTCCGCCGCCCTGGCATCCGGAACGCCGCTCCCCGGGGAAAAGGAGCGACGGGCGCTCATCGATGACCGGCTCCGTCGCCTCCTCCCCACCGGCCCCGACCTCCCCGCGACCCTTCACGACGCCCTTGAGGAGGGGCTGCTCGCTCCCGGAAAGCGCCTGAGGCCGCAGCTGACTCTGCTCGCCACTGCCCAGTGCGACGGCGACTGGCATGCGGCCCTGGATCCCGCCTGCGCCCTGGAGATGGTCCATGCCGCATCGCTGATCCTCGACGACCTCCCCGCCATGGACGACGCCAGCGAACGCCGGGGCCGTCCGGCACTGCATCGCCGCTTCGGCGAGGACGGCGCGATCCTGGCAGCGGTGGCCCTGATGAACCGCGCCTACGCTGTGGTGGCCGACTGCCCCGACCTCACGGCGGAGACCCGTCTGAATCTGGTGCGGGAACTGGCCGGTACCATCGGGACCGACGGACTGGTGGCCGGACAGTGGCGGGACCTCCACCAGCTGGACGGCGCCGGTGCCGCGATGGTCGAGGCAGTGAATCGGCAGAAGACCGGGCTGCTCTTTCGTCTTGCCGTGGACTGGGGCGCCCGGGTAGCGTCTGCGGGAGAGGCGCGTCGCGCGGCCCTCAGCGCCTTTGCCGACGCCGTCGGTCTCGGTTACCAGGCGCTGGACGATGCCTCCGATCACTGGGAAGATGGGCCGGATTCGTCACGTCTGACCGGAGGTCCCGACACCGTGCGTCACCATGTGGATTCCGCTCTGAAAAACCTCGAGCACGGCTTCCCGAACGGAGAGTTGCACCTCGCCGCGTTTGTCCTCGGCCTGTTCGGCAAACACCTCGACGATCCTCGATGACCGTGACACCGGAGACTGCGAGCAGTGACGACGACCCGGTGCTGCTCCTGAAGGGCGTTCACTTCGCCTACCCGGACCGTCCGGTCCTGTGCGGAGTCGACCTGCGGCTGCGGCCAGGGAGCATCCACGGTCTGCTCGGTCCCAACGGCGCCGGCAAGACCACCCTCTTCCGTCTGATCACCGGGCGTCTGCGTCCCGATTCCGGCACCATCCGACTGCTCGGCCATCCCCCCGAGGTCGGCACCGTACGCCGCCATCTGGGCTGGGTCCCTCAGACCCCGGCCATCTATCCGCACCTGACCGTACGCGAGAACCTGGAGGCCTTTGCCCGCCTCTGGCGCATCCCGCGCGCGAGCATCGAGCAGCGGGTCGCCGACGCGCTGACAGCCGGCCAGCTCGAGCAGCGCGCCGATGACCGGGTCGCGCACCTTTCCGGTGGTTACCAGCAACGCGTCAACATTGCCGTGGCCCTGGTCCCGCATCCTCGTTTGCTGCTGCTGGACGAACCGACCTCAGGCGTGGACAGCGAGGCACGCGCGGCCATCCAGGATGTGCTGCTGCGTCAGGCCGCCTCCGGTACGGCCCTGTTGCTGACCACCCACGACAGCGAAGAGGCCGAGCGCCTCTGCGACCATTTCAGCCGACTGGAAGGCGGGCGCCTGGCGACCCGGGAGGCCACCGAATGATCGCCACCACCCTGCGGATCATGCTCCTGGGGCTGCTTCGGGATCGCGGCGCGCTGGCCCTGACCTTCCTGCTGCCCCCCCTGATCTACGTCGTCTTTGCCGCCATCTTTTCCGGCACCAGCACCGGCGACTTCGAACCCCGGGTGGTGGTGGTGGACGCCGTGGAAGACCGCCACACCGAAAGGCTGATCGTCGCCCTGGAGGAGGAGCCCCGACTGCGGGTGGTCGCTCGAGCAGACACGCTCGCGGCCGCCACCGAACGCGTCCGACGCGGGGAGGCCGACGCCACCCTGAGCATTCAGCACCCCCTGCACCACGAGCCGCCGGAAGGCGAGGCGGCCCTCCGGGTCGTGGCCGACGGGAGCCGTGCCATGGCGGCGCCGCTGGTGACCGGTCTGGTCCAGGAGGTCTTTGCAAGAGCGCTTCCCGAGGTTCTGATCGCCCGAACCCTGACCCAGCTGGAAGAGATCGTGGGAGGGTACACCGAAGCGCAACAACACCGTATTGCCGAGAACCTGGGGCGCCTCGGCTCCAGCGACGAAGCGCTCTCCCTTCCCGTAGAGCAGGCCATCGCCGGCGGTCGGGAGGCCGGCGCGGTCAGTTATTACGCCGGGGCCATCGCCATGCTCTTCCTCCTGTTCGCGACCCTGAACACGTCCATGGGTTTTATCGACGAACGCCGCAACGGCATCCTCGACCGCCTCTTCCTCGGTCCGGGCGGTAGCCATGTCATTGTTCTGGGCAAGACCCTTTTCCTGACCGCCCAGGGCATGGCACAGATCGCACTCATTTTCGTGACCGCGTGGCTCTTCTATGGTGTGGACTGGCTGGCCCGGCCCGCTGCCTGGCTGCTCACCACTCTGCTGGCCGCCTTCCTGGCGGCCGGTCTGGGCCTGCTCATCGCCGCCGCCGCGCGCACTCGCGAGCAGGCCCAGACCGTCGGTACCTTTCTCGTCCTCACCCTCTCCGCGGTGGGCGGGAGCATGGTACCGCGCTACCTGATGCCGGGATGGTTGCAGGAAATCGGCTGGCTGAGTCCCAACGCCTGGGCCATCGAGGCCTATGAGGGCGTGCTCTGGCGCGACAGTTCACTCGGTGAACTCCTGCCCGCCTGGTTGGTGCTGGGGGGCGCCGGCCTCATCACTCTGGGAGCCGCACTCTGGCTCGCGGCACGCCCCGTCCATCACCGCTGATCCGGCTGGAGGAAAGACGATGACCTGGTTCGGCAATCTCCTGTTCTTCCTTTCCGCCCTGTTCGCCATGGAAGGGGTGGCCTGGGCGGCCCACAAGTACATCATGCACGGCTGGGGCTGGGGCTGGCACCGTTCCCACCACGAGCCGCGCAGCGGCTGGTTCGAGCGCAACGATCTCTACGCCGTCTGCTTCGCCGGCCTGGCCATCCTGCTGATGTGGCTGGGCCGCGACAACTACGGACCGACCTTCTGGCTCGGCTCGGGGATGACCGCGTACGGGGTCATCTACTATCTGGTTCATGATGGGCTGGTCCATCAGCGCTGGCCGCTGCGCTGGCAGCCCAAGGGCGGCTACCTGAAGCGGCTGGTACGCGCCCATCGACTGCATCACGCGGTGGACGGACGGGACGGCTGTGTCTCGTTCGGGTTCGTGTATGCGCCGCCGGTGGAGCGGTTGAAGGCGCAGTTGCGGGTGAACCAGGGGCTCGGGGCGCGGGTATCCCCCGACGTCGAGCGGGAGTGACGGAGCAGGATACGGGTTTTGATGGTCAGGAGGCGGGCCGGACCCCCCGCACCCCGATCCTCGGCCCTTTCTCGGTCTCTCTGCTACCGGGGGCGGGTCCAGAGACCGTCGCGTGAAACGGGGCTACGGTGGCCCCGGGTGGTGGCCTGGAGGGTGGCGGCGACGAGCAGGGCCAGTTTACGCGGGGTGCTGGTGGAGGTGCGCCGAGTAATGGCGGCGGCGCCCTGGCGGCGGATCCGGAGGCCGATGTCGCGATAGACCAGACGGGCGGCGGCGATGGCCCAGGCGGAACGCCACGGCAGCCGGGCGATGCCGTCGAGGGCGGAGGCGTAGTAGGGCTCGGCGGTCGCCACCAGTCGGCGGGCCAGGGGCGCGACCTCTTCGGCCCGGGCGGGGTCCCCCAGGTCGGCGGCGCCGAGACGAGCCTCGGTCAGCCACTCGGCAGGGATGTAGCAGCGCCCCATGCGGGCATCCTCGGCAATGTCACGGGCAATGTTGGTGAGCTGGAAGCCAAGGCCGAGATCGCAGGCCCGGTCCAGGGTCTCTTCATCCTCGACACCCATGATCCGCGCCATCATCACCCCCACCACCCCGGCCACGTGGTAGCTGTAGCGCAGGGTGTCGTCGAGGGTGGCGTAGTGGTGCTCGACGACGTCCATGCGCAGGCCGGCCAGCAGGTCCTCGGCCTGCGCCCGGGGGATGGCGTGGCGCTCGACCACGCGACGAAAGGCCTCGAACACCGGGTCGGCCACCGGCTCTCCCCGGTAGACCGCCGCCGTCTGCTCGTACAGCCGCGCCAGCCGCGTCTCGGCGTCGCCCTCGACGGCCACATCGGCGGCGGCGCGGTTGAAGCCGAATTCCTGGCCGTCGACCACGTCGTCGCAGTGGCGGCACCAGGCATAGAGCAGGCGGACGCTGTCGCGAGTCTCGGGATCGAAGAGCCGCGCGGCGGCGGCGAAGCTCTTCGAGCCCTGATCGAGGCTTTCCTGACTCCGACGCGCCACCTCATCCATCGGATTCCCCCGCCAGACCGAGGTCGTCGGCCATCAGGCCGGCAGTGGCGCGGGCGGAGCCCACCACTCCGGGGATGCCGGCACCGGGATGGGTCCCCGCCCCGACCAGATAGAGGTTCTCCAGCTCGGCGTCGCGGTTGTGCGGCCGGAACCAGGCGCTCTGGGTCAGCACCGGTTCCACCGAGAAGGCGGAGCCGAGGTGGGCATGGAGTTCGTCGCGGAAGTCGAACGGGGTCAGGATGCGCTGCACCACCAGGTCGTCGCGCAGGCCGGGGATCAGGGTCTGCTCCAGACGCTCCAGGATGCGTTCGGCGTAGCGCGGCCCCTCCACCGTCCAGTCGATGTCGGCGCTGCCGAGATGGGGCACCGGCGACAGGGCGTAGTAAGTGCTGCACCCCGCCGGGGCCAGACTCGGATCGGTCCCCGACGGCGCGTGCAGGTAAAGGGAAAAGTCCTCCGGCAATTCGGGTCCGTCGAAGATCTCACGGATCAGTTCGCGGTAGCGCGGCCCGAACAGCACCGTGTGGTGGCTGAGGTCCGGGTGTTCCCGACGCAGCCCGAAGTAGACCACGAACAGCGACATGCTGAAGCTCTTGCGTTCCAGCTTCCTGGCCTGCTGCGGGCCGCGCGTGCTCTCCTTCAGCAGGGCCTTGTAGGTGTGCACCACGTCGGCGTTACTGGCCACGGCATCGAAGGATTCGTCGCCGATCGCGGTGGTCACCCCAGTGACCCGCGAGCCGTCGGTGGTGATCCCGCTGACCTCGGCATTCAGCCGCAGCTCGCCCCCCATGTCCCGGAACAACCGCGCCATGCCGTCCACCAGCGCGCCGGTGCCGCCGCGCGCGAACCAGACGCCCCACTCCCGCTCCAGCGCGTGGATCAGGGCGTAGATCCCGGAGGTACGGAAGGGATCGCCGCCCACCAGCAGCGGGTGAAAGGAGAGCGCCTGGCGCAGCTTCGGGTGGCGAACGAAACGCCCCACGTGGGCGTAGACGCTGCGCCATGCCTGCAGCTTCATCAGCGCCGGAGCCACCCGCAGCATGCTCGCCACGGAGAGGAACGGTACGTGGCCCAGCTTCAGATAGCCGGTTGCGAAGACCTTCTTCGAGTACTCATGAAAACGGTGGTAGCCCGCCACATCGTCCGGTGCCAGCGCCCGGATCTGGGCCTCCAGCCTGTCGGGATCGGCGCTGTAGTCGAACACCGTACCGTCGTCCCAGCAGAGGCGGTACATCGGGTCCACCGGCAGCAGTTCGACATAGTCGGCCATGTCGCGGCCGGCCAGCTCGAACAGCGCCCGCAGGGCGGACGGATCGGTGATCACCGTCGGCCCGGCGTCGAAGACGAAACCCGCTTCCTCGTAGACGTAGGCGCGACCACCGGGGCGGTCCCGGCGCTCCAGCAGCGTGGTCCGGCAACCCATGGCCTGCAGACGGATGGCCAGGGCCAGGCCGCCGAAACCGGCGCCGATGACCGCGACCCGGGGGGATGAATCACTCATTGCGGGGGTTCTCCTTGGCAGTAGGGCGTTGGTGTTTCAGAAAAGGGCGACCCGACAGGCAGCTCAGCGCCCGGAGCAGCGGAACCGGCGGTCGACCCGCCAGGACCCGCAGGCGATCGACCAGGGTCGGCCGCCCGGCATAGAAACGGGCGATGAGCGGCTCCGGCAGCCGGTAGAAGCGCTCCAGCACCCGGTAGCGGCGCCCTGGTGTGGCGGCGCCAAAGAGCATGCGGTTGAGCAGGCGGAAGAAGCCGGTGCGCCGCCAGTGGCTGGCGACCAGCTGGTCGAGTACCCGGCGCAGGCTGGCCGCGTCCAGCTGTTCGGCTGCGGCAACGGCCTCGGCGGTACGCACTGCGTCAGGCAGCGAGTAGCCGGTGGTCGGATGGAACAGTCCAGCACCGAGGCCGATACGCGGCACCGCCGCCTCCGACGTGGGCGCGGGGCGCTCCCCGGCCAGCACGATGGGCAGCACCCCGGTCTCGGTGCGCTCCACGGCGTGAATGGACCAGCCCTGTCCGGCGGCATAGTCCTGTACCGCCCGGGCCAGCGCCTCGGTGTCCAGGGTGGCGCCGTCGCTGTAGCGGGTATCCTCCACCAGCAGGCGGTCGGCGCCCAGCGGCAGGGTGTAGAGGAAACGGTAGCCGTCCTCCTGGGAGACGGTGGCATCCATCAGGATCGGGTGCTCCAGGCCATGAGGTGCGGTCAGGGTCACCTCCAGGCCGACGAACTTCTGATAACCCAGGGCGAGGCGCTCCGCCGGCAGCTCGCCCCGGGCATCGAGCACGGCTTCCGCCTCCAGGACCGAACCGTCGGCCAGCACCACATACCGGGGCGCCAGCTCCGTGACCGCGGTGTTCAGCCGAATGGTAGCGACCCCGGAAGCCATCAGGTGGCGGTGCAGCCGCTCGGCGGTGATGGTCCGATAGTCGCCGTCCAGTCGCCTCTGAAGTCGGGGGAAACGGACCTCGTGGCCGGACCAGTGGTGGACCCGCAGCGTCTCCAGCCAGTCGTGCTGCTCGGGGGTCAGATCACTGCCGTGATACGACCAGGTGTGGTTACCGCCCAGGGTCGGCCCCCGCTCCAGCAGCAGCACCCGGGGGGCCGGTCGGCGCCGTGCCAGCCGCAGGGCCAGCAGACTCCCCGCCAGACCACCCCCCACCACGATGAGATCCGCTTTCACTACCCCTCCTTGAGAAATCCTCTGCCTCCGCCGGACAACTGGTCAGCCGTTGCGTTCAGGCTTCAGGATAGTCCAGAAGAGCGGGCCGATGCGCCTCCAGTTGTTCGCCAGCCTGTTCCACCGCATCGCGCTCCCGTCCCCGGACAATGGCCAGGCGTCCCGCACGCGGATGCCCGGCACCATCCAGATCCGCACCGACATGGACCCCTGGTGGCGGCGACGGCCAGCCCTCGCGACGGAAGGGCCCGGGCGCGTCGGTAAAGACCGAACGGATAAAGCCGGGCCCTTCCTCAGCCGGGGCTCGCCAGGAACCCTCGTCCACCAGCTCCACCCAGGCGCGGAAGAAGTCGGCACCGTAGAATTCGAAGAAACCGTTGGAGCCGCGCAAGTGGGCCTCGATGATGGTCCCGCCGATGAGTTCCAGATTGGCGATCCCGGTGTAGCCGACCAGTTGAGCGGCCGCCCAGCGGGTGATCACCGGTTCCACTTCCGGGGCGTTCACCCCCACCGCCCAGAGAAGGGGTCGGCCGTCGCCGGCCCACTCGACGACCCGAGTATGGCGAAACCAGCGTACCGTCCCGTCCTCCACCAGACAGTCGCTGCTCACCTGCTCGCCCTCCAGGCGCAAGCACCAGAAAGTCCCCGGATCCGTTGCCCCCTCGGCGGCGGTGGCCACCCGTGCACCGACTCCCATGCCGTGGAGATTGATGATGGGACGCACAAAGATGGCCGCCTCCGGGGCCAGACCGAACGCCACCGGGTCGACCCCGGCCGGCGCGGCGGTCACACCCTGAGCGATGGCGAGATCGAGCTTGTTGTAGATCGCTCGGTGGGCAGGGTTCAGACGCCACGCCGCCGCGTCGCTGACGGGGATATCGTGGACGGGTTCGACGCCGGCAAACAGGGGAGCTCGTTCAAGCGGGAGACCGACAAAGGGCATACAGGAACTCCGGCGGGGAGACTCACCATGCTAACGCGACCCCGCCAGGACAACCACCCCGGCCATGATTCAAGAAGCGAGCATCGCCATCTCCGCATCCAGAGGCCGACCCAGTGCGGCTTCCAGAGCTGGCGTCCGGGTGATCAGTTCACCGCTGGCGGCGAAGCCGAGCAGCCGCCCCTGCCCCTCGAAGAGATAGAGACTGCCTACCGGCCCCTGTTCCCGACAGACCCACTCACCATCAGTGCCAGTGGCAGGATCAGGCGGACACACGCTCAATGGCAGACTGGTGGTCTTCACCTGGATCGTCCCCGGATCGGGGGTGTAGGTGGTGGGTGTACCACTCAGATTGGCGGCAATAACCCGTGCCTGCGCCATCAGGGGCGTCACGTAGGGGCGCAGCCGGCCGCCGAATGCGGCACAGTCGCCCAGGGCACGAATGTGTGGATCGCTGGTGGTCAGGTTCGCGTCCACCGTAATCCCCTGGTCACAGGTCAGACCAGTGGCGGCTGCCAGTTCGGTGTTGGCGATCAGCCCCAGGGCACTGATGACGCGATCGGCCTCGAACCGACGGCCATCGGTCAACTGGATGGCCGCCCCCCCGGACGGGCTGTCCAGAGCGTCGATTCGTGATACACCGCAACCGGTGTGGAGGGTCACGCCACTCTCGCCGAGCCGTGCGGTCAGATCATCGGCCAGCGCCTCTGGCAGCAGCCCCACGAGCGGGCGCGGTGCCTGCTCCAGCAACGTGACCTCGTAGCCGCCACGGACAAGGTCGTCGGCCAGCTCGCAGCCCACCAGGCCGGCACCGATCACCGCAACCCGCCCGCCGGACCGCTCCAGCAACCGCCGGCGCAGAACCCGATAATCGTCCAGGCTGTTCACCGCCAGTGGCTGCGGCCCATCCCCGGGGAATACGGGGTGCCGCGGACGGGCCCCTGTGGCCAGGATCAGATCGCCATAAGAAATACCACCGCGTGGCGTGACCAGCCGGCGCCGTTCACGATCGATGGCCAGCACCCGGACCCGGGGCAGAACCGTGATGCCGAGCCGTTCGCCCCGCTCGGCTGCCGTCTCGCGGAGCAGGCTCTGGCCATCGAGCCCCTTGGCGAAGGCGTTGGAGATCTGTGGTTTGTAGTAGTAATCCCCGCTGTCGGTGGCCAGCAGCTGGATCGGCCTCTCGGAGTCGAGACGGCGCAGCTCCTCGGCAGCGGCCCAGCCGGCCATACCGCCACCGACGATGACCACGGCGTCTGTCTCCGCCGCAGGAGCTCCCCAGCGGGTGGCGGGCACCGCTTCGGTCGCCGGACCGGCCGGTGCCAGCAACTCGAAATCAGCCTTTGTCACCAGACAGTCGGGACACTGCCAGTCGTCGGGAATGGCTTCGAACCGGGTGCCCGGGGCCAGTCCGTGCTCGGGATCGCCCTTTGCCTCGTCGTAGACATAGCCACAGACGCGGCAGATGTAGCGCTGGTAGTCACTGCGATTGCTGCTACTCATGGCTCAGGCCTCCGCCACGGTTTCAATAATGGTACGAAAGATCGGATCGAGCTCGGCACCAATGACGTCCAGTTCATCGCTCCCCCACGAGGCGAACACCGTGCTGGGGAGGCCGCCGACAAGCTGACCGCGTTCCTCGGCCTCGGGCCGGAGGTTTCGGTGGCCCTCCAGGCCTTCCCTCACAAGCACTGGGACAAGACCATCCCC
>JBNJEU010000002.1:0-83176 GCA_051746205.1 Pseudomonadota bacterium
CGCCAGCAGCTCCGGATCGCTGCCGACATTGAAGGTCCGCCAGGTCCCCAGGCCGATGACCGGCAGACGTCCGCCACCGGGGATCGACTTGCGCAGCAGCCCGCCGCCGTCGGCCAGAGAGAGCTGCGGCGACAGCCCGGCTGCGGCAATGCCGGCACCGAGCATTTTCAGGGCGGTCCGGCGCGAGTAGCGATGGCTCATGGAGACGACCTCGTTCGGGGTGGCTCGATCCTGGCGCCCAGCGTAGCAAGGATCCGCCTGAAGGGTCGCGCATGAAAGCGGTGAACTCGGGCCAACGGCCGAACTGGAGGGTGAACGGTATGAAGTTCAACCAGCCACTGGGAGAGCGGGACACGCCATGAAACACCTCACCCTCGTCCGCCAGCCAAATCCAGCCGGGGCCACCCCGGGCTCGCCCCCACAGTCCTTGCGGACGTTGCGGCCCCATGTGCCGAGTGGTACTTTTGTATCACTCCACTCCGAACACGGGGCGCACCATGAAGGTCGAGCTTGTCACCACCCTCAAACGCCAGGCCACGCGGATCCTGGACGATCTGCACCAGACCAGGGAGCCGGTGCTGATCACCGAGCACGGTCAGCCATCCGCCTATCTGGTCGATGTTGAGGATTATGAATTCATGCAGCGCCGGCTTGCGCTGCTTGATGGGCTCTCACGGGGAGAGCGCGCGGTACTCGATGGACGGACGTACCGCCAGGATGAAGCCAGGGAGAGGATGGACCGATGGCTGAAATAATCTGGACCGAACCCGCCCTCCACGAGCTTGACGCCGTCGCCGACTACATCGCCCTCGACAACCCCGCCGCAGCCCGCCATCTCGTCCAGACGGTCTTTGCCGGCACCGAGCGCCTGGAAGAGTTCCCCCAATCCGGCCGCATCCCTCCGGAACTCGCCGGCTCCGTCTACCGGGAAGTCATCGTGCCGCCGTGTCGCATCTTCTATCGGCAGGAGCGCGAGCAGGTCCTGATCCTCATCATCATGCGCGAGGAGCGGGCGCTTCGCCTGTCAATGCTGGAAAGCTGGACGGACTCGGACTCCAGCTGACCCCTCGTTTGATTCGTTTCACAACAGGCACGCTGGAAATATCCATCGCGTTGACCCAAAAGGCGAAGAAGCGCAATCTATCGTTTCATAATCGTTTCACGCGGAATCGCCATGGGTCCGACCACTGATGAACTCCTGGGCCGCCTTCGCACCCTCGGTAGCGCCTCGCGGGCCGAGCTGGTCGAGGCCTCGGGCGCCAGCGCGGCCACCGTCTATCGCCGGCTGCGGGACGCCGAGGCGCGCGGCAAGGTGGTCTCCTTCGGTCGCGGGCCGGCCACCCGCTACGCCGTGCGCGGGCCGTTGTTCGGCCGTGCCGACGCCGTGCCGATCCATCGCGTCGATGGTGAGGGTCGCGTCCTTCCCCTGGCCGAGCTGGTCGGTCTCGACCATGGCGCGGTTCTCGTTCGCCCCGCCAGTCGGGGGCCGCTCCCGGATCTGCTCCTCGGCGAGGCCGGAAGCGGGTTGTTCGACGACCTGCCGTTCTTCCTCCAGGACCTGCGCCCCCAGGGCTTTCTGGGTCGCCTGAACGCCCACGCCCTCCCCACCTTTCCCGACAACCCGGAGCACTGGTCCACCGAGCACATCGGCGCCTGGCTGCTGGATCGTGCCGTCGACACCCCCGGCGACCTGCTGCTCGGCGACGCGGCGGTGACGCGCTGGCACGGGTGGCAGCCGGAACGTGCCGCGATCGACGATTTCCCGACGCTGGCCGCGCGGGCCCTGGCCGGGGGGGCGCCCGGCTCCTCGGTGGGGGGCGAGCAGCCCAAGTTCGCCGCCGAGGTGGACGGGCGCGCGGTGCTGGTGAAATTCTCGCCCCCCGATGACGGCAGCGCCATCGCCCGGCGCTGGCGCGATCTGCTGGTGTGCGAGTCCCTGGCACTGGCCACCCTCGGGGAACACGGGCTGACCGTGGCCGAGAGCCGCTTGCTGGAACGGGGAGGGCGGTTCTTCCTGGAGTCGGTGCGCTTCGACCGGACCGCCCGGGGCGGGCGTCTGCCCGCCCTCTCGCTGCTCACCGTGGACGCGGAGTTCAGCGGTACCGGTCAGGGGTGGGTGCGGGCCATCCGGGCCCTGGCGCGGCAGGGGCGGCTCACCGACGAGACGGTGACGACCGTCGTCCGGGTCCAGGCCTTCGCCGACTGGATCGAGAACAGCGATCAGCACCTCGGCAACCTGAGCCTCCAGCCGCACCCCGGCGGTCGGCTGGTGCTGGCTCCGATCTACGACATGCTGCCCATGGGCCATGCACCGCGCCCCGGCGAGGTCCCGCCAACGGCCGATTTCCGTCCGCCACCGGCCCATGCGGGTGTCGAGCCGTGGCGCGAGGGCGGGGCCATGGCGCTGGAATTCTGGCGGCGCGCCGCCGAAGACACCCGCATCACCCCGGACTTTCGGTCCGTGGCGGCGGGACGGGCCGAGCGCGTCACCGCCGCGCTGGCGACACCGGAACTCCCGGCCACCGATGGCCCCGGCTGGTAGCAAGAGAGGAGCCTCCTCACCCCGCCCGCACCACCTCCCCACTGACCAGATCCCGGATCGCCGTGGGCCGCGCCTGTCCCCCGGTCGGGCCGCTCAGCACATGGTCCAGCCGCGCCCCGAAGGTGCGCCGCACGGCATCGGCCGTGTCCAGCGGCGGCCGGCCGGCCCGATTGGCGGAGGTGGAGATCACCGGCTTGCCGAAGGCGCGGGCCAGGGCGGCCGCCGGAGGGTGGGCGCTCACTCGCACGGCGAGGGTGGGGTGTTCGCCGCGCAACCAGCGGGAGAGCCCGCGCGCCGCCGGCACCAGCCAGGTGTGCGGGCCGGGCCAGCTCGCCATCAGCCGCGCCTCCAGCTCGGGCGTGAGGGGTGCGAGGTAGGGGCGCAGCTGGTCGAGATCCGCCGCCAGCAGGATCAGGCCCTTGCGCCACGGGCGGCGCTTCAGCGCCAGCAGCCGGGCCACGGCGTCGGGGTTGTCGGGATCGCAGCCGAGGCCGAAGACCGCCTCGGTGGGGTAGGCCACCACACCGCCGGCCGCCAGCGCGTGCGCCGCCGTGACCGGGGCGCCGAAGGGCACCCCGGCGGGCCTCACGTCTCTTCACCCTCCTCGGGGTACGGCTCGGCGTAGGTGCACGATTTCTGCGGGCAGACCTTCTCGCGACCGCGTTTCTTGGTGGTCTTGATGGTCAGCACCGGCCAGCTGCACTGGGGGCAGGTCTCGGCGATGGGCGGGTTGAAGACCGCGTAGCGGCACTTCGGGTACTCGGAGCAGGAATAGAAGTCCTTGCCCTTGCGCGACTTGCGCTTCTGCAGCTCGCCCTTGCCGCATTCCGGGCAGGTGACGCCGGTGGGCTCCGGCTTCTCCAGCGGCTCGACGTGGCGGCAATCGGGGTAGTTGTTGCAGCCGATGAACTTGCCGTAGCGCCCCTTGCGGATGATCAGGTCGCCGCCGCATTCCGGGCAGCTGCGCCCCTCGACCTTCTCCGGCTCCTTCGCCGCGTCGTCGGCGCTCTCGTCGACGTCGCGGGTGTAGTTGCACTCCGGGTAGCCGGTGCAGCCGATGAACGAGCCGCGCCGGCCGAGGCGCTTGGTCAGCGGCTTGCCGCACTCGGGGCACGCCTCGCCGATGTCCTCCTGGGTGACGTCGGCGCGGCTGACGCTCTCCGCCTTCTCCTCCACCAGCGCGTGGAAGGGCTGCCAGAACGCCTCCATCACCGGCACCCAGTCGCGTTCGCCGCGGGCGACATCGTCCAGCTCGTCCTCCAGCCGCGCGGTGAAGTCGTAGTCGACGTACTGCGGGAAGTGGTTGGTCAGGAAGCGGTTCACCACCCGGCCGACGTCGGTGGGGAAGAACCGCTTGCGATCCATCTCCACGTATTCGCGCTGCTGCAGGGTCTGGATGATGCTGGCGTAGGTCGACGGGCGGCCGATGCCGTACTCCTCCAGGGTCTTCACCAGGCTCGCCTCGGTGTAGCGCGGCGGCGGTTCGGTGAAGTGCTGTTCCGGGACCACCTCCTGGAGCGGGACGACGTCGCCCTCCGCCAGCGGCGGCAGGATGCGATCGGCGTCCTTGTCCTCCTTGCCGTCGTCGCGGCCCTCCTGATAGACCGCCATGAAGCCGGGGTCGACGATGGTCGAGCCGTTGGCGCGGAACAGGTGCTTCGGCTCGCCGGCCATCAGATCCACGGCCACGGTGTCGATGGTGGCGTGGACCATCTGGCAAGCGACGGTGCGCTTCCAGACCAGCTCGTAGAGGCGCAGTTGATCCTTCTCCAGCCGCGCGCTCAGCTCTTCCGGGGCGCGGGCGGCGGAGGTGGGGCGGATGGCCTCGTGGGCCTCCTGGGCGTTCTTCGACTGGGTGCGGTAGGAACGCGGCTTCGCCGGCACCTTGTCGGCGCCGAAGCGCTCGCCGATGACGTCGCGCAGCTCGCCGACCGCCTCGTTGGCGAGGTTCACCGAGTCGGTTCGCATGTAGGTGATCAGACCGACGGTCTCGCCGCCGAGGTCGATGCCCTCGTACAGCTGCTGGGCGACGCGCATGGTCCGGGCGGCGGTAAAGCCGAGCTTGCGCGCCGCCTCCTGCTGCAGCGTCGAGGTGGTGAACGGCGCCGACGGGTTGCGTTTGCGCTGCTTCTTCTCGACGGAGTGGACCGTCAGTTTCCCGTCGGCGGCCTCTTCCAGCCGCTGGCGCACCGTGCTCGCGCGCGCCTCGTCGGTGATGGTGAACTGCTCCACCTTCTCACCGTCGAAGTGGGTCAGGCGGCCGGTGAGCGGTTGCTCATCCGCGCTGGCGCGCGCCTCCACAGTCCAGTACTCCTGTGGCACGAAGGCCTCGATGGCCTCCTCGCGCTCGACGATGAGCCGCAGCGCCGGCGACTGCACGCGCCCGGCGGAGAGCCCCCGGCGCACCTTCTTCCACAGCAGCGGCGACAGGTTGAAGCCGACCAGGTAGTCCAGCGCGCGGCGTGCCTGCTGGGCGTTGACCATGTCCTCGGAGAGCTCGCGCGGCTCCTCGATGGCGTTCTGGATGGCGCTCTTGGTGATCTCGTTGAAGACCACGCGGCCGACGGTCTTGCCCTCGAGGATGCCGCGCTCGCGCAGCAGCTCGTAGAGGTGCCAGGAGATCGCCTCGCCTTCGCGGTCCGGGTCGGTCGCGAGATAGAGGGCGTCGGCCGATTTCACCGCCTTGGCGATGGCGTCGATGTGCTTGGTGTTCCGCTCCACCGGCTCGTAGTGCATGGCGAAGCCGTTGTCGGGCTCCACCGCGCCCTCCTTGGGGCGCAGGTCGCGGACATGGCCGTACGAGGCCAGGACCTTGTAGTCCTTGCCGAGGTACTTCTCGATGGTCTTCGCCTTGGCCGGCGACTCCACCACGACAACATTCTTGGCCATGCGCGCTCTCTTCAGAAAAAGCAAAACCCGCGCGGGGCGGGCTCATCGAATCCTTCACCGCCGGGACGTCGCCCCGGCGGCTGGCCGGACACCCTAGTGGAGGCTGCCCGCCATCTCGTTGAAGACCAGGTCCTCCATCCAGGCGAAGGCGGCCTCCTGGCCCGGCAGGTTGAACAGCACCATCAGCACCACCCACTTCAGCTGCTCGAGGTCGATGACCTCGGCGTCCAGCGCCATCACGCGGTCGATGACCATCTCCCGGGAGGCCTGATCGAGGACCCCGACCTGTTCCAGGAAGAGCAGGAAGCCGCGGGTCTCGGCGTCCATCTTCTCGGTCTCGGCATCGGTGAAGACGCGGAGGCTCTGAGGGTGGAAGGGTTCGCTGCCGGTGTTCTCCTGCAGGTCCACCAGGCCTTCCAGCCAGGCGAAGGCCTTGTCGATCTCGCCCCTGTGGAAGCCGGCGGCGGAGAGCTCCGTGCGAAGGGAATCCTCATCCGGTTCGAGTTCCATTTCCTCGTCGTAGAGGTAGTTCTCGAACAGGTACATCAGAACGTCGAGCACGTTCTCTTTCATCAACTCGGCCTCTTTGTCGCGCGGCCGTAGCGCCCACCCGGGGCGGAGAGGACCGCGCCTTCCAGTTCAAGCAAAATTAGCATGGAGGAAACCGTTTCCGCCGTCAATCCGCACCTTTCCACCAGAGTATCAACATACTCGGGCTCCGCGCCCAGCGCGTCCAGCACCCGGCGCGCCTCCGGCGAGCGCGCGCCGGGCCCCGCCGCCTCTCCACCCGCCTCGGCGGGAACGACGATCCCCGGGGCGACCTCCTCGGCCACATCACCGGCGTCCTCCACCAGCCGGGCGCCGTCGCGGATCAGGCGGTGGCAGCCGCGACTGCCGGGATTGCGCACCGGCCCCGGCACCGCCATGACCTCGCGCCCGGCCTCCAGCGCGAGGCGGGCGGTGATCAGCGAGCCGGAGCGGCGCGCCGCCTCCACCACCACGGTGCCCAGGGTCATGCCGGCGATGATCCGGTTGCGGCGCGGGAACTGGTGGCGCATGGGCGGCGTGCCCGGCGGCAGTTCCGCGATCAGGGCGCCGTGTTCGCGGATCGCCGCCGCCAGCGTGCGGTGGCGGCTCGGGTAGACCCGGTCGGGACCGCACCCGAGCACCGCCACCGTCGGCCCCTCCGCCTCCAGGGCGCCGCGATGGGCGGCCGCGTCGATGCCCAGCGCCAGACCGCTGACCACGCTCAGGCCGGAACGCGCCAGCCCCGCCGCCAGCGCCCCGGCCTGCTCGACCCCGGCCGGCGACGGCTTGCGGGTGCCCACCACCGCCACCCCCGGCCAGGCGACACTGTCGGGGTCGCCGTTGACGAACAGCACCGGCGGCGGGTCGTCGAGCTCGCGCAGGCCCGCCGGGTAGCGCGGGTCGTCCAGGGCCAGCAGGTGATGGTCCGGACCCTCGAGCCAGGCCCGAGCCGCCGCCAGCTCCGGGGGTGGCGGCGCGGTCAGCGCGGCGAGCACCTCGCGATCGCGGATGCCGTCGGCGGCGAGGGCCGCCACATCGCGATCCAGCAGGGCGTCGGGACCCCCGTAGTGGGCCACGAGTCGGGCGATCCGGGTGGCGCCGAGCCCGGGACAGCAGGCCAGGCGCAGCCACTGGTCCGGCGCCGCCAGCCGGGCACCGTCCGCCAGCCGTTCGGCCAGGGTGGGCGCGGCGTCGCCGGGCTCGTCCGCCAGCCCCGAGAGGCCGGGATCGGCGATCGGGCCCGGCTCCGGAGCGGGGTTTTCATCGGGGATCGGGGGTGTCGCGGCTGCCATGGGGTCCTCCTTGACCGGGCGCAGTGGCCGTGGGTGCCTTGAATCCAGTATGATCGGACTCATTCTATCGGTATCGACCCCCACTGCAAGCTGGAAACCATGGCCCTGCTCAACGTTCTGCACTTTCCCGACCCCCGCCTGCGCACCGTGGCCGATCCGGTGGCGACGGTGGACGACACCGTCCGCCGGCTGGTGGCCGACATGTTCGAGACCATGTACGAGGCCCCCGGCATCGGGCTGGCGGCGACCCAGGTCAACGTCCACCAGCGTGTCGTGGTCATCGACGTCTCCGAGGACAAGAGCGACCCGCGCGTCTACATCAACCCGGAGATCCTCGCCCGCGAGGGGATCGAGACCATGGAGGAGGGCTGCCTGTCGGTCCCCGGCGTCTTCGAGAAGGTGGAGCGCGCCGACCATGTGACCGTGCGCGCCCTGGACCAGCACGGCGAGGAGCGCGAGGAGGAGGCCGACGGCCTGCTCGCGGTCTGCATCCAGCACGAGATCGACCACCTGGACGGCAAGGTCTTCGTCGATCACCTCTCCGAGATCAAGCGCACCCGCATCCGCAAGAAGCTGGAAAAGCAATCCAAGCGGACGATGTGAGCCCGATGCGCATCGTCTTCGCCGGCACCCCGGAGTTCGCGGCCACCGCCCTGGACGTTCTGCTGGACCACTCCGGCGCCGAGGTGGTGGCGGTCTACACCCAGCCCGACCGCCCCGCCGGACGCGGCCGCAAACCGCGCCCCTCGCCGGTGAAGGAGCGCGCGCTGGCCGCCGGGCTGCCGGTCCACCAGCCGGAGGATTTCCGCGATGCCGCCACGCGCGCGACGCTGGCCGACCTGGCGCCGGACCTGATGGTGGTCGCTGCCTACGGGCTGATCCTGCCGAAGGCGGTGCTCGCCATCCCGCGCCTCGGCTGCGTCAACATCCACGCATCGAAGCTGCCGCGCTGGCGCGGGGCGGCGCCCATCCAGCGCGCCATCCTCGCCGGCGACACGGAGACGGCGGTGGACCTGATGCGCATGGAACCCGGCCTCGACACCGGCCCGGTCCTCGCCGAGACCGTGCTGCCCATCGGCCCCCGGGAGACCGGCGGCGAACTCCACGACCGCCTCGCCGCCGCCGGCGCCCGCCTGCTGGCGGACCAGCTCGACGCCCTGGCCGCCGATGAATTGACGCCGCGCCCCCAGGACGACGCGGGCGCGACCTACGCCCGTCGACTGGAGACCGCTGAGGCGGAACTGGACTGGACGCAATCGGCCGTCGACCTCGACCGCCGCATCCGCGCCTTCAATCCATGGCCGGTGGCGCGCACCACGGTCGCCGGCGAGTCGCCCCTGCGGATCCACGCCGCCGAACCGCTTTCCGAGCCGGCCGACGCCGCACCCGGCACGGTGCGGGCGGTGGCGCGCGACGGGATCGAGGTCGCCACCGGCGACGGCGTGCTGCGGCTGACCACCCTGCAGACCCCGGGTGGCCGCGCGCAGCCGGTGGCCGACTTCCTCAACGGCCACCGCGAGCTGCTGACGCCGGGCACCCGACTGGGGGCGGCGTGAGCGGGCGCGGCGACAGTCGCGCCGCCGCCGCGGAGGCCATCGCCGCGGTCCTCCACCACGGCCGCGCGCTGGACGAGGCGCTGACCGCCACCCACCACCTGCCCGCCGACCCCCGCGACCGCGCCCTGGCGCGCGCCATCGCCTACGGCGCCCTGCGCCACGGGGTGGAACTCGGCTTCTACCGCGATCGCCTGCTGGACAAGCCGCTGCGCAAGCGCGACGCCGCCGTCGACGGGCTGCTCATCGCCGGGCTCCACCAGATCGCCCACATGCGCATCCCCGACCACGCCGCCGTGGCGGCCACGGTGGATGCCACCAGGGCGCTGCGGGCGCCGCGCAGTCGCGGGCTGGTCAACGCCATCCTGCGCCGCTTTCAGCGCGAGCGCGCCGAGCTCGAGGCGGCCGCGGCGGCCGATCCCGCCGCCCACCATAACCACCCGGACTGGCTACTGACCCGCCTGCGCGCCGACTGGCCGGAGGACTGGGAGGCGCTGGTCGCCGCCAACAACACCCCGGCGCCCATGACCCTGCGCGTGAACCGCCAGCGGCAGGATCGGGACCGCTACCGCGCGCGGCTGGCGGAGGCCGGTATGGAGGCGGCGCCGGTGGCGGTCGCCCCCGACGCGCTGACCCTCGCCGAGGCGGTGGACGTCGCCGAACTCCCCGGCTTCGCCGACGGCGCCGCCTCGGTGCAGGACGCCGCGCCGCAACTCGCCGCGCCGCTGCTCGACCCGCGCCCCGGCGAGCGCGTCCTCGACGCCTGCGCCGCCCCCGGCGGCAAGACGGCCCATCTGCTGGAATACTGCCCCGACGCCGAGGTCGTCGCCCTGGACGTCGATCCCGAGCGTCTGGGCCGCGTGCGCGAGACCATGGAGCGGCTCGGCCTCGCCGCCACGGTGCTGGCCGGCGACGCGGCGCGGCCCGACGACTGGTGGGACGGCACCCCGTTCGATCGCATCCTGATCGACGCGCCGTGCACCGGCACCGGCGTGATCCGGCGCCATCCGGATATCAAATTCCTGCGCCGACCGGACGATATCGATGCCCTGAGGGGGCGCCAGGCGGCCATCCTTCAGGCATCATGGGAGATGTTGCGCCCCGGCGGGCGGCTGGTCTATGCCACCTGTTCGGTCCTGGCGGCGGAGAATGCCGGGCAGATGGCCGCCTTCGTCGAGGCGCGATCCGATGCGGCACCGACCATGCCGGCGGCCGACTGGGGACGAGTGAGCGGTCCGGGGCGGCAGATCCTCCCCGGCGAGGCGGGAATGGATGGATTCTATTACGCGGTGGTGGACAAGATCGCTGACTAGCCTCGTGCTGGTACTGGGGTTGCTGCTTGCGGGCGCGGCCCAGGCCAGCGGGGGTCTGTCCATCGATCGGGGCCATTTCCAGCTGGATCAGGGGGTCTGGGTGCTGGACGCCGATCTCGACGTGCGCCTGACCGAACCCCTCTATGACGCCCTGACCAGCGGCGTTACCCTCCACGTGAAGCACGAGGTCCGGGTCATGACGGAGCGATCGTGGTGGCGGCCGGACGCCGAGACGGCCCGGCTGACCTTCCGCCTCGATCTGACCTACCATTCGCTGACCCGGCGCTATGTGCTCCACAATCGCAACAGTGGTCGCCAGACCAGCCACAACTCCCTGGGTGCGCTCCTGCGCGCGGTCGAGACCCTGCGGGATCTGCCGATCATCGACCAGGGTCTGCTGGATCCGGAACAATCCCATTACGGTGAACTGGAGAGCCGGATCTCCGTGGACACGCTCCCGCTGGCCCTCCGGCCGCTGGACTGGTTCGCCAACCACTGGCGCCTGACCAGTGAGCCGGTCGCATGGCCACTCGGGATCTGACCCCCCTGCGCCGACTGTTCACCGGCCCGGTGCTCACCGGGATACTGGCGATCCTGCTGATCGCCTCCCTCTACCTGCTCAGCGGCATGACCGACACCTCCGCCCGCTTTTCACAGCTCTACGGGGTGCTGCTGGGCGTCAATCTGCTGGCACTGCTGGTGCTACTGGCCCTCATCATCCGGGGTCTCGCCCGGCTCATTCGCCAGGTCCGCCGCGACGAGCCGGGCTCCCGGCTGACCCTGCGACTGGTGGTGGTCCTGGCGCTGCTGGCCACGGTGCCGGTCAGCGTGATCTACACCTTCTCGCTGGGCTTCCTCGACCGGTCCATCGACAGCTGGTTCGACATCGAGGTGGAACGGGCCCTCGGCGACAGCCTGGAGCTCAGCCGCGCGGCCCTCTCGGCGCGCACCGCCCGCCACATGAACCAGACCCGCGAGATGGCGCACGCACTGGTCGCCAGCCACGGAGACCTCGGGGCGCTGCTGGAACGGATGCGCAAGGACGAGCAGGCCAGCGAGCTCACCCTGATCGGTGGTGACGGCCGCTACCTGGCCCACGCCAGCACCAGCCAGCGGGATTTCCTGCCGACCCCCATCCCGCGCTACGCGGCCGCTCAGGTCCGCGCCGGGATGCCACTGACGGCGCTGGAGCCGGGCGACCCCGACGGTTTCCAGGTCCGGGTCCTGCTCCACCTGCCGGGCAGTCGCAGCACCCTGCTGCAGGCGATCTATCCGGTCTCCAGCGAACTGGCCCGGTTGGCCGACGAGGTGGAGGAGGGGTACCGCAAGTACCAGTCCATCTCCTTCCTCCGCCAGCCCCTCCAGGCCAGCTTCGCGGCCACCCTGACGGTGGTGCTGATGCTGGCGGTGCTCGGCGGTGTCTGGCTCGCCATTCTGCTGGCCAATCGGCTGGTGGCGCCCATCCGCGACCTCGCCGACGGCACCCGGGCAGTGGCCGCCGGCGACTACACCAAGCGGCTGCCGCTGCCCCGGGCGGGGGATGAACTCGGCTTTCTGGTGCGCTCCTTCAACGAGATGACCGCGCGCGTGGGGCGGACCCAGGAAGCGGCCAGCCGCAGCCAGCGCCAGGTCGAGACCGAGCGCGCCTTCCTGGAAACCGTGCTCGCCTGCCTCTCTTCGGGGGTGCTGACCCTCAGCGCCGACGGCCGCGTGCTGAGCTGCAACCGCGCCGCCGGCTTCATCCTGGTGGCGCCGCTGGACAAGACGCGCGGCCGCACGATCCACTCGCTGGCCGCCAACGCCCCGCACCTGGAACCATTCGTCCACGCGGTCGCGGCGCACCTGGAACAGCCGGACGATCGGAGCGAGACGGTCACCCTGTTCACCCCCCAGGGTCAGCGGCTTCTCACCGTCCACGGCAGCCAGCTCCCGGCCGTCGAGGGTGGCGAGCCGGGCCACGTGGTGATCTTCGACGACGTCACCAACCTGGTCCAGGCCCAGCGTGAAGCGGCCTGGGGCGAGGTGGCGCGGCGCCTGGCCCACGAGATCAAGAATCCGCTGACCCCCATCCGGCTGGCCGCCGAGCGACTGCGCCACCGGCTGATGGGCGCCGGCGACGAGGAGCAGGAGACCTTGCTGGATCGCTCCACCCGGACCATCATTCACCAAGTGGAAGGTCTGGAATCCATGGTGCGCGCCTTCGCCGACTATGCCCGAACCCCGCCCCGGGAGCACCAGCCCATCGACCTCAACGAGCTGCTGATGGAGATCGTCGAACTCTACCGGGACGACAGCGCCCGGATGCTGGTCAACCTGGATCCCCGGCGGCCCCGGATCCACGGCGACCCAGACCGGCTTCGCCGGATCCTCAACAACCTGGTCCATAATGCCCTCGAGGCGGTCGAGGGAAGCCCGGCGGAGCAGCGGCGGGTCTCCCTGACCAGCCGCTGCCTCTCCGGCTCACGTGACTGCCTGCGGGTCGAGATCCGGGTCCAGGACAGTGGCCCCGGGATCCCGGCCGAGGTGCGCAGCCAGATCTTCGAACCCTATGTAACCACCCGCGAGCGCGGCACCGGTCTGGGACTGGCCATCGTCAAGAAGGCGGTGGAGGAGCATGGCGGCCGGATCCACATTGAGGATTCGCCACTGGGCGGCGCCTGCGCCGTGGTGGTCCTGCCAGCCGACGGCACCCTGGAAACCGACGAGGATGAACCGACATGAGTGCCCCGATACTGGTCGTCGACGACGAACCCGACATCCGCGAACTCATCCAGGAGATCCTGGCCGACGAGGGCTACGCCGTGGTCACTGCCGCCAACGGTGCCGAGGCGCGTGAGCGGCGCCGGAAGCAGCCACCGTCACTGACCCTCCTGGACATCTGGATGCCCGATGTCGACGGCATCACCCTGCTGCGGGAATGGCAGGCGGAGGAAGACGAGGCCGAACCGGTGATCATGATCTCCGGCCACGCCACGGTGGAATCGGCGGTGGAGGCGACCCGGCTGGGGGCATGGGACTTCCTGGAGAAACCGCTGTCGCTGGCGAAGCTGCTGCTCACCGTACGCCATGCCCTGGAGGCGATGCGGCTGCGCCACGAGAACCGCCGCCTGCGCCACCAACCGAGCAACGAGCCGGTGGGACGCAGCGCGGTGATCTCGCGTCTGCGCGAGGCGGCCCGCCAAGCAGCCGAGCGTCCCACACCGGTCTTTCTGCACGGCGAGCCGGGGACCGGCAAACGCAGCCTGGCCCGCTACATCCACGGCCTCGGGCCGCGGGCCGACGCCCCGCTGGTCGAGGTCTCCGCCGCAACCCTGGCCGGCGAGGAGGCCGCCGCCATTTTCGGCGCCGAGAGCGAGCACGGCATCCGCCACGGGCTGCTCGACAGCGCCAGCGGCGGGACGCTCTTCCTCAGCCATGTCAGTCACCTCGACCAGGAGGCCCAGATGCTGCTGCTGGCGGCGCTGGAGACGGGCAGCTTCCGCCGCCGGGGCGGCGAACGGCAGCAACCGCTGGACGTGCGCCTCATTGCCGCCGACATCGAGCCACTGGAGCCGCTGGTGACGGCCGGCACCTTCCGGCGCGAACTCTACGATCGGCTGGCGGTACTGAGCATCACCGTACCGCCGCTGCGCGAGCGCCTGGAGGACCTGCCGGACCTGCTGAACTGCTATGCCGACCACTTCGCCACCGAGGAGGGCCTGCCCTTCCGCCCCATCGGCGTGGCCGCGCAGAACCGTCTGCGCCAGCACACCTGGCCCGGTAACCTGCGCGAACTGCGCAACGTCCTCCAGCGCCTCTCCCTGGGGGCCTCCGACGAAGAGGTCGGCCCGGAGGAGGTGGTCGCGGCGCTCCCCCGGAACGCCCCGGCCGAGGACGTCCCCGCCACCGACCCCGGCGGCGCGATCGCCTTTGAGCGGCCGCTGCGCGAGGCGCGCGAGGCCTTCGAGCACGCCTACTTCGCCCACCACCTGCACCAGCACGACGGGCGCATCGGCGAGGTGGCCCGGGTCGCGGGGGTCGAACGAACCCACCTTTACCGCAAGCTCCGCACCCTCGGGCTGCATCCGCGCCAGGAGGGCGGTGGTGACGGGACCTGAGCACCGCCGGACCGGGCGCCCCGGTTCCAACCGTCCTTCTCCCGGCGTAGACTAACCCCCCTTCCGAACACGGAAACAGCGGGACACCCATGAAGATCATCATCCTCGGGGCCGGTCAGGTGGGCTCCTCACTGACCGAGAACCTCAGCAACGAGGACAACGACATCACCGTGGTCGACCACGAGGAACTCCGTCTGGGCTATCTCCAGGACCGGCTGGACATCCGCACCGTGGCCGGCCAGGCCTCGCTCCCCGATGTCCTCGCCAATGCCGGCGCGCGCGACGCCGACATGCTCATCGCCGTGACCAGTTCCGACGAGACCAACATGGTCGCCTGCCAGGTGGCCTATTCGGTCTTCAAGACGCCGACCAAGATCGCCCGGGTGCGCGAGGGGGCCTACATGGACCACCCGGAGCTGTTCGGGCCCGAGGCGCTCCCCATCGACGTCCACATCAGTCCGGAGCAGCTGGTCACCGAGTACGTCGAGCGGCTCATCGAACACCCCGGCGCCCTTCAGGTGCTCGACTTCGCCGGCGGCAAGGTCCAGCTGGTGGCGGTGAAGGCCTACTACGGCGGACCGCTGGTCGGCCACGAGCTGAAGGCCCTGCGCGAGCACATGCCCGGTCTGGAGACGCGCGTGGCGGCGATCTTCCGCGACGGCCAGCCGATCATCCCCGAGGGCGGCACGGTGATCCAGGCCGAGGACGAGATCTTCTTCATCGCCGCCCGCGGCGACATCCGCGCGGTGATGGGCGAGATGCGGCGGCTGGACAAGCCGAACAAGCGGGTGGTCATCGCCGGGGGCGGCAACATCGGGCGCAGCCTCGCCAAGTCCCTCGAGAGCCGCTACCAGGTGAAGCTGATCGACCACAATCGCCGTCGTTCGGCGAAGATATCCGAGGAACTCGGCAAGACCATCGTGCTGCTCGGGGACGCCGCCGACGAAGAACTGCTGCTGGAAGAGAACATCGAGCAGACCGACGTCTACGTGGCGCTGACCAACGACGACGAGGCGAACATCCTGTCGTCGATGCTGGCCAAGCGGCTCGGGGCGCGCAAGGTGATGTCGCTGATCAACCGCGCCTCCTATGTCGACCTGGTGGAGTCGGGCGAGATCGACATCGCCATCTCGCCGCAGCAGGCGACCATCGGCAGCCTGCTGACCCATGTGCGGCGCGGCGACGTGGTCATGGTCCACTCCCTGCGCCGGGGCGCGGCGGAGGCCATCGAGGCGGTGGCCCACGGCGACAGGGGCTCCTCCCGAGTGGTCGGCCGCCGAGTCGACGAGCTTGAACTGCCGCCCGGGACCACCATCGGCGCCATCGTCCGCGGCGAGGAGGTGCTCATCGCCCACCACGACACCCGCATCGAGGCGGACGATCACGTCATCCTCTTCCTGGTGGACAAGCGCTACATTCCCCGAGTGGAGCGGCTCTTCCAGGTCGCCGTGACCTTCATCTGACGCCATGCAATACGCCGCCGTCCAGCGCATCATCGGCCTGCTGCTGATCATCTTCAGCTCGACCCACCTGCCTCCGGCGGTGGTGGGTCTGCTCTACGGCGGCGAGGCGGTGAACCCCTTCCTCGGCGCCTTCGGCGTGACCCTGCTGGCGGGCCTGGTCCTCTGGCTGCCGGTGTACCGCTGCCGCTCCGATCTACGAACCCGCGACGGCTTCCTGGTGGTGTCGCTGTTCTGGATCGTGCTGTCGCTGTTCGCCGCGGTCCCCTTCCTGCTCTGGGACAACCCGCAGTTCACGGTGGCCAACGCGGTGTTCGAGGCGACTTCGGGGCTGACCACCACCGGCTCGACGGTCCTCTCCGGCCTCGACCAGATGCCGCATTCGATCCTGTTCTACCGCCAGCAACTGCAGTGGCTCGGCGGCATGGGGATCATCGTGCTGGCGGTGGCCATCCTGCCAATGCTCGGCATCGGCGGCATGCAGCTCTACCGCGCGGAACTGGCGGGGCCGATGAAGGAGAGCAAGCTCACCCCGCGCATCGCGGAGACGGCCAAGGCGCTGTGGTACATCTACCTGACCCTGACCATTGCCGCCGGTCTCGCCTTCTGGCTGGCCGGGATGACCCCGTTCGACGCGATCGGCCACGCCTTCTCCACCGTGGCCATCGGCGGCTTCTCCACCCACGACGCCAGCATGGGCTATTTCGGTCCGACGGTGCAGTTCATCACCGTCTTCTTCATGCTGCTGGCCGGGATCAACTTCACCCTCCATTTCACCGCCTGGCGCGGGCGCACCCTGCGCAACTACCTGCGCGATACCGAGTGCGTGGCGTTTCTGGGGATCATGTTCGGGCTCGCGGCCATCATCATCGGCTACCTGTACTGGGCACAAATCTACGGCACCTTCTTCGAAACGCTGCGCCACGGCCTGTTCCAGGCGGTCTCCGTCGGCACCACCGCCGGCTTTGCCACCGTCGATTTCGCTGCGTGGCCGAGCTTCCTTCCGGTGCTGCTGATCTTCGCCAGCTTCATCGGCGCCAGCGGCGGTTCCACTGGCGGCGGCATGAAGGTGATGCGGGTGGTGCTGCTGGTGCTCCAGGGGGTCCGGGAGCTGAAGCGGCTGGCCCATCCCAACGCCCAGGTTCCGGTGAAGATGGGCGGCCGCTCCATCCCGCCGCGCATCATCGACGCGGTCTGGGGCTTCTTCGCCGCCTATGTGGCCAGTTTCACCATCATCATGCTGCTGCTGATGGCGACCGGGGTGGACCAGGTCACGGCGTTCTCGGCGGTGGCCGCGACCATCAACAACCTGGGACCCGGTCTGGGCGACGTGTACTCCCACTTCGACTATCTGACCGATTCGGCCAAACTCCTGCTGGCGTTCACGATGGTCCTGGGGCGGCTGGAGATCTTCAGTCTGCTGCTGTTGCTGACGCCGTGGTTCTGGCGGCGCTGAGCTTTCCGACCGCCGCCATCACCCTTCCGTACTCGCGCTTGTTGCGTGTCGGGCCATGCCTCTGGTTGCGCCGGGTCCCATCCAGTAATCCAGATCGCGGGTCAGGAACTCGTCGGCGGTCATGTAGTGGGCGCCGTCGCAGGAGAAGTTCAAGCCGACCTTGCCGTTGATCACGTTCAGGGATCCGGAGCGAAGGTAGATGGTCTCGTCGGCCTCGCGCAGGGCCTGGAAGCGGTGGAAGACGCTGCGGATGCGCTGGGCAGCGATTCGCGCGCGTTCGGGATAGCGCCGGCGTGGATAGGCCATGGCGAGGTTGGGGGAGACGGCTTCGCTGCCGGCGTGGACCTGGTAGTTGTACGGGTCGTCCACGTGCCACAGGGTCATGCGGGTGCTGGAGAAGTGGAGCTTGGCGTGGAAGACGCCGTGGTGGTGGATGAGGCTCTCCACCAGTGGCAGGACCGTGGCCATGTTCCGGTCCATCAGGCTCTCGTTGCGGGTCTGGGCGAACAGGCCACCCCGGATGGCGGGATCGCCACGAAATTGACGGTGGCCCTCGGCGTGATCGTGGAGGCGGTTGTCGGCGGCCGGTAGCTCGCTGATGTGGAAGTCGGCGGCAACAAAACCGAGCAGGCGCTCGCGTTCACGCACGGCGACCACGGCGGTGAGACACGGCACCAGGCTGCGCTGGCTGATGTAGACCGGTGACAGGACCATCCCCTGATAGGGCAGCAGTCCGGCCAGGTAGGGCCGGTCGGAGAGGTCCTGGCCGCGCCATTCGTGGGCCACGCTGGCGCCGTTGATGTTGCCGGAGCACTGGCGACCCTCGGGGTCCAGCGCATAGAGCAGGCGGCAGCGGGGAAGGTCAGCGCCGGCGCGGATCAGGGCCTGGTCCAGACCGTCGCTGCCCCAGGCCATGGCGGCGGCGTCGGCGACCTCCCGCATCGGCGCGTCGAGGAGGGCCATCAGGCCGGCGCGGTTGGTGGTGAGGGTTTGTTCCAGATCGGTCATGGGTGCGTTCCCGCTTGTTGCTGTGGATCGGCGTTTGGAATTCGATCGATTCGAAGGCGGCGTTCCGTCTCCGGAGGTCGGGCGGCGGGGTACTTGGACTCGGCTCCCGGGGGACGCCGTGAATACCTCCCTGTAGGCTCTCAGCGGCCATCCATGACCGCTGAAGCCCCCGGGAGCCGAGCCCAAGTACCCCGCCACCCGACCTCCGGAGACGGAAAGCAAACCGATCGATCCGGCCGACGCCCTCCTTGCATGTCCCGTGCCGCCACGAGCGCGACGGCGGGCCGTTTCGGGGGTCGGCGGGGCGCGGGCCGGGGGCTTCAGCGGCCATGGATGGCCGCTGAGAGCCTACAGGGAGGTATTCACGGCGTCCCCGGGCGCGCGCACCGCCGACCCCCGAAACGGACTGTCGTCGCGCGACCAACCACGGCCCGCACAAGAATCCGGCACCCCTGCACCAGACCGGTGCATTCAGAGCCCGGTGAGCTTGACCTCCTCCGGCACCCGCACCTCCATGGCGATGGGCAGATGATCGGAGTACGAATGGTTCAGCACCTCGGCCCGCGTCACCGTCAACCCCTCGGTAACCAGGATGTGGTCGATGTTGCGCTCCGGTTGCCAGCTGGGGAAGGTGGCGAACTTCTCGGTGGGTTCGTGAAGGGTGGTGTCGCGGAAGAAGCGGCGCATCTCCGGGCTGTCGGGGCGGCAGTTCATGTCGCCCATGACCACGCCGTGGGGGTATTCCTTCAGCATCTCGGCGACGTAGCCGAGCTGCTGCACCCGCGCCCGGCGCGACAGGGCCAGGTGGATGTTCAGGACCACCAGGGCGTGATCGCGGTGGCCGTAACGGGCCATGGTCACGCCGCGCCCGGGGATGAGGCCGGGGAGGCGCTTCTCGCCCATCTCGGCGGGCTCCACGCGCGACAGCAGGCCGGAGGCGTGCTGAGCGAAACGGCCCATGCGCCGATTCACCCGGTGGTGCCAGAAGCGAAAGTCGGCCTTCCTCGCCAGGTACTCGGTGAGATTGACGAAGTTGGAACGCAGGCTGCCCCCGTCGACCTCCTGCAGACCGACGATGTCGTAACCGCGCAGCAGCCTCGCCACCTTGTCCAGGTTGTCGAAGCGATCGGCGTGGGGCAGGACGTGCTTCCAGGAGTGGACCACGTAGTCCTGCGCCCGGCGTGTGGCGATCCCGACCTGCACGTTGTAGGAGAGCAGGCGCAGGATGGAACCGGGCGTTGTCGTTTCCTCGGCTCCCCCGAGGGCTACGGCGGCATCGCTCATGACATCTCGCGGCTCACAGCGGGCAGACCATCTCCCCGAGCTTGCCGGTGAGCTTCAGGTTCTCCGAGTAGTCCACCGGGCAGTCGACCACCACCACGCCGTCGTCGGCCAGCGCCTGCTTCAGGGTCGGCAGCAGGTCCTCGGTGCGCTCCACCCGGTAGCCCTTCGCCCCGAAGGATTCGGCGAATTGAATGAAGTCGGGGTTGTTGAAGTCGATGTGGGAGGGACGACCGAAGGTGTTGAGCTGTTTCCACTCGATCAGGCCGTAGCCCTGATCGTTCCAGACCAGGATCACCATGGAGATTCCGAGTCGCACCGCGGTCTCGATCTCCTGGGAGTTCATCAGGAAGCCGGCGTCGCCGGTAACCGCCACGACATTGACCTCGGGGTACGCCATCTTGGCGGCGATGGCCCCCGGCAGGGCAATCCCCATGGAGGCGAAGCCGTTGGAAATGATGCAGGTGTTGGGGTACTCGCAGCGGAACATCCGCGCCATCCACATCTTGTGGGCGCCGACATCGCAGAGGGCGATGTCCTCGAGCGCCATGGCGGTGCGCAGATCCCAGATCAGTTTCTGTGGCTTCACCGGGAAGCTGGTGTCCTCGGAGTGCTCGTTCATGTCCTCGATCAGCGCCTCGCGCAAGGACCGTGCCTGGTGCCCGGTACGCGGTGTCGCCTGCGCACCGATGCGCATCAGGCTGTGCTTGATGTCGCCGTTCACACCGACATCAACCGAGTAGTACGCGTCCACTTCCGCCGGGGTGTTGTCGATGTGGATGATCCGGCGATCACGGGTTGGATGCCAGAGCCACGGATGGTATTCGACCAGGTCGTAGCCGATGCAGATGATCACGTCGGCGCGATCGAAGCCACAAGACACGTAGTCCTTCGCCTGCAGTCCGGCAGAGCCCAGAGCCATGGGGTGCTTGAACGGGATCACCCCCTTGGCCATGAAGGTATTGGCCACCGGGATGTTCAGTCGCTCGGCGAAGTCCGCCAACTGCTGCCACGCCTTCGCCCGGATCACCCCGTTGCCGGCAAGGATGATCGGATTGCGCGCTTCCGATATGGCCTCGGCGGCGGCATCCACGCGGTCGGCCGGCGGCTCGGGTGCCACCGGTTGGCGCTTCGGCAAGGGGGTGTCGTCGATGGGCATCTCGGCGATGTTCTCGGGGAACTCGATGAAACAGGCCCCGGTCTTCTCCGATTGCGCCAGCTTGAACGCCTTGCGCACCACCTCGGTGATGATGTTCGGGGTCAGCAACTGTGACGAATACTTGGTGATGGGGTGAAACATCTGCTGCAGGTTCAGAACCTGATGAGATTCCTTGTGCAGCCGGTTGGTAGCCGCCTGCCCGGCGATGGCCACCAGCGGCGCGTGGTCCATGTTGGCGTCGGCCACGCCGGTGATGAGGTTGGTCGCCCCTGGTCCGAGGGTCGCCAGACAGACCCCGGCGCGGCCGGTGAGCCGACCGTAGACATCGGCCATGAAGGCGGCGCCCTGTTCATGGCGGGTGGTGATGAACTGAATGGGTGAATCCAGCACCGCATCCATGAGGTCCAGGTTCTCCTCGCCGGGGAGCCCGAAGATGTATTCCACGCCCTCGCTCTCGAGGCACTTGATGAACAGTTCCGCGGCCTTCATGGAATCCCCCGTACCGATGTGACCTGATTCCGGACCTACTCGGCCCGTTCGCTGCGCGCTTCTTCTATCAGATAGTCTAGCACTTCGAACAGCCGCTCGGTGCCGCCGTGCTGTGACAACGAGGTGACGTATTCTCCGGCGACCACGAAGGACGGCACGCCCTCGATACCGGCCCGTCGCGTCACGGATCGCGCCCGACGCAGCTTGGTGGCCACACCGAAGGAGTCCAGAGTCCGCTCGGCCTTGTCCGCTTCGACGCCGTAGTCGGAGAAGAAGTCGGCAATGGCGCGCGCGGAGTTCAGATCGCGACCCTCCTCGTGAATGGCCTCGAAAATCGCCGCGTGGGTCTTGTCCTCGATCCCCAGCAACTCCGCCGCGTAGTAGGCGCGCGCATGAGGCTCCACCCGCTGATTGAAGACCACCGGCATGTGTTCCACGCGCACGTCGTCCGCCAGCCCGTCGGCCCACTCCCCGAACGGCCCCCGGATCCGGTTGCAGTGGGGGCAGCCGTACCAGAAGACCTCC
Organism: Pseudomonadota bacterium; assembly: GCA_051746205.1. Classification (GTDB taxonomy): domain Bacteria; phylum Pseudomonadota; class Gammaproteobacteria; order Thiohalospirales; family Thiohalospiraceae; genus Thiohalospira. Next base: position 21,593 of record JBNJEU010000002.1, read on the forward strand.
GTCACCTGAACGTCGCGCTTGTGGTCGATGGTGCTCAGGGGCTGTTCAAGGCGTTCGTAGTCGATCCCCTCGTCAAAGGCGGCGGCGATCCCCGGGAATCCGAGAGCGGCCGCCAGCACCACCAGACTTCCGACAGCGGCCGCGCGCGCGCGGGCTGGAATCATGGACATGGACGACTCCTCCTTTCTTGTTGGCAGGCAATGCGGCAACCGGCGCGCCGCGCGAATCGCTCCCATGGTGCACCACCCCCGAGCCGGTTTCCACAGCCGTTTTGTACCTGCGTCGGCTGGGGTATCCTTGCTCCGATACCAACCGGAGGCCACGCGATGACCGATCAAGACACCCAGCAGCTGACCGACTTCCTCTGCCAGCAGTACCTCTGCGAATCCCTCACCGTGAAGGAGGTGCGTACTCTGCTGGACTACATGGAACTGGTGAATCTCGCCGAGGGAGACGTCATTGCCGATGTCGGCGAAGTGGGTGAAGCCCTCTATTTCGTCGTCCGCGGTGAGGCGACTCTGCAATCGGCCGGTGGCCCCGAGGGCACCGAGCTCGGCCGGATCCGCAGCGGTGAGATGATGGGCGAAATGTCGTTCTTCGACCGCCAGCCTCGTTCAGTGCGCATGGTCGCCCGGGACGAGGACACCCAGGTCCTGAAGATGCCACGGACCATGTACCTCCGGCTGCGGGTGGAACACCCCTACATCGCCGTGAACCTGCTCGAGCACGCCATCGTCAGCCTCGACCACCTGTTCCGCGAGGTGAGCACCGACGTCACCAGCCTGAACCAGTATTTCTACGGCTACGGCGGACGCCGCTGACGGGACCGACCGGCCAGGTGCATCCACGAACCGACGCCCTCGCGACCGGAGGGCGTCGTCCGCAGGGATGCGGCCGTCGAGCCTGCACGGATGCATTCACGGAGGCCCTCCGGGGTCGAGGGCGCCGGGTCCGAGCCCCCTCCGGAGCCCACAATCCCGAAGACTCGACCCGGCCTCCTACAACTCCCCGTAGGAATGCAGCCCCGACAGGAACATGTTCACGCCCAGGAAGGCGAACAGCGTGATGAACAGCCCGATGATCGCCCACCAGGCCAGCGTCGTGCCCCGCCAGCCCCTGGAAAAGCGCATGTGCAGCCACGCCGCGTAGTTCAGCCAGACGATGAGCGCCCAGGTCTCCTTCGGGTCCCACGACCAGTAACCGCCCCATGCCTCGGCGGCCCACATCGCCCCGAGAATGGTGGCGATGGTGAAGAAGACGAAGCCCAGTGCAATGGCCTTGTACATCAGGTCATCCATCGCTTCCAGGCTCGGAAGCCGGGCGACGATCGCGCCTTCGTTGCCATGACTCCGCCGCCGCTCGGCGATGAGGTAGGCAACGGCGATCATCGACGCAATGGCGAAACCGCCGTATCCGATGAAGTTGGCCGGAACGTGGATGGTCATCCACCAGCTCTGCAGCGCGGGGATCAACGGCTCGAGTTCGTTCGCGCCGCGACTCGCTCCGTACCAGAGCAGGAAGATCACCGCCGACGAGATTACCAGCAGCACGAAGCCGCCGAGCGCTCGGGTACGAAAGCGCTGTTCGTAGAAGAGATAGATGAGGGCCGTGACCACGGCGAACACGATGAAGACCTCGTAGAGGTTGCTCACCGGAATGTAGCCCATGTCCGGCCCCAGCATGTGGCTCTCGCGCCAGCGCACGAACAGCCCCACGAGCCCCATGACCGTCGCCATCCAGGTGAGTGCCGAGCCGACGCGCTCGGCAAAGGCGGAACGCCCGACCAGACCGGCGAAGTAGGCCACCGTCGCGAGGATGTAGAGTGAACTCATCCAGACCACGGCGGACTGGCTCTTCAGGATAAATTGAAGAAAGAAGCTGCTTTCCCCGCGATCCGGATCCCCGCCGTAGAGGAGGACCGCGAGGGTCGCGAGTACAGCGACGGCAATGCTGTAGTACGCGAACGATCGCCAGTACCAGCCGAACGGGATCAGGAAGCCGGCGGTAATGACGAGGATGCCGATATCGTAGTGGTTCATCATGTCGGCGAAGATCGCCAGCGCGATGGCCGCGACGACCACCACCAGAGCCGCCCAGCCCCAGTCAAGCGGCCCTTCGGGACGCCAGTTGTTGGGCCGCATCGGCTGTTCGTTATCGTGCCCGCTCTGTGCTGCACTCATGGATGATTCACCTCATGCTCCATCGGTCGACGACGGCCGTTGCCCAACGACCCGTTCGGCCATTTTTTCGAATTCACCGCTGAAGTCGCGCGGATGGCGATTGGTGCTTCCCGCGATGACCCCTTCGGTCCCGTTCCCGCTCCTGTCCAGCCGGACCCAGACTCGACGATGGGCCACGTAGAACATCTGGAAGAGTCCGACGACCAGCAACAGACTGCCCAGGTAAACGACATTCTCACCAGGGGCCTTCGCAATCTGCAACCCGGACGCCTGTCGGTGATCAAAGTCCTCCAGCTCCAGGAAGAAAGGCGCACCGTAGCGAGGCAGGGCCGCCATGGCCTCGATGGCGTCGGAATAGAAGTTGATGTCCTCTTCCGCCATGTCGCGACCACTGACTTCGATCCCCTCGGACTCCAGAACCTGGTTATAGAGCCGGCTGGCCACCCCGTCCAGGATGCGGCGATAGAGCTGACCCATGCGTTCGGCCTCACGTTCGTCGGCGGCCATGCGTTCGACGTTGCGCATCACCCCGTCGATACCGCCCCGGTTGAAGGCGGCCACGATGCGCGTGGCCCCGTCGATGGTCGCCTCGCGCTGTTCGCCCTCCAGCCGGCCCATCCGTTGATCCACATACCCCTCGGTGGCATCGCGGACACGGTCTCCATCCATCATCAGACCGCGCAGGGCCAGGAACCGATCCAGCCCGCCAGTCCGCGGGTTGGCGGGCAGGTGCAACCAGCGCATGGGCTGATCCGAGGCTTCGCGCATGCCGCTCACATAGAAGTGACGCCCATCGAATTCCGCCGGCAGCATGAAGGTCTCGAACTCCCGCGAACTGCCGTCGTCCTCGCGCAGCACATAGGTGAAGCTCGGTCCGTAGTTGCGGAAACGGCTCCCGGAACCCTCCGGGGCGCTCTCGACGTTGTGCACTTCGAAATCACGCAGCTCCATGGTGAGCCGCCGTTCGCCCACACTGATGGTAACGGAATCGCGCACCGTCACTCCTTCGATGGGGAACCGATTCTCCGGCGACCCGGACAACGGGATCGCGGTGAGATTCAGCTCGGAGCCGCCATCCTCGAACGAAGCCTGATAGATGGAGATGCCACGATGGACGAGCGGGTCGTTGACACTGATGGTCTTGCGTAACGGCTCATCCAGCTCCGGATCGTGGACCACGATGTCGCTCTCGAAGGATTTCGGCTTCCCGGAGGGGTAGTGCTTCACACGGAACTCTTCCAGTTCAACCCGGAAGGGGAGCTTCTGCACGAAGTACCCGTTGCGCATGTTCAGAAAGAGGAGATCCGCGCCGGCCCCCTCGGGGATGGTGACATTGCCCCGGAAAGCGGCGGTCTCCGGTCCGAGGGTGGACTCCGGTGGCACCTCGGAAGCCGGGATGTCGCGGGTCTCGATGGAGACCCGGCCGGTCATCTCGGCGATCTTCAGGGCCACATTGCCGTCGATGAGGGCGCCGACGCAGATGACCACGATGGAGACGTGGGCCAGGATGTAGCCGATGCGGTTGGCACCGCCGCGCATCCCGGCCACCACCAGATGGTCGTCCTTCTCGTGGCGCCGGATCCGGTACCCCGCCTCGCGCAGGGTCTCCTCGGCGCGCTCGGCCACCTTCTCCGGTGGTTCGTCCAGAGTGGCCGAGCGGCTGTTCCGCATCGACTTCAGCGACTTCAGTTGCGGGTCCAGACGGAAATGGCGCATCTCGCGCAACATGCTCGGCGTATGCCGCCAGACACAGACGGAGACGGACAGGACCAGAAAGGTCAGGATCAGCAGGAACCAGATCGCCCCGTAGACGTCGTAGAGCCCCAGCACCCGGAACACCTCGAACCAGAAGGGACCAAACTTGATCTGGTAGTCCTGATAGGGCTGGCTCTGCTGCAGGACGGTCCCGATGACCGAGGCAACGGCCAGCACGATCAACAGGGTGATGGCCAGGTTCATGGAACCGAGGAATTCGAGGATCGTACTGCCGAGAGACCGGTGGGTGCGGTTCTTGTTCTCTGCCATGGGCTGCTGCGCTCAATCGTTGATTGAAAGACTCGGACATTCTACGTGAGACAGACCGGTCCGGGGGAAGTTTCACATCACTGAAGCAAAAAAAAGGGTGACCCGCGGGCCACCCTTTCTTCAACCGGGGAACGGGTTAGCGCGTCAGTCCCTGGATGTAGGAGGCAACGGCCTCGATCTCTTCTTCGCTCAAACGCGCGGCGACGTCACGCATCATCCGGCCCGGATCATTGGCCCGGACACCGTCACCGAAGTTCTCCAGCTGGAGTGCGGTGTAATCGGCGTGCTGGCCATTCAGCGCCGGGAACCGGGCCGGGGCGTTACCCTCGCCAGCCGGGCCGTGGCAGGCCATGCAGGCGGCGACGCCGGTCTCCGGATTGCCATTGCGATAGATCCGCTCGCCGAGATCCACCAGTTCCTCGTCGGCCACACCGAGTTCCACGTCCTGATCGGCGTAGTAGGCCGCCAGGTCGCGCATGTCCTGTTCGCTCAGATTCGCGACCATGCCGGCCATGGTGGCATCCTCGCGCTCGCCGGACTTGAACTCGCTCAGCTGCTTGTACATGTAGCCGGGATGCTGTCCGGCGATCTTCGGGTACTCGGGGTTGGAGCTGTTGCCGTCCTCCTGGTGGCAGGCCACACAGGTGCTGGACAGCTCCTGACCCGCTTCGGGATCGCCGTCGAAGGCGTGGGCCGCGCCGAAGGCGCCCGTCACAAAGAGTGCTGCTGCTATCGCTGTCTTCTTCATCTGCCATATCCCCAACGTTGGAACCGGTTACCGGCCGCGGCGCATGTCCCGGTGGAGCGCGGCTTTGCCTGACGCCCCGCCCGCTTTATGATGACTCCCTCAGACAGGGCGTATTCGACCTGCGCGCCGGGTCAAATCCGCGCAGACTCTATACCACCCCCGCGGGTGGGTCAACTTGACGGCCCATCCACCCACCCCCGCAACAGGGCAACCGACCGCACCATGACAGACCAGACCCCGCACCAGGGCGCGCCCCGAACCGGTCGACTCGACTTCGTTGTCGGCGCCCACCGGCTCGGCCAGCTTCCCGGCGACACCGGGGCCGAGGTGGTCTTCGCCGGCCGCTCCAACTCCGGCAAGTCCAGCGCCATCAACGCCATCACCGGCCAGAAGGGGATCGCGCGCACCAGCAAGGCGCCGGGTCGCACCCAGCAGATCAACATCTTCGCCTGGGACGCCGACCATCGCCTGGCCGACCTCCCCGGCTACGGCTATGCCAAAGTCCCGCTCAAACTCAAGGAGCACTGGGCCGAAACCCTCGGCCGCTACCTCACCACCCGCGAATCCCTGCGCGGCCTCGTCCTGGTGATGGACATCCGTCGCGACCCGCAGGCGGAAGAGTGGCAGTTGCTCGACTGGGCACGGGCGGCCGGCCTCCCCGTCCTGGTCCTGCTCAGCAAGGCCGACAAGCTCGGCAGCGGCCGTCGCGCCCAGGCCGCGAAAAAGGCGCGCACCGCCGCCGGTGACTACCCCGACGCCGAATTCCTGCCCTTCTCCGCGACCCACGGCATCGGCCTCGACAACGCCCGTCGCCGCCTCGGCGCCTGGCTCGACCTGCAACTCGGTGGTCAGGGGAAATAGCCCGAGCCGGATCAGCGGACAAAAAACGCCCCGCTCCGGGGAAGGTGAAGCGGGGCGCGAAGGGCCCGGGCGGGATACACCCGGGCAAGGGGAGGTGGAATGGCTCAGACGTCCCATCTCAATCAGTGAGACTGCCGGGATCCGGGAAAGTTCACGGAAGACCCGAATTTCCGTCGGGCCGGCCGTACCGCTCAGTGCGCCGCACCCCAGGTGTCGCCGCTGCCGACTTCCACCTCCAGCGGGACCGCCAGCTCGCCCGCTGCGGTCATCCGGTCCATCAGCGGCTCCCGGAACGCCGCCACCTCGTCGACGGCCACCTCGAACACCAGTTCGTCATGGACCTGGAGCACCATGCGGGCATCCGGGGCATCGTCGCCCTGCAGCCAGGCGTCCACAGTGATCATCGCGCGCTTGATCAGGTCGGCGGCAGTGCCCTGCATGGGGGCGTTGATCGCCGTGCGCTCGGCGTACTGGCGACGCTGGCCGTTGCCGGAGCGAATGTCGGGCAGGTGCAGGCGGCGGCCGAAAACGGTCTCGACGAAGCCCTGATCCCGCGCCACCTCGCGGGTCCGGTCCATGTAGGCCCGCACGCCGGGATAGCGCTCGAAATAGCGATCCACGTAGGCCTGCGCCTCGTCGCGCTCGATGCCGAGCTGGCGTGCCAGCCCCCAGGCCGACATGCCGTAGATCAGGCCGAAGTTGATCGCCTTGGCGGCGCGTCGCTGCTCCCCGTCCACGGCGTCCGTGGCGACGCCGAAGACCTCGGCGGCGGTCGCCCGATGGATGTCGACGCCCGCGGCGAAGGCGCGCAGCAGTCCCGCGTCGCCGGAGAGGTGGGCCATGATCCGGAGTTCGATCTGGGAGTAGTCGGCGGCCACGATGCAGTAGCCCGGGGGCGCGGTGAACGCCTCCCGGATGCGCCGTCCGGTTTCACTGCGAATGGGGATGTTCTGCAGGTTCGGATCCGCCGAGGACAGCCGGCCGGTGGCGGTCACCGCCTGGTGGAAGGAGGTGTGGATGCGGCCGGTGTCCGGGTGAACCAGTTCCGGGAGCTTGTCGGTGTAGGTCGACTTCAGTTTGGCGTAGCCTCTGTGCTCGATGATCAGACGTGGCAGTTCGTACCCGTCGTCGGCCAGTTCCTGGAGCACCGCCTCGGCGGTGGAGGGCTGCCCCTTGGGGGTGCGCTGACGCACCGGTAGACCCTGCTCCTCGAACAGGATGGTCTGGATCTGCTTCGGCGACGCGAGGTTGAATGGCTGGCCGGCGGCGTCGTGCGCCGCGCGCTCCAGCCTCGCCATCTGCTCCTCCAGCTCGCCGCTCAGGCCGTGGAGGTGGTCGCAGTCGATGCGTACACCGGTGCGCTCCATGCGCGAGAGCACCGGCACCAGCGGCATCTCCACCGTTCGGTAGAGTTCCGCCAGCCGACCGGTGCGTTCCAGATCCGGCCATAGCCGGTGGTGCAGATCCCGGGTCACGATGACGTCCTCCACCGCATACGGGGCCGCCACCTCCAGCGGGATCTGGTCGAACGTCAACTGTTTGGCGCCCTTGCCGGCGACGGCCTCGAAGGAGGTGGTTTCGCGGCCGAGATACTTGCCGGCGAGGGTATCCATGTCGTGGCGGCTGCCGGTGCTGTCGAGGACGTAGGACTCCAGCATGGTGTCGTGGGCCACGCCGACCATCTCCACGCCGGCGCGGGCCAGAACGGAGAGGTCGTACTTCAGGTTGTGGCCGAGTTTCGGACGTTCCGGATCGCGCAGCAGCGGCCCCAGAGCCTCGAGGACCGTGGCCCGGTCCATCTGGTCTTCGTCACCGGGGAAGGCGTGAGCCATCGGGATGTACGCCCCGCCATCGCCATCGGCGACCCCGATGCCGACCAGATCGGCGCGCATGTAATCGAGGCTGGTGGTCTCGGTATCGAGGACCACCCATTCGGCCGCTTCCAGACGCCGTACCCACGCAGCCAGGGTTTCGGGGTCGGTGACCACTTCCACCGGTTCGGGTTCCGCTCCGGCCACCTCTGCACGGTCGACGCTGCCCGCCCCGGCTTCGCCCTCGATCTCGCCCAGCCAGGTGCGAAAGCCCAGCCGCTGGTAGCATTCGCGCAGGGTCTCGGTGTCGGGTTCCCGTCGCGCCAGGTCCTCCGGGGCCACCCCGAGATCGAGGTCGTCCCGGACGGTCACCAGTTCACGGCTGCGCGGCAACTGGTCCAGATGGGCCCGCAGGTTCTCCGCCACCTTGCCCTTCATCTCCGGGGCGGCGGCAATGATCGCGTCCAGATCGCCGTGGGCCTCCAGCCACTTCACGGCCGTCTTCGGCCCGACCCCGGGCACGCCCGGGATGTTGTCGGAGGTGTCGCCGACCAGGGCAAGGTAATCGATGATCCGCTCCGGTGGTACGCCGAACTTCTCCACCACGCTCTCCGGGTCGAGAACCGTGTCGGTCATGGTATTGACCAGGGTAACGTGGTCGTCCACCAGCTGGGCCAGATCCTTGTCGCCGGTGGAGATGACCACCGATTCGTCGGCGGCCGCGGCGCGACGGGCGAGGGTGGCGATGACGTCGTCCGCCTCGACCCCGTCGTGCTGGATCAAGGGCAGCCCCATCGCCTTCACCAGAGTATGAATGTCCGGGATCTGGCGGGCGAGTTCGTCGGGCATCGGTGGCCGATTGGCCTTGTAGTCGGCGTAGATGTCGTCGCGGAAGGTTCGCCCCGGGGCATCGAAAACCACGGCCATGCGTTCCGGCTGATAATCGCGCAACAGGCGCCGCAGCATGTTCACCACGCCGTAGGTGGCGCCGGTGGCCTCGCCATCGGCGCTGGTCAGCGCCGGCATGGCGTGATAAGCGCGGTACAGGTAGGACGATCCGTCCACGAGGATCAGTGGCTGGTCTGGGCCGGACATGGTCTTCCCCTCGGCTGGAAAACGCCCATTATGTCTCAGACGAGCTCAAGCGTGTAAAATCGCGCTCCTGACAAGGGGCGCGAGCGGCGCGCCACCCGGAGCCGAAGCGATGACCAAGCTGCCACCCCACGACCACACCGGACTGTCGCCGGTGAACGACGCCATGCTCAATCGCGAGTCCTGGAAAATTTTCCAGATCATGGCGGAGTTCGTCGAAGGCTTCGAACGACTGGCCCGGATCAAGCCCTCGGTGAGCATCTTCGGATCGGCGCGCATGGCCTCCGATCACCCGTACTACCAGTCCGCCGAGGCCATCGCCTTCGCCCTGTCGGAATCGGGCTTCTCGGTGGTCAGCGGCGGCGGCCCGGGCATCATGGAGGCGGCCAACAAGGGCGCCTTCGAAGGCAAGTCGCCCTCCATCGGGCTGAACATCCAGTTGCCGCACGAGCAGTCGGGCAACGGCTACCAGGACATCGCCCTGTCGTTCCGCCACTTCTTCTCGCGCAAGGTGATGTTCGTGAAGTACGCCGCGGCCTATGTGGTCCTGCCGGGCGGCTTCGGCACCCTGGATGAACTGGCGGAGATCATGACCCTGGTGCAGACCGGCAAGACCCGCCGGATCCCGATCATCCTGGTCCACGGCGACTTCTGGCACGGCCTGCTGGACTGGCTGGCAGACCGCATGGTCAGCGAGGGGATGATCAACGCCGAGGACATGGAACTGGTTCAGGTTGTGGACAAGCCCGAAGAGGTGGTGGATGCTATCTTCGACCACTATGAAAACCGGGGCTTCGAGCCTTCCGCTGAAGAACGGGAGATCCTGCTGGATCTCTGAACCCACGCGAGCGACTGGTTAAACCATGAAGAGACTGCTGTTCACCACCCTGGCCGCAACTTTCCTCCATGCCGCCAGCGCCGGTGCCGAGGATTCGCTGCCGGTGCCGGAAGTCGAGCCCGGTTCCATCCCTGATGCCGAGGTGACCATCGTCCCCGGTGACGGCGCGACCATCGAGGAATACCGGGTCGGGGGCGAGGTCCGAATGATCAAGATCGTTCCGCGCAACGGCCCGCCGTACTACCTCGTGGACACCAACGGTGACGGTGAGCTGAACTCGCGGCGGAACGAACTCGACGCCTTCAGTGTCAATCAGTGGATCCTCTTCCGCTGGTAACCCATTCGGCCCCGTGGCCCCAACGTCTGGATCGAAGCCGGCATGTCGGTATACACGCGAATCGAACAGGACGAACTCAGGGAGTTCCTCGCGCGCTACGAGATCGGAGCGCTGGTGGATTATCGCGGGATTTCGGCCGGGATCGAGAACACCAACTACTACGTCTCCACGGAGACCCATGAGCTGATCCTCACCCTGTTCGAACAGTTCGAAGCCGACGAGCTACCCTATTTCCTGGAACTGATGGGCCACCTGGCCGAGCACGGCGTGCCGGCACCGCACCCGGTTGTGGATCGGCACGATCAGGCCTTGCAGGAGTTCAAGGGACGTCCGGCGGCTCTGGTCACGCGCCTCCACGGCTCCAGTCTCGACCACCCCGATGTCGCCCACTGCACCGCCATCGGCACCGGACTGGCGCAACTCCATCAGGCCGGCTCCACATTCCCGCGACACCGCGACAACCCGCGCGGACCGCGCTGGTGGAAGGAGATGGCGGACAAGCTGGAGGGGCACCTGGACAGCAACGATACCGAACTGCTGGAGGAGGAGCTCCGCTTCCAGTCGCTGTTCCGTGTGCAGGATCTGCCCTCCGGGGTCATCCACGCCGACTTGTTCCGTGACAACGCCCTCTTTCAGGGCGAGCACCTCACCGGCATCATCGACTTCTACTACGCATGCAGCGATGTCTGGCTCTACGATGTCGCCATTACGGTCAACGACTGGTGTTCCGATGACAGCGGCGGGCTCGACCCGGAGCGGGTCACGGCACTGCTCGAGGCGTATCAGGCGGTCCGGCCGTTCCACCCCATCGAGCGCGGGGCGTGGCCGGTGATGTTGCGGGCGGCGGCACTGCGCTTCTGGCTGTCGCGGCTGGGCGATCTGCATTTCCCGCGCGCCGGCGAGCTGACCCACACCAAGGATCCCACCGTCTTCCGGGCCATCCTGCAGCGCCGGATCCGCGAGGAACGCGCCCTGCGTAAACTCTGGCCGCAACAGCGCGCGGCGGTCTGAGGCCGGTTCACCCGCGACTCAGACCCCGGCTTCCAGCTGAGCGTAGGCCAGCACCAGCCACTTGCTGCCCACCTCGTCGAAATTGACGTAGATGCGGACATTGGCCCCCTGGCCCTCGTAGTCCATGACCACGCCCGGCCCAAAGGAGGGGTGGTGGACCCGCTGGCCCAGCTCCACCACCATCCCTTCGCCGGCCGGCGAGCCCGCCGCCGAACCCGCGCCGCCCCCCAGTCGAACCGACTCGGTGTGCTCCGGCGGCAGCTCCCCCAGGAAGCGGGAGGGGCGATTGCGCTCCTCCTTGCCGTGCAGCCGCCGCGACTCCGCCCGGCAGAGGTAGAGCAGGCGCATGGCGCGGGTCATGCCGACATAGCAGAGGCGTCGCTCCTCCTCCAGCCGACCACCGTCGTCCAGCGCCATGCGATGGGGGAAGAGACCCTCTTCCATGCCGACCAGGAAGACCAGCGGGAACTCCAGCCCCTTGGCGGAGTGCAGCGTCATCATGTGGATGCAGTCCTCGCCGGCATCGGCCTGAGCGTCCCCGGCCTCCAGGGCGGCGTGGTTGAGGAAGGCGCTCAGGGCCTCGTCGGCATCCGGCGCCTGCTCCACCTCGAACGCGCGGGCGGCGTTGATCAGTTCGTCCAGGTTGTCGATGCGCGCCTGGCCCTTCTCGCCCTTTTCCTTGCGATAGTGGGCCACCAGACCGCTGGCCTCGCGGGCGCGGTCCACCTGCTCGCCGAGGTCGCGGTCGACCATCGCCTCGGCCAGCCCCTCCACCAGCTCGCGAAAGCGGCGCACCGCGCCGGCGGCGCGGGCCGGCAGATGGTTCTCCTCCAGCGCCTCGCCGGTGGCGCGCCACAGGCTGATACCCCGCGCCCGCGCCAGTTCGCGCAGACCGTCCACGGTGCGCGAGCCGATGCCCCGCGTCGGTGTATTGACGATCCGCTCGAAGGCGGCGTCGTCGTCGGTGTTCACCGCCAGGCGCAGGTAGGCGAGCAGGTCCTTGATCTCGGCACGTTCGAAGAAGCGCGGACCGCCATAGATCCGGTAGGGCGTTCCGGTCTGGACCATCACCTCCTCGAAGATCCGCGACTGGGCGTTGGAGCGGTAGAGGATGGCGCAGTCGTCACGCCGACCGCCGTCGTCCATCCACTGGTGGATACGCCGGGCCACGAAGCGCGCCTCGTCGTTCTCGTTGAAGGCGTCGTAGAGCTGCACCGGCTCGCCCTCGCCGATGGCGGTCCAGAGCTCCTTGCCGAGCCGTTCCGGATTGCGGGCAATCAGGTGGTTGGCGGCCCCGAGGATGTGGCCGGTGGAGCGGTAGTTCTGCTCCAGACGGACGGTACGCACCCCGGGGAAATCGCGCTCGTAGCGGCGGATGTTCTCCACCCGGGCGCCGCGCCAGCCATAGATCGACTGATCGTCGTCGCCGACGGCGAACAGAGTGCCGCTGTCACCGGCGAGCAGGCGCAGCCAGGCGTACTGGATGGCGTTGGTGTCCTGGAACTCGTCCACCAGGATGTGGCGGAAGCGCTGGCGGTAGTGGTCGAGCAGGTCCGGGTTCTCGCGCCACAGTTCGAAGGCGCGCAGCAGCAGCTCGGCGAAGTCCACCAGCCCGGCGCGACGGCACGCCTCCTCGTAGGCGCGGTAGAGCATCACCAGGGTGCGCTGGTAGGGATCGCCGCCATCATCGATGGCGTCGGGGCGCTGGCCGTCGTCCTTGCGGGCGTTGATGAACCCCTGAACGGTGCGAACCGGCCAGCGCGAGTCGTCCAGCCCCTGCTCCTGGATCACCCGCTTGACCAGCCGCTGCTGATCGGCGCTGTCGAGGATCTGGAAGGTCGCCGGCAGGTCGGCCTCGGCATGGTGCTGGCGCAGCAGGCGGTGGGCGAGGCCGTGGAAGGTCCCCACCCAGAGGCCGCTCGAGGGGAGTCCGACGAGGTCCTCGATGCGCCCGCGCATTTCGGCGGCGGCCTTGTTGGTGAAGGTCACCGCCAGGATCGCGAAGGGAGAGACCCCCTCGGCGCGGATGAGCCAGGCGATGCGGTGGACCAGTACGCGGGTCTTGCCGCTGCCGGCGCCGGCCACCACCAGGGTATGGCCGGTGGGGCCGGCGACGGCGTCGCGCTGGGCCTCGTTGAGGGGGTCGATGAGTTCGGTGACGTCCATGCCCTCATGGTACCCGTAACGCGCCGTGGCGGGCCAATGCTTATTCCACGGTCACCGACTTGGCCAGGTTGCGCGGCTGGTCCACATCGGTGCCCTTGATCACCGCCACGTGGTAGGCGAGCAGCTGGAGAGGAACCGTGTAGACCATGGGTGCGACCAGTTCGGGGACGGTGGCCAGCGGCAGCGCCTCCATGCCCTCGCCGAGGCTGACCTCGCCATCGGCGAACACGATGAGCTGGCCGCCCCGGGCGCGCACCTCCTGGAGGTTGGATTTCAGCTTGTCCAGCAGGTCGTCATTGGGCGCCACGGTGACCACCGGCATGTCGGCATCCACGAGCGCCAGCGGGCCATGCTTGAGCTCCCCGGCGGGGTAGGCTTCGGCGTGGATGTAGGAGATCTCCTTGAGTTTCAGTGCCCCCTCCATGGCCACCGGATAGAGGGCGCCACGCCCCAGGAAGAGGCTGTGGTGGCGGTCGGCGAAGCCTTCAGCCAGCGCCTCGATGGCCCCATCCAGCTCGAGCGCACGCTCCATGTGGCCGGGCAGCGACTCCAGGGCCTGAACCAGGGCCGCCTCGGTCCCGGCATCAATGCCGTTGCGATGGGCCAGCACGGCGGCCAGCATCAGCAGGGCGGTGAGCTGGGTGGTAAAGGCCTTGGTCGAGGCGACCCCGATCTCGGGGCCGGCGCGGGTCATCAGCACGAGATCGGACTCGCGCACCAACGAGCTCTCGGCGACATTGCAGATGGCCAGGCTCGGGCAGGCGTTCCGCTGGCGAAGATGGCGCAGCGCCGCCAGGGTATCGGCGGTCTCACCCGACTGCGAAATGGTGACCACCAGGGTGTTCGACCGCACCACCGCCCTGCGGTAGCGAAATTCGCTCGCCACCTCGACCTGACACGGGATCCCGGCCAGCGCCTCGATCCAGTACCGCGCCACCATCCCGGCGTGGTAGCTGGTTCCGCAGGCGAGGATCTGGACCGCCTCGACCCGCTCGAAGGTCTCGGCGGCCCGCGGTCCGAAGGCCTCCTCGAAGACACGCCCGTCGCCGAGGCGGCCCTCCAGGGTATCGGCAATGGCGCGGGGCTGCTCGTGGATCTCCTTGAGCATGAAGTGCCGGTAGTGGCCGCGCTCCACCGCGCTGGCGGTCAGCTCCGATTCCTGGACGGGGCGCTCGACCTCGCGCCCGTCGGCGTCGAGGATCCGGTAGCGATCGCGGCGCAGATCGACCACATCGCCCTCTTCCAGGAAGATGAATCGCTGGGTGACCGGGAGGAGGGCGGCGACATCCGAGGCGATGAAGTGCTCACCGATGCCGATGCCGACCACCAGCGGACTGCCCCGGCGGGTCGCCACCAACCGGCCCGGCTCGGCGTCGCTGACCACCCCGAGGGCGTAGGCGCCCTCCAGATCGCCGACGGTATGCCGCACGGCGGCCAGCAGATCGTCCCCCTGCTCGCGGTGGTGGTGGATCTGGTGGGCGACGACTTCGGTGTCGGTCTGCGAGGTAAACCGGTACCCGGCCACGATCTGCGCTTCGCGCAGCGCCTCGTGGTTCTCGATGATGCCGTTGTGCACCACGGCGATGGCATTGTTGCAGATGTGCGGGTGGGCGTTGTTCTCCGACGGCGCGCCGTGGGTGGCCCAGCGCGTGTGGGCGATGCCGGTATACCCATGGAGCGGGTCGGCGTCCAGCCGCTCCTGGAGGGCGCTGACCTTGCCCATGGCACGCTGGCGCCCCAGGCGACCCTGCTCGTCGGCAACCACCAGACCGGCGGAGTCATAGCCGCGATACTCCAGCCGTCGCAATCCCTCCATGAGGATCGGGACGACGTCGCGCTCGGCTACGGCTCCGACGATTCCGCACATGGCTAATCCCCCTTCCCGTTGCCGCCGGTCTTCTCCGGCCGCTTCCAGTCGGCGAGGGTCCGCGCCTTCGTTCGACTGAGCGTGAGCTGTCCGGCCGGGGCATCCCGGGTCAGGGTCGTGCCGGCCCCGATGGTTGCGCCGTCACCGATATCGACGGGCGCCACCAGCTGACAGTCGGAGCCGACGAAGACGTCGTCCCCGATCGTGGTCGCGTGCTTGTTGGCTCCATCGTAGTTGCAGGTAATGGTACCGGCGCCGATGTTCACATCCTGCCCCATTCGGGTATCTCCGATGTACGCCAGGTGGTTTACCTTGGAGCCCCGCCCGATGTGGCTTGCCTTGACCTCGACGAAGTTGCCCACTTTGGCCGATTCGTCGAGGGAGGCGCCGGGGCGCAGGCGAGCGAACGGGCCGACGCTCGCGCCACCGCCGGTGGTCGCGCCCTCGATGACACAGTGGCCTTCGACCACCGTGCCCGCGGAGAGACGACAGTCGCGCAGGACGGTGTAGGGGCCGACGTGGACCCCATCGCCGAGTTCCACCCTGCCTTCGATGACCACGCCGACGTCGAGAACGACATCACAGCCACATTCCACCTCGCCGCGGACATCCACCCGTGCCGGATCGCGCAGGGTCACACCGGCGAGCATCAGGGCCTCGGCCTGGCGCTGACGCCAGATGCCCTCGGTTTCGGCCAGTTGGACTCGATTGTTCACTCCGCTGGCCTCGCGGTGATCGGGGGTGACAACGGCGGCCGGGGCGAAGCCATCGGCCACGGCCAGGGCGACGGAATCGGTCAGGTAGTACTCGCCCTGGGCATTGTCGTTGCCGATGCGGGCGAGCCAGTCCTTGAGTTCGCGGGCGCGGGCACCGAGCATACCGGTGTTGGTCTCGTGGATGGCGCGCTGGGTATCCGTCGCATCGCGTTCCTCGACGATGGCGGCCACATAGCCGGAATCGTCCCGGAGGATGCGACCATACCCGGCGGGATCGGTCATGTGGGCGGTCAGAATGGCCAGACCGCTGTTAGCGGCGGCGTTATCCAGTCGCGCCAGTGTTTCGCAGGTCACGAGGGGAACATCACCGTAGAGGACCAGCACACGATGCTCATCCGGGACCAGCGGGAGCGCCTGAGCGACCGCGTGAGCGGTGCCGAGCTGTTCCTCTTGCCGAACCCAGGTCAGGGCAGGCGAGTCGGCCGCATCCACATCCGCCATGGCCGCTCGCACGGTCTCCCCGGAATGCCCATGGACGACGTGGATGGCCGTGGGGTCAAGGCTCCTGGCGGTGGTAACCACATGTGCCAGCATGGAACAGGGGCCGACCGGATGAAGAACCTTGGGTACGCGCGAATGCATGCGCGATCCTTCGCCCGCCGCCAGAATGATGATGCTCAGTGGTTCGGACATGCGTTCCTGTTTCCTCCGTCAATTCAGGCCCTGTCCGAGCAGGTCGCCCGACGCCGTAAAGCAAAGAGGGCAGCCCGCACGATGCGGCCGCCCTCTCTGCATTGGACATAGCGTCCACCGGTCGGTGGCGGCGTTCAGCTGCCGCGGCTGCGCATCCGCTGGATGGTCTGCAGCTTGGCCGCAGCCTCAACCAGTTCGGCCTGAGCCTTGGCGTAATCGACCTTGTCCTTCTGATCGGCCATGGCCTTTTCGGCGGCTTCCTTCGCCTGAACAGCCTGCGCCTCGTCCAGGTCCCTCGCCCGTACCGCCGTGTCGGCAAGGACCGTGGTGACGTGGGGTTGCACTTCGAGCATCCCGCCGGAGACGTAGAAGCCCTGGCGCTCACCGCCCTGGAGGGTCACCGTCACCTCACCGGGCCGCAGCCGCGCAAGATAGGCGGCGTGGCGGGGCATGATACCCACCTCGCCGTCATCGGCCTGAGCGGTGAGCATCTCGGCCGTGCCGGAGAAGATCTCCGCCTCGGCGCTGACGATGTCCACATGCATGGTCGTAGCCATAACGGTGTCCCCTTACAGGTTCTTGGACTTCTCGACGGCCTCTTCGATGGAGCCGACCATGTAGAAGGCCTGCTCGGGGAGGTCGTCATACTCGCCCTCGACGATGCCCTTGAAGCCGCGAATGGTGTCGTTCAGAGAGACGTACTTGCCCGGGGCCCCCGTGAACACCTCGGCGACGAAGAACGGCTGCGAGAGGTAGCGCTGTATCTTGCGGGCTCGCGCCACGCTCAGCTTGTCCTCTTCCGACAGCTCGTCCATACCGAGGATGGCAATGATGTCCTTGAGCTCCTTGTAGCGCTGCAGCACGTTCTGCACGCTGCGGGCCGTATCATAGTGCTCGTTGCCGATGATCTGCGGGTCGAGCTGACGACTGGTCGAGTCCAGCGGGTCCACGGCCGGGTAGATGCCGAGCTCGGCGATCTGCCGCGACAGCACCACGGTGGCGTCCAGGTGAGCGAAGGTCGTGGCCGGCGCCGGGTCGGTCAGGTCGTCCGCAGGGACGTAGACCGCCTGGATGGAAGTAATGGAACCCTTCTTGGTCGAGGTAATGCGCTCCTGGAGCATGCCCATTTCCTCGGCCAGGGTCGGCTGGTAGCCCACCGCCGAAGGCATGCGGCCAAGCAGGGCTGAAACCTCGGTACCGGCCAGGGTGTAACGGTAGATGTTATCGATGAACATCAGCACATCACGACCCTCGTCGCGGAAGTATTCCGCCATGGTCAGACCGGTCAGGGCGACGCGCAGACGGTTGCCCGGCGGCTCGTTCATCTGCCCGTAGACCAGAGCGACCTTGTCGAGAACGTTGGAGTCCTTCATCTCGTGATAGAAGTCGTTCCCCTCACGAGTACGCTCACCGACACCGGCGAACACGGAGTAGCCGCTGTGCTCGATGGCGATGTTGCGGATGAGCTCCATCATGTTCACGGTCTTGCCCACGCCGGCGCCGCCGAACAGGCCGACCTTGCCACCCTTGGCGAAGGGGCAGAGCAGGTCGATGACCTTGATGCCCGTCTCGAGCAGTTCGGTGGAACCAGCCTGTTCTTCGTAGCTCGGGGGCTTGCGATGGATGGACCAGGTCTCTTCGGACTGAACCGGGCCTTCCTGGTCGATCGGACGACCCAGAACATCCATGATGCGCCCAAGGGTCCCCGTACCCACCGGCACGTTGATGGCGGCGCCGGTATCGGTGACCTCGGCGCCGCGCTTCAGCCCCTCGGTGGATCCGAGGGCGATGGTGCGGACCACACCGTCGCCGAGCTGCTGCTGCACCTCGAGAACGAGGTCCTCGCTCTCGATGCGCAGGGCATTGTAGACCTTCGGCACATGGTCGCGATCGAACTCGATGTCCACCACGGCGCCGATGATTTGTACGACCTTTCCATTACTCATGTTTGGAACCCCTTAATTCCGCTCGAATTCGGTTACCGGCGGCACTAGACCGCAGCGGCGCCAGAGACGATTTCCGACAGCTCCTGCGTGATTGCCGCCTGACGGGCCTTGTTGTAGGCCATCTGCAGGTCACCGATCATGTCGCCGGCGTTATCGGAGGCCGCCTTCATAGCGACCATACGGGCCGCCATCTCGGAGGCGACATTCTCGACCACCGCCTGATAGACCTGCGCCTCGATGTAGCGCGTCAGCAGATCATCCAGAACAACCTGCGCCTCGGGCTCGTAGATGTAGTCCCAGTGATGCTTGAGTTCGTCATCTTCGGCTTTCGGCAACGGCAGCAGCTGGACCACATTCGGCGTCTGGCTCATGGTGTTCACGAAGGTGTTCTTCGCCAGGAAGAGCCGGTCGATCCGGCCTTCCATATAGGCGTCCAGCATCACCTTCACGGTCCCGATGATGTCGTCCAGACCCGGCCGATCCCCCAGGTTCGTGGCGCTGGAGACGATGTTGCCGCCGATCCGCCTGATGAACTGCGTCCCCTTGGTACCGAACACCGCGTGGTCCATTTCCACGCCCTGACTGTCCCACTCACGCACGGCATTGAGCGTGCTCCGGAACAGATTGACGTTCAGCCCGCCGCAGAGACCCCGATCGGTGGATACAGTGACGAAACCCACCCGGTTCGCCTCACGCTCTTCCATGAACGGATGGCGATATTCCGGGTGCGCATTGGCCAGATGCCCGATCACCTGCGCCATCTTGCTGGCGTACGGCCGGGTCGCCTCCATCCGATCCTGCGCCTTGCGCATTTTCGATGCGGCGACCATCTCCATGGCCTTGGTGATCTTCTGGGTATTCTGGATGCTCTTGATCTGAGAGCGAATCTCCTTCGCGCCGGCCATCGGTCTACTCCCGGTTTACCAAGCGTTGTTGGCCTTGAAATCTTCGATGGCCTTGGCCATCCCGGATTCGATCTCGTCGTTGAAGTCGCCGGCCTCGTTGATCTTCGCGATGAGATCGGTCTGCTGGGACTTCATGTAGTCGTGCAGTGCGGCCTCGAACGGCACCACCTTGTCGTCGTCGACGTCGTCGAGGTAGCCCTTCTCTGCCGCAAAGAGGGACGCGGCCATCAGACCGATCGACAGCGGTGAGTACTGCCCCTGCTTCATCAACTCGGTAACGCGCTTGCCGCGATCCAGCTGCTTGCGAGTGTGCTCGTCCAGGTCGGAGGCGAACTGCGCAAAGGCCGCCAGCTCACGGTACTGCGCCAGAGAAAGGCGCACGCCGCCACCCAGCTTCTTGATGATCTTGGTCTGGGCCGCGCCGCCGACACGCGAGACCGACAGGCCGGCGTTGATGGCGGGGCGAATCCCGGAATTGAAGAGGTCACTCTCCAGGAAGATCTGACCGTCGGTGATGGAGATCACGTTGGTGGGCACGAAGGCCGACACGTCACCCGCCTGCGTCTCGATGATCGGCAGGGCGGTCAGCGAACCGGTCTTGCCCTTCACTTCGCCGTTGGTCATGCGCTCGACATAGTCGGCATTGACCCGCGCGGCGCGCTCCAGCAGACGCGAATGCAGATAGAAGACATCACCCGGATAGGCCTCGCGTCCCGGCGGCCGCTTCAGCAGCAGCGACACCTGGCGATAGGCCCACGCCTGCTTGGTCAGGTCGTCGTAGACCACCAGGGCATCCTCGCCGCGATCACGGAAGTATTCGCCCATGGCGCAGCCGGCGTACGGGGCAATGTACTGCATGGAGGCCGGGTCGGCGGCACTGGCGCTGACCACAATGGTATGTTCCAGCGCCCCGTGCTCCTCGAGGCGGCTCACCACGCTGGCCACCGAGGAAGCCTTCTGGCCCACGGCGACGTAGATGCACTTAACGCCCGTACCCTTCTGATTGATGATCGCATCGATTCCGACGGCGGTCTTGCCGGTCTGGCGATCGCCGATGATCAACTCACGCTGACCGCGGCCCACAGGAACCATGGCGTCGATCGCCTTGATACCGGTCTGCAGCGGCTGGTCGACACCCTGCCGGTCGATGACCCCCGGGGCGATCTTCTCGATGGGGGAGGTCCCTTCGTCTTCGATGGGACCCTTGCCGTCGAGCGGAGCACCCAGCGAATTCACGACGCGTCCGAGCATGTCCTTGCCGACCGGGACCTCGAGGATCCGGCCAGTGGCCTTCACGGTATCACCCTCGGTGATGTGATCCGCATCACCCAGCACCACGGCACCGACCGAGTCGCGTTCGAGGTTCAGCGCCATGCCGTAGACCTCGCCCGGGAATTCGATCATCTCGCCGGACATGATGTCCGCCAGACCGTGTATACGGGCGATGCCATCAGCGATGCTGACAATGGTGCCCTCGTTTCGCGCCTCGGCGACGGCATCGAAATTCTCGATGCGCTTCTTGATGAGATCGCTGATCTCGGCAGGATTCAATTGCATGCTTGCATTCCTCTCAATTCGGTCCGGTTAGTGCCGCAGGCTGCTCGCCATTTGCTTCAAGCGGCCGGTCACGGAGCCGTCGATGACCAGGTCGCCGGCCCGAATCACGGCACCGCCAATGAGTGCTTCATCCACGTCGCATTCGAGCTCCACTTCGCGACCCAGGCGTGTCTTCAGAGCGGTGGCGATGGCCTTCTGCTGGGCATCGGAAACCGGCATGGCTGCGGTGACGCGGGCCCCGACGGTTCCCTGGGCCTCGCCCCGGAGCTCCTCGTAGAGCGGGGCAATGGCCGGCAGAAGACGCAGGCGACGGTTCTCCGCCAGCAGGCGGACCAGATTGCGTCCGTCCTCGTCCAGCTGCCCTTCGCCGATGCCGCAGATCAGCTCGGCGAGGCTGGCTCGAGTCAGCCGCGGATTGTCGAGACGACTCGCCATCGCATCATCGGCGGCCACTGCGGCCAGGAACCGGAGCTGGTTCGACCAGCGTTCATAGTCGCCCCCGGCCTCGGCCAGTTCGAATACCGCTTTGGCGTACGGCCGCGCGGTCGTGGTGAGTTCAGCCATGTTCGGTCACCTAGATCTGCGCCACAAGGTCGTCGACGACCTTCTCGTGGGCCTTGGCGTCGATCTCCTTCTGCAGGATCCGCTCGGCGCCGGCGACGGCCAGGCTACCCACCTGCTTGCGCAGTTCCTCTCGCGCCCGGTTGAGTTCCTGTTCCATCTCCGCCTCGGCCGACTCCTTGATCCGGTCGGCCTCTTCACGCGCGGTCGTCTGCGCCTGTTCGACGATCTCATTGGAGCGCTTGCGCGCCTGGCCCACGATCTCGCTTGCCTCCTGCTTGGCCTCGTGAATCAACTGCTTGGCCCGTTCCTCGGCCAGCTTCTGCTCATTCTCGCCGCGCTCCGCGGCCGCCAGGCCATCGGCGATCTTCTTCTGACGCTCCTGCATGGCCTCCATGATCGGCGGCCATATGTACTTCATGGTCACCCAGACCAGAAGCGCGAAGGTAATCATCTGGCCAAGCAGCGTGAGATTGATATTCACGTTGCCACCCCCTGGTTATCGATTGACACGTATGCTCTGGATCGCGTGGCTGTCGTGTTGATCAGCCTGCGACCGCGGCGCTGAAGGGGTTGGCGAAGGTGAAGAACAGGGCCAGACCCACACCGATCATGGTCACGGCGTCGAGCAGACCGGCGACGATGAACATCTTCACCTGCAGCATCGGCACCATCTCCGGCTGACGCGCGGCGCCTTCCAGGAAACGGCCGCCCAGCAGGCCGAAGCCAATGGCGGTACCGAGGGCGCCGAGGCCCAGGATCAGGCCCACGGCGATGGCGGTCATACCCTCAACGTTTGCGAGTGCGAGTGCGGATTCCATTGGTTCCTCCAGGGTCTTGAAAGTCAAGGTTACGGGTTGAACTGTCGCGGGTACCGGCCAATCCGGTCCCGCACGCGATACGAAATCAGTGGTCCTCGTGGGCCATGCTCAGGTAGACGATGGTCAGGACCATGAAGATGAAGGCCTGCAGCGTGATGATCAGCAGCTTGAACAGTGACCACGGCAGCCCCAGCGTCCAGATGGCCCACCACGGCAGCAGTGCGATCAGCGTGAAGATCAGGCCGCCCGCGTACATGTTGCCGAACAGTCGCAGCGAGAGCGAGACCGGCTTCGCGACCTCTTCCACCACCTTCAGTACGAAGTTGAACGGGATGAACCATTTACCGAACGGCTGCAGGATCATTTCCTTACCGAAGCCTCCGAAACCTTTCACCTTGACGCTGTAGAACAGGATCAGCAGGAAGACCGCGATGGACATCCCGAAGGTCGCGTTGACGTCCGAGGTCGGATTGATGCGCAGATGGGTCAGGCCCATCTCCTTGAAGTACGGTATGGTGGTCAGGTACGGAACCAGATCGTACGGCAGCAGCTTGACCAGGTTCATCAGGAAGACCCAGACGAGGATCGTCAGAGCCAGCGGTGCAATGAGATTGCTCTTGCCGTGGAAGGTGTCCTTCACCTGTTGATCCACGAACTCCACCAGTATTTCGGCAACATTCAGGAGCCCGCTCGGAACTCCGCTTGTGGCCTTGCGCGCAGCACGGTGGAAGATGAACAGAAAAACCGCGCCCAGCAGAATCGAAAAGAACATGGTGTCCAGGTGGATGGCCCAGAATCCTTCACCAATGGACAGATGGCCCAGGTGGTGCTGGATGTATTCACCTGCGTTCGGGTTCTCGGATGCCATGCTCAAACTCTCTTGCAGTCGCGATGAATTTCAGTATTCAGGGCCGGTAAGGGCGGGTAGCAGAGCGAGCCAGAAGGCGACGAGCGTGACCATGTACGTCAGGAACATCGCCAGGAAGTTCACTTCCATCGTCGCTATGACGATGGCGAACAGGGCCACGGTCAGAACGAGCTTCTGTGCTTCGGCGGAGTAGAAACGCCGAACCAGCTTGTCCACCGGCAGCCCGCGCGTCCCCACAAAGACCCGCAGAGCAAAATACAGCGTGCTTGCGACACTGATACCCCCTCCCATCAGTGCCGACTCGGCGGCGTTCACATGCCCCAGCAGAAACAGCGCCCCTGCGGCCAGCAGCATCAATCCGAATTGAATCCCCAGAATGACACCCACGGCGCGGCGGCTGAACTGCACCGGAGCAACCGCGTTTCCCGGGCGATTGTCAGTCACACCCTGTCCACCGGGATGCCCCTTGTCCGGGCATGCAACGCCCCCTCGTCAAGCTACCACCCAACAGCAGCCGCGGATTATAAGAGGATGCGAAGTACAGGGTCAAATGTCTTTTCGATGAAAAGGCCATTACGGCCCCTCGAATCCTTCGCCACCTCCGACGTGGCGAAGGATGCCGTCGAGTTCTTCGAGGCTGTTGTAGCTGATCACCAAACGTCCCTTGCCCGAGCGGTTGTACTGGATCTTCACCGGCGCCCCGAGCTGTTCCGCCAGGGAGCGCTCCAGACGCTGAACGTCGGCATCCCGCTCTCCGCCAGTGGAAGGCGCCGGTTTGTCGGCCCCCTCGCCTTCACTCGGCTCGTCTGACAACAGCGCCTGGACCAGCCGCTCGGTTTCGCGCACCGACAAACCCGATTCCGCCACCTTGCGTGCAGCCTGAACCTGCGTCCCACCACGCACGGCCAGCAGAGCACGGGCATGACCCATGTCGAGCTGGCCGTTTTCCACCAGCTCCTTGGCCTCACCGGTGAGTTCCAGCAATCTCAGGTAGTTGGTCACGGCCACGCGCGAGCGGCCGACTGCTTCTGCCACCTGATGATGGGTCAATTCGAATTCTTCGATCAACCGGTGAAAGGCGAAGGCCTCTTCCAACGGGTTCAGCTGTTCGCGCTGGATGTTCTCGATCAGGCCGATCGCCATGGCGGCCTGATCGGGAACCGGTCGGACCACCGCCGGGATGGTTTCCAGTTCCGCCATCTGGGCCGCTCGCCAGCGACGCTCGCCGGCGATGAGTTCGTATTCGCCCTCGGCCTCGTCCACCGGCCGCACCACCACGGGCTGAACCACGCCCTGCATCCGGATGGAGTGGGCGAGGGCCTCCAGGGCATCGGGGTCCATCTCCCGGCGCGGCTGATAGCGGCCGCGCCGGATGGTCTCCAGCGGCAGGTTCTCCAGTCGTTCGCCCCGTTCCACCACCTCTTCGACGGTCGGCTCCGGTGCCGACAACAGGGCGTCCAGGCCGCGTCCGAGACCGCGTTTGCGTCCACTCATGGTGCTGTCTTCACTCTCCGTCATCCATCCACTCAGGCCGGTTGTTTCTCGGCGTTCCCTTCGTTGCGCAGCATCTCGCCGGCCAGTGCCAGGTACGACTGCGCGCCGCGCGATCCCTTGTCGTAGGTCAGGACCGGAAGACCGTAGCTCGGTGCCTCCGCCAGCCGCACGTTGCGCGGGATCACCGTGCGGTACACCTTGCCGCCGAAGTGCTCGGTCAACTGCTGGGAGACATCGGAGGCCAGCCGGTTGCGTGGATCGAACATGGTTCGCAGCAGGCCCTCGACCTCCAGTCCGGGGTTCACCCGCTCCTGGATCCGGCGAATGGTATCGAGCAGGGCGGTCAGCCCCTCCAGGGCGTAGTATTCGCACTGCATCGGGATCATCACGGTACTGGCGGCGGCCAGGGCGTTCACCGTCAGCATGTTCAACGCCGGTGGGCAGTCGATGATGATGTAGTCGTACTCCGACCCCGCGCCCTCAAGGGCGGTGCGCAGGCGCGTCTCGCGGCCCTGTACCTCGAGCAGGTCCACCTCGGCGGCAGTCAGATCGGCATTCGACGGCAGCAGATGATAGCCGCCTCCGGTCTCCTTGACGAGGGCCTCCCCGACCGGGCTGTCTCCGAGCAGCACATCATACGTCGAGCGTTCCAGCTGACGCTTGTCGACCCCGCTTCCCATGGTCGCATTGCCCTGTGGATCCATGTCGATCAGGAGCACCCGCCGATGGGTCGCCACCAGTGATGCCGCCAGATTGACGCTGGTGGTGGTCTTGCCGACCCCACCCTTCTGATTGGTCACTGCGATTGTCTTGGTCATGTTCCCGCCTCCCCGGGATGCTGGTATACCCGTTTAACACAGCCGGGGCCGAGCGACAACGATATGTCGCTCTCCATCCTCGCCCGGAACCACCACCCGATCCGCAGACTCCACAAGCACGTCCGGCCCCGGGGGACCTTCCGGCTCCGGCCATGCCCCCTTCCAGGCCACGATGCTTCCCTGTTCGGCGAGCATTGGCGCCGCCAGTTTCACCAACCCGTCCAGGTGGGTGACCGCTCGGGCCACCACGACATCACACGGAGCCTCGGGGACGTAATCCTCTCCGCGGGAGTGGTGCACCGTGACCCGGCTCAGTCCGAGGCTTCCCACCACTTGAGTCAGAAAGCGGGTCCGCTTGACCGCACTGTCGACAAGGGCGACCGGTCGATCGGGTTCCATGATGGCGATGGGAATCCCCGGAAGCCCGGCACCCGTTCCCAGATCCACCAGTCGGCCGGGGGGTAGCCAGGGCAACCCCGCCAGCGAATCCAACAAGTGGCGGTCCACCATGGCCAGCGGGTCGCGCACCGCCGTGAGATTGTGGATCCGGTTCCAGCGGACCATCATCGCCAGGTAGTCCAGCAGGCGTTGCCGCGCCTCCGCATCCGCCGCGATCCCCAATGCTTCGAGACCGGCATCGAGACGCCGCGCCCGCGCCTCCACCTGCTGGTCAGCTCCGCTCACGGGATCGGCCCACCCTGTCTTCGGTGGCATCATTGCCACCCCGCCGCAGATGGACCAGCAACAGCGACAATGCCGCCGGCGTAACCCCCTCCAGTCGTCCCGCCTGGCCCAGGGTCGCGGGCCGATGCGCTGTGAGCCGCTCGGCCACCTCGGTGGAAAGCCCCGCCACTCCGTGGAAATCCAGGCCCTCCGGGATCCGCGTTTCCTCGTGCCCGCGCTGGCGCTCGATCTCGTGCAACTGGCGCTCGATGTAGCCGGCATAGCGGATCTGGATGGTCACCTGTTCGGCGACCACGTCGTCGGTCACCGGGGCTCCGGCGCCTTCGAGTTCGTGCAGGGCATGGTAGTCGGTATCGGGGCGACGCAGCAGGTCCTCCAGCGTCTGTTCCCGGGAAAGAGGGGCGCCGAGCACGCGCGCTGTGGTGGCCTCGTCCACTGCGGCCGGGCGGATCAACGCCCCGGCCAGCCTCTCACGCTCGCGGGTCACGGCCGCCTGCTTGGTCTCGAAGGCCGCCATGCGCTGCGCATCCACCAGCCCCAGTTCGTGGCCGACGGGTGTCAGGCGCGCGTCGGCGTTGTCCTCGCGCAGCAACAGCCGGTACTCCGCGCGGCTGGTGAACATCCGATAGGGCTCGTTGGTCCCGCGCGTGATCAGATCGTCCACCAGCACGCCCAGGTAGGCCTGTTCCCGTCCCGGTGTCCACGGGGCCTCCCCGCGGCCGGCGCGAGCGGCGTTGAGGCCGGCCAGCAGCCCCTGGGCCGCCGCCTCCTCATAGCCGGTGGTGCCGTTGATCTGGCCGGCGAGATAGAGGCCGTCGAGCTCCCGGCTCTCCAGCGAGGGGCGCAACCCGCGCGGGTCGAGATAATCGTACTCGATGGCGTACCCGGGCCGGGTGATCCGCACCCTCTCGAATCCGGGAATGCTGTGAACCACCGCCTGCTGCACATCCCACGGCAGACTGGTGGAGATGCCGTTGGGATAGACCTCGGCGCTGCTCAGGCCCTCCGGTTCGACGAAGATGGAGTGGCTGTCGCGGTCCGCGAATCGAACCACCTTGTCCTCGATCGACGGGCAGTAGCGCGGACCGGTGCTGTCGATGGCCCCGCTGTACAGCGGCGAGCGGTCCAGCGCGGCCCGGATCAGATCGTGGGTCTCGGGCGTGGTCCGTGCGAGGTGACACGGCACCTGCCGGGGGTGGTCCTCGACACATCCCATGTACGAGAAGACCGGCACCGGGTCGTCACCGGGCTGTTCCACCAATTGCGTATAATCGATGGTTCGGGCGTCCAGGCGCGGCGGGGTTCCGGTTTTCAGCCGGCCCACCCCGAGTCCCAGTTCCCGCAGCCGTGCCGCCAGGGCCGTGGCCGGCGGATCGCCGGCGCGCCCCCCCGGACTCTGCGCGTCACCGATGTGGATGCGACCACCAAGGAAGGTGCCGGTGGTCAGGATCACGGTCGGGGCGTGGAGGAATTCTCCAAGGTGGGTCACCACCCCGGTTACCCGCGCGCCCTCCACGAGGAGATCCTCGACCCCGGCCTGCAATTGGGCCACCCGTGGCTCGGCCGCAAGGCCCTGGCGGATGGCGCGGCGGTAGAGTTCCCGATCGGCCTGGGCCCGGGTGGCGCGCACCGCCGGGCCCTTGCTTCGATTGAGAACACGGAACTGGATCCCGGCGGCATCGGCGGCGTGCGCCATCAGTCCGCCCAGGGCATCGATCTCGCGGACCAGATGGCCCTTGCCGATGCCGCCGATGGCCGGATTGCAGCTCATCTGCCCGATGGTATCGAGATTGTGACTGATCAGGAGAACGCGCGCACCCGTGCGCGCGGCCGCCAGTGCCGCCTCGGTGCCCGCGTGGCCACCACCGATCACGATGACGTCCTGTTCGCCGAAACTGTCCACCTGATCGCTCCTCGACGCGCCGCGCCGCTACTTGCCGATACAGAAACTGGAAAAGATGCCGCCGAGCAGGTCTTCGCTTGTGACCCGTCCGGTGATCGTGCCGAGGGCCTCGTGGGCCCGGCGCAGGTCCTCCGCCACCAGTTCCAGCGCGCCACCGGCCCGCCATTGCTCCCCGGCCCGTTCCAGGGCCCCGGCAACCTGGTTCAGCGCCTCCACATGCCGTCGGCGAGCCAGGAAGCCGTCTCCGCCGTCGGTGGCTCCCGCCAGTCGGCCCACGCGTTCGGCCAGGACATCGAGCCCGGCGCCGCTGTCGGCCGAGATGGCCAGGCGATCCGGGTTGCCCTCGATCTCCCCGGCGGGGCGGCTCGTGCGATCGATCTTGTTGTGGAGGGTCAGCCACGCCGTGACCGAATCGCCGTGTTGCGAACACAAGGCATCCACGGTGGTCGCCGCACGCGGTTCAGTGTCGTCGATCACGTGCAGGACGAGGTCGGCGCTGGCCAGCGCACCCTCGGCGCGGGCGATCCCGGCCTGCTCGATGGGGTCATCGGTGGCGTGGATTCCGGCGGTATCCATGAGTTCAAGGGCCACGCCGCCCAGGACCACCCGTTCCCGCAGCAGATCCCGCGTGGTCCCCGGGATATCGGTCACGATGGCGCTCTCGCGCCGACTCAGCGCGTTCATCAGGCTCGATTTGCCGGCATTGGGGGCACCGATGATCACGGTTCGCAGCCCTTCGGCCAGCACCCGACCGCGTCCGGCCTCCCGTCGGACCTCGGCCACACGCGCGGCGAGCCGCCCGAGCTCTTCCCCGTGAGCCTCCAGCTCCATCTCGATCTCGTCGTCGGGGAAATCCAGCAGGGCCTCCACCCGAACCCGCAATTCGAAGATCGCCGTGGCCAGCCCCTCGACGGTTTCGCCGAAGACCCCCTCCAGTGAGCGCATCGCCGATCGCGCCGCCGCCACACTCTGGCTACCGATGAGGTCGGCCACCGCCTCCGCCTGGGTGAGATCCATGCGGCCGTTCAGAAAGGCACGCTGGCTGAATTCGCCGGGTTCCGCCAACCGAGCCTCGAGACCCAGTACCCGTTGCAGAACCCGATCCACCACCACCGGACCGCCATGACCCTGGAGTTCCACTACATTCTCGCCGGTGTACGAGTTCGGCCCCGGGAAGAACAGCACCAGACCGTGATCCAGGGCCTCGCCGTCAGCATCGCGAAAGGTGCGGAAATGCGCCTCGCGCGGAGGCGGCAGGGGACCGGCGACCGCCTCGGCAATTGCCCCGGCCGCGGGACCGGATATACGTATGACGCCGATTCCACCCTCTCCGGGGGGGGTTGCCGGAGCCGCAATGGTGTCACTGGTCACGGCCGCACCCTCGTCAGCACGCTAGGAGGTCGATCCCTTCTCTTCGTCCTGAGCGACGACCTTGCGGGTGATCCACCACTGCTGGGTGATCGAGAGGATGTTGTTGACCGTCCAGTAGAGCACCAGGCCAGCCGGGAAGAAGGCGAAGAAGAATGTCATGGCGAACGGCATCACCATCATGATCTTCTGCTGCAGCGGATCCATGGGCTGAGGATTCAGCTTGATCTGAGCCAGCATCGACGCGCCCATGACCAACGGCAGAATGAAGTAGGGATCCGGCGACGACAGATCCTGGATCCAGCCGATCCACGGCGTATGACGCAACTCGACACTTTCCAGCAGGACCCAGTAGAGGGCAATGAAGACCGGGATCTGGACCAGGATCGGCAGGCAGCCACCGAGGGGATTGATCTTCTCCTTCTTGTAGAGATCCATCATCGCCTGGTTCATGCGCTGCTTGTCGTCGGAATACTTCTCCTTGATCTGCTTGAGGCGCGGGGCGACCCGGCGCATGTGCGCCATTGAACGATAACTCGTGGCCGACAACTTGTAGAAGGCAATTTTGATCAGAACCGTCAGGATGATGATGGCCCAGCCCCAGTTGTGGACAATGTTCTCGATGTGGTCCAGTAACCAGTAGATCGGGCTGGCGATGGGCCACATGATTCCGTAATCCACCGTCCGATCCAGATTCTCGACCGGGTTGCCCTCACTATCCTCGATCTCGCGCAGGCGTTCCTGTTTCTTCGGTCCCACAAACATCCGGTAGCCGAACTCGCCGCGCTCACCGGCTTCCACGGAAATCGAGGGATGGACGTGGCCCAGGGCGAACCGCCCGTCACCCAGTGAACGCGTGTAGGCCAGGTTGTTATCCTCCTGATCCGGGATCACACTGGCCAGGAAGTAGTGCTCGAGCATGGCGAACCAGCCGCCGCGCATGTTGGTACGCAGATCCTGATCCGCCATGTCGTCGAAATCGATCTTGTCGTAGCGACGATTCTCGTCGCGTGCGACGTCGTAGCCCGAAAGAACCGCGCCAGTGTACGTATACAGCAGGAAGGCATCCCGCCCCTCGCGGTTGCGCTGGATCTGCTGATAGAGCTGGCCCGTCCAGTCACTCTCGGCGGCATTGTCGATCTCGACATCGACATCGATCAGATAACTATCCCGCTTGAAGGTGTAGGTCTTTGTGACCTCGGTACCGTCCTCTCCGCGCCAGACCATCGGTACTTCCAGTCGGTCCTGGCCCTCGCGAAGAGCATACCTCTCGGACTCGAATTCGAACCGGCTGTGGTGATCGGGTATGTTTCGCTCCTGACCGCGCGCGTTGATCAGACCGTTCTGGAGGATGAAATGGCGCTCGTCCGAGCGGTCGAGCAGTCTCACCGGCCGGTCGCCATCGAGCTCACGCTTGTGCTGAAGGAGGTCGGCGCGCACCAGCGTTCCGCCGATCGAATCGATTTCAACGGACAGGGTATCGGTCTCCACCGTGATCGTGGATCCCGATTCATTGGTATCCATCGCGTCGGGCGTCGTCGTTTCGGTCCCTTGCTCCGAAGCCAGGTCTCGGGGAACACTCCCGTCGTCGCTCGAATCCCCGTTTCGCGAATCGGCTTCGCGTGCGTCGGGCAGGCCGCTTTCGGATCCACCGTTCTCCAGTTGCGCCGTGTCGTCACCGACGCGATCGCTGGTATGGATCTGCCACTCCTGCCAGAGGAGGATGAGCACGAGGGCGAGGGCCGCCCACAAGAGGGTCTTCTGAAGGTCCATTACTTTTCCTTCGATTCGGTGTCGGGATTTTCGGGAACGGGATCGACACCACCCGGATGCCAGGGATGACAGCGACCGACGCGGCGCATCGCCATCCAGCCACCGCGAAGCATACCAAACCGCCTCACGGACGTCTCCGCGTACTCGGAACAGGTCGGATGGAACCGGCAGCGTGGACCCAGAAGGGGACTGATCGCGTAGCGATAGATTCTTATCGGTCCGAGGAGCAGCCAGCGCATCGATTCACCAGTTTCGTGGCGTTGTTTTCGAGGGATGCCCGTAGGTCCGTTTTCCCCGCTTGTTCGGCCGCCGGGCGAGCCATGACGACAAAATCCAGTCCCGGCAGGGTCTCCCGGTTGAGACGCAGCCATTCGCGCGCCTGACGCTTGATGCGGTTGCGCGCCACGGCTCGCCCCACTTGCCGCCGACCAATTGCGAACCCGATTCGGGCATGGTCGCCGCCATTGCACCGCGCAAGGACGGTCAACAGGTCATCCCCGGACCGCTGAGCACCGCCCTGTCGGTCGAATACGGGGGAAAAATCCGCCGGCTTCAACAGCCGGCAATCGCGGGTAAAACGATACACGAGGTGATATGTACCCCGTGTGTCAGACCGTGAGCTGCTTGCGACCCTTGGCCCGCCGGGCCTTGAGAACCTTGCGTCCGGCCCGTGTCTTCATGCGGGCGCGAAAGCCATGGGTACGCTTGCGCTTGAGATTGCTGGGCTGGAAAGTGCGCTTCATCGGTGGTTCCTCAAAGACGATCGGATAGCCGTCGCCGCGTCTGGGCGGCGTTCGGGAAACAGGCAAATCTATTCGAAACGTACGGCGACTGTCAACTTCCAGCCCCGCGGCACGCTTTCCAGGGTGTGGATAACTCCGGAAGTGCGGTATACACTGACCCCCTTCGCGTCATCATCCATGACCGCACCGCTGTATCGATTGAAGGAGGCCCCGCGTTGTCCGACTCACTCTGGTCGCGCTGCCTGGAACGCCTGGAGCAGGAATTTCCGGATCAGGAGTTCAACACCTGGATCCGCCCCCTGCAACCACTGGAGGGTGCCGAACAGCTGGAGCTGTATGCTCCCAATCCCTATGTTCAGGAGTGGGTCGAGAACCACGCCCTCGAACGGTTGCGTGCGGTGGTCAACAGCTTTCAGCCCGGTCATCCGATCCGGCTCGCCGTCGGCAGCAATCCGGCGACAGACGCCACCGAAGCCGCGGGCAGCACTCCCGCCCAACCGCGCCCGAACCGCGAGCGGAGCGAGAGTACCGGTCGTTTTGCCAATTCACCTTCACGCCTTAATCCGGCTTACACCTTCGACGAGTTCGTCGAGGGCAAGTCGAACCATCTAGCGCGCGCGGCCGCGATCCAGGTCGGCGAGAATCCGGGCGATTCCTACAATCCCCTTTTCATCTACGGTGGCGTCGGCCTTGGCAAGACCCATCTGATGCATGCGGTCGGCAACCTGATCGCGCGTCGCAGTGAGGCCTCCCGCGTCGTCTATCTGCACTCGGAGCGCTTTGTGTCGGACATGATCAAGTCCCTCCAGCACAACGAGATCGACCACTTCAAACGATTCTATCGCTCCGTGGATGCGCTGCTCATTGACGACATCCAGTTCTTCTCCGGCAAGGATCGGTCCCAGGAAGAGTTCTTTCACACCTTCAATTCTCTGCTGGAATCACAGCAGCAGATGATCATCACCTGTGATCGCTATCCCAAGGAAGTGGATGGTCTGGAGGAACGGCTCCGCTCACGCTTCGGCTGGGGTCTCACCGTGGCCATCGAACCCCCGGAACTCGAAACGCGCGTGGCCATCCTGAAAAGCAAGGCCGCTCAGTCGGGGGTCGACCTGCCCGATGAGGTCGCCTTCTTCATCGCCAAACGGATCCAGTCCAATGTGCGCGACCTCGAGGGCGCCCTGCGACGAGTGGTCGCCAATGCGCATTTCACCGGTAGCCCGATCACCATCGACTTTGCCAAGGAGGCGCTGCGCGACCTGCTGGCACTCCAGGACAAACTGGTTTCCATCGACAACATCCAGAAGACGGTCGCCGGGTATTACAAGATCCGTATCTCCGACCTGCTTTCGCGTAGCCGAAGTCGTTCCATAACCCGACCGCGTCAACTGGCCATGGCCCTGGCCAAGGAGCTCACGACCCACAGCCTGCCCGAGATCGGAGATGCGTTCGGTGGCCGCGATCACACTACCGTGATTCATGCCTGTCGCAAGATCGAGGAACTGAAGCAGAGTGACAGTCGGATCAAGGAGGACTTCCAGAATCTGTTGAGAACCCTGAGTACATGACTGTAGGCAACCTGTGGATAAACTGGGTATGACATTGCGACACCATTCGGCACACATGTTGTCCACAGCTTTCCCCATCGATCACGGACCCGGAAAAGCGTTCTCAACTATCTGTTATTCAGGACTTTTATGGTACTTATCAACGTCACATGTGCCCCCTTATTACTACTGATCTTTAAGATCCTTTAAAGACACTACAGAGACCAGCCCGGGAGTCGATATGAGATTCGGGATCCAACGCGACGCACTGCTCAAACCTCTTCAACAGGTGAATGGTGTGGTCGAGCGCAAGCAGGCCATGCCCATTCTGTCCAATGTACTGCTCAACTGTTCACCGAACGGTCTGGAACTGATCGGCACGGATCTCGAACTCGAGATGATCGCCCATGTCCCCCTCGCGAATGCAGAACCGGGAAGCACTACGATCCCGGCGCGCAAACTTTCAGATATCGTCAAGGCGTTACCTGAAGGCTCCGATGTCGACATGGCGATGGATGGTGAGCGTTGCATCCTCCGCTCGGGCAAGAGCCGCTTTACCCTTTCAACGCTCCCGGCCACCGATTTTCCAGCGATGGAGGCGAGTGATCCCCTGTTCTCGCTCGATGTTCCCCAGCGTTATCTCAAAGGGCTCCTGGATCGAACCTCATTCGCTATGGCTCAACAGGATGTCCGTTATTACCTCAATGGGCTGCTGCTCGAGATTGAAGACAACACCCTGCGAACGGTTGCTACCGATGGACATCGCTTGGCGCTCTGCGAGATGGGCACCGAGCACAATCCCCCCGAGGGGGTTCGGATCATCATACCGCGCAAGGGCGTCGGAGAGCTGGTACGCCAACTCGACGATGTGGATGACCTGGTTACCCTGGAAGTCGGCCGCAGCCATCTACGCATCCGAATGGAGGAGCTGACCTTCACGACCAAGCTCATCGATGGCAAATTTCCTGACTACGAACGGGTGGTACCGATGGACAATCGCAACGTCGTCACGGCGGATCGCGGGGCCCTGCGCGAGATGGTCCGTCGTGCGTCGATTCTGTCCAACGAGAAGTATCGTGGCATCCGTCTGCAGATGCGACCGGGAGTGATCAATGCCCTGGCTCACAACCCGGAGCAGGAAGAGGCGGAAGAAGAACTGGAGGTTCAGTACAACGGCCCGGAACTGGAGATCGGATTCAATGCGAGTTACCTCCTTGACGCGCTGTCGGTCATCGATTCGGAAGTTGTCTATCTGCGATTCGCCGATTCCAGCAGTAGTTGTCTCATCGATGGCGAAGGGGACATGACGAGTCGCTACGTGGTTATGCCCATGCGCCTTTAAGGGCGCGCAATGCGTTTGCAGCGACTCACGATCCATCAACTACGCAACATCGAGGTGGCCTCGCTGTCACCTTCACCGCGTATCAACTGGATCATCGGCCCCAATGCCAGTGGCAAGACGACTCTGCTCGAGGGGATTCATCTCCTCGCCCTGGGTCGTTCGTTTCGCTCTCGTGCCGAGCAGCGTGTTCTTGTTCGTGATGGCAGCGATGAACTGACGGTCTTTGCCGAACTAACCAGTTCCACGGGCATTCAGACCCGTATTGGTCTTGCGAAGTCCCGCGACTTCGGAAGTCGTCTTCGGATCAATGGGGAAACGCAATCCACCCTGGGCCGTCTTGTCGAACTACTTCCGGTTCAGCTCATCGATCCCCATAGCCATTTACTGATTGCCGGACCCCCATCGGAGCGTCGAGCTTTCCTCGACTGGGGCGTGTTCCACGTGGAACCGGCGTTTCTGCATTACTGGCGTGACTACCGTCGAATTGTTCGTCAGCGCAATGCGCTTCTTCGTCGCGGTGCGGCGGAACGCGAAATCCGGGTGTGGGATCGGGATTTGGTGCTACTGGCCGAATGGCTGACCGAGGAACGCCGGTCGTATCTGGATACGTTTCAGCCGTTGTTTGCGCGGTATGCCCATGATCGTTTCGGATTGACCGGCATCGACCTTCGTCTTCGGAGCGGGTGGTCCCGAGATGTGAGTTTTGCCGATGCCCTCGCTCGTTCCCTTGAGGGAGATTATGCCCAGGGTCATACGCGGGTTGGCCCGCATCGCGCCGACCTTTTGATTCGTTACCACGATCAGCCGGCATCGGAGCGGACTTCACGGGGCCAGCAGAAACTCATTGCGGCTGCGTTGCGTCTGGCTCAGGTGGATTTTTACCGGCAGCTGCGGCATGAAGGGTGTGTACTGCTTGTCGACGATCTGCCGTCCGAACTCGATACAGAGCATCGACGTGCGCTTCTACGGGCCATTGTGAACGTGGATGCTCAGGCGTTCATCACGGCAACCGATTCTGACTGGGTACGGTACGAGATGAACCACATCGGGTTCGAGGAGGGGGTGGTCACGGGTGGTTCACAACTCGACGATTCCGTGTTTTTTTCCATCATGGACGGGATCGTGAGGCGAGACACAATGGTATAATGAAGGAAGTTCGTCAGGGGGCTACACATGAGTGATTACGATTCTTCAAGCATCCAGGTCCTTAAGGGCCTGGATGCCGTGCGCAAGCGTCCCGGTATGTACATCGGAGATACCGACGATGGCACGGGCCTGCACCACATGGTGTTCGAAGTGGTCGATAACGCCATCGACGAAGCGCTTGCTGGCCATTGTTCCGCCATTCAGGTCACGATCCATGGCGACGGTGCGATCAGTGTGCGGGATGATGGCCGCGGCATTCCTGTCGACGCCCATGAGGAAGGCCAATCGGCGGCCGAGGTTATCATGACGGTTCTGCACGCCGGCGGGAAGTTCGATAACAATTCCTACAAGGTTTCCGGCGGACTTCACGGTGTCGGTGTGTCGGTCGTCAACGCGCTGTCCGAATCCCTGCGCCTGACGATTCGCCGTGATGGGCATGTCTACCAGCAGGACTACAGCATGGGGGAACCGTTGACGGCGCTCGAGAATCTCGGCACGGCCACCGGAAGCGGCACCGAGATTCGCTTCCTGCCGAGTCGATCGATCTTTACCGATGTGGAGTTTCATTACGATATTCTGTCGCGACGCCTGCGCGAACTCTCGTTCCTTAACTCGGGTGTTCGCATTGAACTGCGCGATGAGCGGGGTGAGCCGAAATCCGATACGTTCGAGTACCATGGTGGTATTCGCGCTTTCGTCGAGCACCTCAACCGAAACAAGACGCCTCTGCATGATCAGGTCTTCCACTTCACCGCTGAACGCGAAGGAATGGTGGTCGAGATTGCGATGCAGTGGAATGACTCCTATCAGGAAAACATCTTCTGTTTCACCAACAACATCCCCCAGCGGGATGGCGGTACCCATCTGGCGGGTTTTCGTGGGGCATTGACTCGGACCATCAATCAGTACCTCGAGGCCGAGGGCTATACCGGAAAGGCCAAGGTCAATCCCTCCGGTGATGATGCCCGCGAGGGGCTGACTTCCGTGCTGTCGGTGAAAATCCCGGATCCGAAGTTTTCATCCCAGACCAAGGAAAAACTGGTTTCGTCCGAGGTCAAGGGGTTGGTGGAATCCTGTCTAAGTGAACACTTGAATGACTTCCTTCAGGAGCACCCGAACGAGGCGAAGGTCATTGCCAACAAGGTTGTCGATGCGGCCCGGGCACGCGAGGCAGCCCGTAAGGCCCGAGACATGACGCGGCGCAAGGGTGCTTTGGATGTGGCCGGTCTGCCAGGCAAACTTGCCGACTGTCAGGAAAAGGATCCCGCGCTCTCCGAACTCTTCCTTGTGGAGGGTGATTCGGCTGGCGGATCGGCGAAGCAGGGTCGGGATCGTCGTAATCAGGCCATTCTTCCCCTCAAGGGCAAGATCCTGAATGTCGAAAAGGCGCGTTTTGACAAGATGCTTTCCTCGGCCGAGGTCGGAACCCTCATTACCGCCCTGGGTACCGGAATCGGTCGCGAGGAGTTCAACGCGGATGCCTTGCGTTATCACTCCATCATCATCATGACCGATGCGGATGTGGACGGTTCCCACATTCGCACGCTTCTCCTCACCTTCTTCTATCGACAGATGCCCGAGCTGGTCGAGCGAGGTCATGTATTCATCGCCCAGCCCCCCCTGTACAAGTTGAAGAAGGGCAAGCAGGAGCAGTACGTCAAGGACGATCGCGAACTCACTGAATACCTTCTCAGCGTTGCCCTGGATGGGGCTGCTCTCCATGTATCCGAGTCTGCCCCCCCCCTGTCGGGTCCCGGTCTCCAGGAGCTGGTATCCGAATACTTGGCCGTGATCGCCTCCATTGAGCGCATGGCGCACCGTTACAATGGCGCCGTTCTGGAACAGATGCTGTATATGCCGAGTTTTACCGAAGACCATCGTCGTGATGAGCGTGCGACCCGGGATTGGTTCAATCAGCTCCGTGAACGGCTCCGCGAACTGGGTGATGAGGGCATCGATTATGATTTCGAGGTGGCCCCGGATCACCAGCATGGGGGCTATCTGGGCGAACTCGTTCTGACTCGTCACAGCAACGAAACCCGCCAGAGTTTTGATGCCGACTTTTTCGCCTCCGGTGAATATCAGTCCATGCGTCAATTAAGGGAACGTCTCGACGACCTCATCAGTGAGGGAGCTTACGTACGTCGAGGTGAGCGCGTTCAGGCCATTTCGGCCTTTCGGGATGCCGTGAACTGGCTTCTGGATGAAGCGAAGCGAGGTCAGAACATCCAGCGCTACAAGGGGCTGGGCGAGATGAATCCCGAGCAGCTCTGGGCAACGACCATGGATCCCCATGGGCGCCGCCTCCTGCGGGTCGGAATCGAAGATGCCGTAGCGGCTGACGAGATATTCACGACGCTGATGGGCGATCAGGTTGAACCTCGCCGCGACTTCATTGCGGCGAATGCCTTGACGGTGACGAACATCGACGCCTGATCCCTCACGGTTCCACGTGGAACCCTACGGGACGGTTTCGAGGGAGGGGGTCGGCAGGGGTATTTTACGTTTCCTTTGGTGACGTGCCGAAACAGAAATGGGAACCACAAAAAGGCCCGCGTGTCGGACGACAGCGGGCCTTTTTCGTGGAGGTGAACCGTGCGGATCCGTCCCCGTATGGCTCGTTTCAGCCTTCGTTGTGGTACTTCGTGACGCGCTCGACCTCCGTCTTCGAGCCAAGCACGACAGGCACTCGCTGGTGGATGTGTTTCGGCTGAATGGCCATGATGCGCTCGCGACCGGTGGTGGACAGGCCGCCCGCCTGTTCCACCAGGAAGCTCATGGGATTGGCTTCATACATCAGGCGCAGTTTTCCTTCCTCGCCCTTGGCCTTGGTTTTGGAGTCGATCGGATACATGAAGATCCCGCCACGATTAAGGATCCGGTGAACCTCGGCGACCATCGAGGCCACCCAGCGCATGTTGAAGTCCTTGCCCAAGGGGCCTTCCTTGCCTTTCTGACACTCATCGATGTAACGCTGGACGGGTTCCTCCCAGAAACGCTGATTGGACATGTTGATGGCATATTCCTGGGTCTCCTCCGGAATCCGGATATCCTGTTCCGTGAGGATGAATTCACCAACGTTGGGGTCGAGGGTGAATGCGTTTACTCCGTTTCCGGTCGTAAGGACCATCTGGCTGGATGGGCCATACAGAGCATATCCGGCGGCAACCTGTTCGGTACCGGGCTGAAGAAAATCGTCTGCTGTGGGATTCTCCACACCAGCGGGGCAACGGAGGATGGAGAAGATCGTACCGACGGAGATGTTGACATCGATGTTCGATGAGCCATCAAGCGGATCGAACAGAAGGAGGTATTTGCCGCGCGGATAGGGGTTCGGGATGGGATAGATATCGTCCATCTCTTCCGAGGCCATTGCCGCGACATGTCCGCTCCACTGATTCCGGTAGAGCATGACCTCGTTCGAGAGCACATCCAGTTTTTTCTGATCCTCTCCCTGAACATTTTCGGTGCCCGCACCACCGAGGACACCGGCCAGCCCTCCGTGGTTGACGCCGTTCGAGATGATCTTGCAGGAAGTGACCAGGTCATTCAGAAGACCCGTGAATTCGCCGGTCGCTTCGACATGTTGGTGCTCGTTTTCAATGATGAACTGCGTTACTGTCGTCCCGATATGCATGTGACTATCCTGTTGTTGGTTGGCCTTGGCCCGTCGACACGGAGTCGCACAGGGTCGAAAATATTTTTCGGTCCCCGATTATAGCAAATCTACCCTTTAGATACTGATAACAGGAGCAGTCCATGGCATCGAATGTCCTCTATGGCCAGGCAGGCGGGGTTACCCCGGTAATCAATGCATCGGCGTGTGGGGTTATCGAAACCGCACGCAAACAGTCTGATGTTTTCGGCCACATCTATGCAGCACGCGACGGGATCATTGGTGCGTTGTGCGAGGATATGTTTGATCTGGATCGGGAAAGCGCGTCGGCCATCAAGTCGCTCTACTATTCACCTGCGGGAGCGTTTGGCGCCTGCCGCTATGATCTGGGCAGCTTCAAGTCATACCGCCATCAGTACGAGCGCCTGATGGACGTTTTCAGTGCCCATGACATCGGGTACTTCTTTTACAACGGCGGTGGCGGGTCCATGGTGACCGCCCACAAGATCCGCATGGCCGCAGAGGCTCTCGGTTATCCCTTGACCGTAATGGGGATCCCCAAAACCATTGATAATGACCTGGCCGGGACGGATTGTTCACCCGGATTTGGTACCACGGCCAAGTATGTTGCCACGGCGACGCTCGAAGCGACCATGGATGTTCGTTCCATGGCGTCGACCTCGACTCGAGTCTTCATTTTGGAAGTCATGGGGCGAAATGCCGGATGGCTCGCTGCTGCCAGCGCCCTTGCGGGTACGGACAGTGATGATGCTCCGCATCTGATCCTGTTTGCTGAGCGACCGTTCGACCAGCGTGACTTCCTGAAGCGGGTACGTGAGACCGTCGATCGCGTCGGATATTGCGTTGTGGTCACCTGCGAGGGGATCCGTGATGCCCAGGGTGAACCCATCACCGTTGCCCATAAAAGCGAGGTCAAAGCGTGGGTACAGCTCGGTGGTGTTGCCGCCATGCTGGCGAATACGGTGCGGCAGGAGCTCGGTTACAAGGTCCACTGGGGGCTCCCGGATTATCTCCAGCGTGCGGCCCGACATGTCGCGTCGAAAACCGATGTGGAACAGGCCTATGCGATGGGGGAGGCGGCGGTGCATCTCGCGGCGTCGGGAGAAAACGGTCGCATGCCCGTGATTGAAAGGGTCCGTACCAATCCGTACGAGTGGGAGGTTTCTTCAACTGACCTGGGCAATGTGGCGGACATCGAGTCCAAGGTTCCTGATCACTACATCACACCGGATGGTTACGGCATCACCGCAGAGGCACGGGAATATCTGGCCCCCCTGATCGAGGGCGAAATCCATCCGCCCTATACCAATGGTCTCCCGGATTATTCCGGTCTGGAGTTGTTCCACGTGGAACCGAAACTGCCCTCCTACCAACTGGATGAACAGCCTCACCCCGATGATTGAGAGCTCGGGAGGTCAGGGCGATGGTTTTCAACCCAGGCGCGTACGACCTCGGTCAACTGATCGGCCGTGCGGCCACCGATCGCGATCGGCGGACCGATTCGAACGGTAATGGTACCAGGCTGAAAGACGAGACTCCCCCTCGGCCAGCACCGCCCACTGTCGTGGGCGAGCGGAACGATGGGGTAGCCACTGTGGGTGGCCAGCATGGATGCACCACTTCCCCATCGCCGAGTCTGCCCCGTGGCCAGCCGGGTCCCTTCGGGGAAGATGACGATCCAGCGATGATGTTCAAGGAGGGGCGTGCCCTGGTCAATGATCTGTCGCAGGGCTGCCCGGCCTCGGGAACGGTCGATGGCGACCGGCTCGAGTGAGCGCAGACCCCAGCCGAAGAAGGGGATCCAGAACAAGCTGCGCTTGAGTACCCAGGATTGCGGCCGGAACAGCTGCTGAAGAAAGAGTGTCTCCCAGGTCGATTGATGGTTTGCCGCAATGATGCAGGGCTGAGACGGGATGTTTTCGGCCCCTTCAACGCGCCACTTCACGCCGCAAGTGAGGCGCAGCCAGTGGACACCCAGGCCGGCCCACAGGCTGACGATCCGAAAGCGCAGGGAGAAGGGCAACCTGCCAATCCACATGGCAATGGCCAGGATGCCGAAGGGAACCGCGGCCACGGCAAATACGAGCCAGAAGGCCGCCGAACGGATTAATCTGACCATGGTTAGTCCTCCGCGGCAGACGACTGAAGTCGAGACGGATCCGCGACCAGCAGGAAAGCCTGCCGGAGCTGCCGCAGCAGCGCCAGCCTGTTGACGCGGATTGCCGGCTCCTCGGTCATGACCATGACCTGATCAAAGAAGGCATCCACGGGCTGATGCAGGGAGGCGAGATGGTCCAGGGCAGTGTCGTAGTCACGCTCCCGTGAGGCCTCTGCGATGGCGGGCAGGGTATCGGTCAACGTCTGGTACAGCGCTGTTTCAGCAGGTTCTGCGAACAACGCGGGGTCGATGTGCAGAGCGGACTCTTCTGAGAGGTCAGCCTGCTGCAGCAGGTTGGCCGTCCTTTTGTTGGCAGCCACGAGATTCTCTGCTTCGGGGCGAGCAATGAAACCCTGCATGGCCGTGACCCGTTGATGGAAATCCAGCGGCCGCGATGGCTCGACACTGGCCACGGCCGCGTGCACATCATGGCTGATGCCGCCTTCAACGTAGTAGATTCGCAGTCGCTCCATGATGAACGCCATGGCCTCCGCTTCAGTGGCTCCGGACAGGGATTGGCTGCCCAGCTGCGTACGGAAGTGGTTTGTGGCGGAGTCGATGGCCTCACCAAGGTCCAGGTCCAGTCGGGTTTCGATGAGGATGCGAAGTATCCCCAGGGCAGCACGACGCAGCGCATAGGGATCCTTGCTCCCGGTTGGGGGCTGGCCGATCCCGAAAAGACCAATGATGGTGTCCAGCCGATCGGCCAGAGCAAGGAGCCGCCCCGCGACGGTACCTGGGAGGTGATCGCCGGCGAACCGGGGGGCGTAGTGTTCCGCAATGGCATCGGCTACCGCGGGATCTTCACCGTCGTGCAGCGCGTAATAACGGCCCATGGTGCCCTGGAGTTCGGGAAATTCGCCGACCATCTCGGTGAGCAGGTCGCACTTGGCAAGAGCGGCCGCACGTTCGGCGGCATCGCTGGAATAACCCAGCTGTGCCGAGAGATTCATGACCAGGTTCTGCAGACGCTTGCTCTTGTCGTGCAGAGTGCCCAGCTGCTGCTGGAAAACGATGGACGCGAGCCGAGGGCGGCGGCTCTCCAGCGTGGATTGACGGTCCTGGTTCCAGAAAAACTCGGTGTCCGCCAACCGGGGCCGGATGACCCGTTCGTTACCGGCCCGGATCTGTTCCGGTTCTTGAGACTCGATGTTGGACACGGTGACGAAAGCGGGCAGTAATGCACCATCGGGGTCGATAACCGGAAAATACTTCTGGTGACCTTGCATGGACGAGAGCAGTACTTCGTCCGGGAGCTGCAGATAGTGATCGGAAAACCGGCCACCGATCGCCACGGGCCATTCGACCATGGCCGTGACCTCCTCTAGCAACTCATCGTCCATCCGTGCCATGCCTCCGAGTTCCCTCGCGGTCTGTTCCACCTGACGAACGATCTCGGTACGCCGTTCGTCGAAATCTGCGATAACAAAGGCGTCGCGCAGACGCGCCGGGTAAGTCTCGGGGTGGGTCAGGGTAAAGGACTCGGGCGCGTGAAAGCGGTGTCCACGGGTCTCTGCACCGGTGGTCTGGCCCAGAAAAGGGAAATGGAGGGGATGTTCCCCGTGGAACACTGCCACCCAGTGCACGGGGCGAACGAATTCGGCTTCCCCGTCACCCCAGCGCATCCGGCGGGGAATGGGCAGCTGATTGACCGCGTGGGCGAGCAGATCGGGGACGAGGTCGGCCAGCGGTTGACCCTCTTCGGTGTAGCGGTGGACAAGCCATGCGCCCTTGTCGGTCTCGAGAGTCTCCAGATCGGTGACTTCGCACCCGCAGGAGCGGGCAAAGCCGAGAACGGCGCGAGTCGGCTCACCGTTGTCATCGAAGGCGGCGGAGACGGCGGGACCGCGGCGCTCTCGAGCGGCACTGGGTTGACGTGCGGGGACGCCCCGAAGGAGAACGGCGAGGCGCCGCGGGGCAGCAAAGGGCCGGGACCCACTCGGTACCAGGCGGGCATCTGCGAGACCAGCTTCCAGATTGCTCGTCAGGGCTTCGGATAAGTGACGAAGGGCCCGGGGAGGCAGTTCTTCGGTACCGATTTCGATGAACAGATCGTCGGAGTGAGCGGAATCCATGGGTTTCTCCGCGTTGTCGGACATGTCAGACGGCCTCGCGTGTCGTTTCGACCAGCGGAAAGCCGGCCGCTTCGCGGCTGGCGTAGTAGGCCGCGGCCACAGCACGTGCCAGAGAGCGTACACGCAGGATGAAGCGTTGGCGTTCGGTGACCGAGATGGCCTGACGGGCATCCAGCAGGTTGAAGGTATGGGACGCCTTCATGGCCTGCTCGTATGCGGGTAACGGCAGGCCGGCCTCGACCAGCGACCGGCTTTGCGCCTCACAGGTGTCGAACCAGGCGAACAGGCTCTCGGTATCGGCGAGTTCGAAGTTGTACCGGGACTGTTCAACTTCATTCTGGTGATAGACATCGCCATAGGTCACGACTCCCTGCGGCCCTCGGGTCCAGGCGAGGTCATAGACGCTCTCCACGCCCTGAAGGTACATAGCGATGCGCTCCAACCCGTAGGTGAGCTCGCCGGTGACCGGACGGCACTCGAGCCCGCCCACCTGCTGGAAGTAGGTGAACTGGGTCACTTCCATGCCGTTGAGCCAGATCTCCCAGCCGAGCCCCCAGGCACCGAGGGTCGGGGATTCCCAGTTGTCCTCGACGAAGCGGATATCATGGACAAGCGGGTCGATCCCGAGATGGCGCAGTGAGCCCAGGTAGAGATCCTGCAGATCCATGGGCGAGGGCTTGAGAACCACCTGGAACTGATAGTAGTGCTGAAGCCGGTTGGGGTTCTCCCCATAGCGTCCGTCGGCGGGTCGCCGGGAGGGCTGAACGTAGGCCGCGCGCCACGGTTCCGGGCCGATGGAGCGGAGAAAAGTCGCAGGGTGAAAAGTGCCCGCGCCAACCTCCATATCCAGGGGCTGAAGGA
The DNA here is from genome assembly GCA_051746205.1 of Pseudomonadota bacterium. GTDB lineage: Bacteria > Pseudomonadota > Gammaproteobacteria > Thiohalospirales > Thiohalospiraceae > Thiohalospira. The sequence goes on from JBNJEU010000002.1 coordinate 66,145, forward strand.
CCACACAGCCCTGGTCCGCCCAGTAGGACTGTAAAGCCAGGATGAGGTCCTGGAAGGTGCTTGGTGCCTGATTCATGGTCGTCCCGTTTGCCGAATGAAAACGGCGCCCAGTATAACCGCCCGCCGGGCAAGCCGCGACGGGGCTTTTCAGGTAGAATGAGCGGCATCGAGGCCGTAACCCAAGACACGTACCATGAGCAACGAAACCGTCCGCGCCGTGGCCCTCGTATCCGGGGGGCTGGACTCCATGCTGGCTGTGCGGATGATCCAGGAACAGGGCGTCCATGTCGAAGCCATCAACTTCTATACCGGCTTCTGCATCGAGGGGCATACTCAGGCGATCCGGAAGAAGGATCAGGAGAAGCAGAAGCGCAACAACGCCCTCTGGGTTGCCGAGCAGCTGGGTATCAAACTGCACATTGTCGACATTTCGGCCGAATACAAAGATGTGGTCCTCAACCCCCGCCATGGCTATGGTCAGAATCTGAACCCGTGCCTCGACTGCAAGGGCTTCATGGTCGCTCGGGCCCAGGAGTGGATGGAAGCGCACGGATTCGATTTCATCTTTACTGGTGAAGTGGTCGGCCAGCGCCCCATGTCCCAGCGACGCGAGACCATGCCGATCATCGCTCGGGAGTCCGGGGCCGGTGACCGCCTGCTGCGTCCGTTGAGCGCACGCAACCTGCCGGCGACACGACCTGAACGCGAGGGCTGGGTGGACCGCGAGCAGCTCGGCGCCATCAGTGGCCGGTCGCGCAAGGAGCAGATGCGGCTGGCGCGTGAATACGGCCTGGAGGACTACGCCACACCCGCCGGGGGCTGCTGCTTCCTGACCGACGAAGCCTACTCGCGCAAACTCGCCGACCTCTGGCAGGCCCGTGGTGTACGGGATTACGAGCTGGACGACATCATGCTGCTGAAAGTCGGCCGCCATCTACGGCCCGACTCGGCTTTCAAGCTCATCATTGGGCGCGAAAAGGGGGAGAATCAATTCCTGCGTGGCTACCGGAACCGCTTTGTCTCACTCGAACCCACCAGCCACCCGGGGGCACTGGCGCTGGTCGACGGTAACGCTGACGCGGCGGGTCTGGAACTGGCGGCACGGATCGCTGCGCGCTACTCTCAGGGCAGGCATGCCGAGCGCGTGACATTCACGGTGCGAACACCGGAAGGAGACGAAACCACCATGACGGTGCCTCCGCAAGCGCCGGACGCCATCCCGAACGAATGGATCCTGTAGCCATGGCGCAAGAAGAACTCGATACGCGCGGACTGCTTTGCCCCCTGCCAGTGATCCGCGTTCAGGAAGCCGTGAGCTGCCGGGTCGCAGGTACGCGGCTGCGGGTGCGCGCCAGTGACCCCGGCGCGGCTCACGATATTCCGGCCTGGTGCCGGGTTCATGGACACTCCATTCTCTGGTGCGAAAGCTCCGATGATGGTGTGGAGCTGGAGTTGGAGATTGGACGTGAGTGAGGACCAACAAACTTTGAGCTCGGTGTCGGAGCGACGGTACAAGGCCAGCCGCGGGATCACACTCGTCGGGGCGGTGGGCAACGGCATCCTCGGAGTGGGGAAGATCTTCATCGGCTGGTTTGCCGGTTCGCAGGCCCTGCTGGCAGACGGGGTTCATTCCCTCTCCGATCTCTTCTCGGATGGCCTGGTGCTGGTTGGGGCCCGCGAGGGGAGCCGCGAGGCGGATAGCGAACACCCGTACGGCCACGGTCGCATCGAAACAGTGGTAACGACCATCCTGGGCATCATACTGATCGCGGTGGCGGTCGGTCTCGGCTGGGACGCCGCGCGGCGCTTGATGGAGGCACCGGGGGAGTTGCCCGTTCCCGGTGTCCTGGCCTTGTGGGCCGCCGTGATCTCGGTTGCAGTGAAGGAAGGGCTCTACCACGTGACGGTGCGGGTGGGGCGCCGGGTGCGCTCACAAATGCTTCAGGCCAATGCATGGCACCACCGGAGTGACGCGATTTCATCGTTGATCGTGATCGTCGGGGTCGGGGGGGCATTGCTGGGATTCCCCGCTCTGGACGCGGTGGCGGCCATCGTGGTGGCGGTGATGGTTGCGCTGGTCGGCTGGCGGCTGGCGACGGGATCCTTGCGCGAGTTGATCGACACGGGACTCGAAGGCGAGCGGCTCGCCTTGATCCGCCAGACCATCGAGGCGGTGGACGGCGTGCGCGATCTCCACATGCTGCGCACACGCCACATGGGGCCCGATGCGCTGGTCGATGTCCATGTCATCGTGGCTCCCCGGATCAGTATCTCGGAAGGGCACTACATCAGCGATCAGGTGGCGCAGCGGCTGATCGAAAACGTGGACGAGGTGACGGATGTGCTGGTCCACATCGACCCGGAAGACGATCTGGTCCGGGCGCCGAGCCATCACCTGCCGAGCCGAGCACAGTTGATCCCGGAGCTGTTTGCCCTCTGGTCGCACTGCCCTGGTGCGAGCGTGGTGGAACAAGAAGATGTGGTGCTGCATTATCTGGATGGCGCCATCGAAGTAGAACTGGTACTGCCTCTTTCCGTTCTGGGGAAAGAAGAAAACGTGGATGAGATCGCCGGGGCGTATGCCAGAGCGGCCGCCGATCACGAGGCAATACGCCACATCATGGTGCATTTCCGCGCGGACTGATGCACCATTTCAGTGCTCTGGTGAGCTGCCGCGCACCACAATGATGCGAGCGGTAGGCGTGACGAGCGCAATCGGTCGCTATCCTGTTGATATCTCGAATTTCCGTGGAGTGGCACAAACCCTGCATTCCACGTTGTAAGCGGCGGCGTTGCCCCGGCATGGCGCGCACCGCACCTCAAATCGCAAAGACCAGCCGGGAGGCTAGATAACGATGTCCGAAAAATCCCTGCAGTTGATCAAGGACCACGGCGTGAAGTTCGTGGATCTCCGCTTCACCGACAGCCAGGGCAAGGAGCAGCACGTCTCGTTGCCCGCTGCCGAGATAGAGGGGGACGACTTCGCCGACGGCAAGATGTTCGACGGATCGTCCATTGCTGGTTGGAAGGGAATCAATGAATCCGACATGATCCTGATGCCGGACGATTCCACCGCCGTCATCGATCCGTTTACCGATGAGCCGACCCTGAACATACGCTGCGACATCGTCGAGCCGAGCACCATGCAGGGATACGAGCGCGATCCCCGCTCGGTGGCCAAGCGAGCCGAGTCCTACCTGCAGTCCACCGGGATTGCCGATACCGCGTTGTTCGGCCCGGAGCCGGAGTTCTTCGTCCTCGACGACGTGCGCTGGGGAGTCAACATGAGCGGCGCCTTCTACCAAGTGGATTCGGAAGAGGCCGAATGGAACTCCGAGAAGGTCTTCGCCAGTGGCAACATCGGTCACCGCCCGAGCACCAAGGGGGGCTATTTCCCGGTGCCGCCGGTGGACTCCCTGCACAATCTTCGCGGTGCGATGTGCATGGCCATGGAGGAGATGGGGCTGGGCGTCGAGGTGCACCACCATGAAGTGGCGACCGCCGGGCAGTGCGAGATCGGCACCAAGTTCAACACCATGGTAAAGAAAGCCGACGAGACGCAGATCCTCAAGTACTGTGTCCACAACGTTGCCCATGCCTACGGCAAGACCGCTACCTTTATGCCGAAGCCGCTGGTCGGCGACAATGGCTCCGGGATGCACGTGCACATGTCCTTGGCAAAGGACGGCGTGAACATCTTTTCCGGCAACGAGTACGGTGGCCTGTCGGAGAATGCCCTGTACTACATCGGTGGAGTGATCAAGCACGCGAAGGCGCTGAACGCCTTTACCAACCCGTCCACCAACAGCTACAAGCGACTGGTTCCGGGCTTCGAGGCGCCCGTGATGCTGGCCTACTCGGCCCGCAACCGGTCGGCATCCATCCGCATCCCCTACGTGGCCAATCCGAAGGCTCGGCGCGTCGAGGTACGTTTCCCGGACCCGACGGCCAACCCGTATCTCGCCTTCGCGGCGCTGATGATGGCCGGGGTCGACGGGATCATGAACAAGATCCACCCGGGCGACGCGATGGACAAGAATCTGTACGACCTGCCGCCGGAAGAGGAGAAAGAGGTTCCGACGGTCTGCAGCTCGCTGGAGCAGGCCATCGAGGAGCTTGAGAAGGACAAGGAGTTCCTGATGCAGGGCGGTGTCTTCACCGAAGACATGATCCAGGGCTATGTGGATCTGAAGATGGAGGAAATCACCCGCCTGCGCATGTCCACCCACCCGGTGGAGTTCGATATGTACTTCAGCGTCTAGGCTGAAGGGCGCCCCCTGCGGGGGGCGCTTTCCAGGCCGGTGGTCGTCGCCGTCCCGGAAAGCGCAAGGTGCCGATCCATGGAAACTTCGAGCACGGTCCCTCTGCCGCTGACCCAGCGGATCCTGGACAACCTGAACACCACGGTCTGCCTGCTTGATGCCGAACTGCGCATTCGTTACATCAATCCGGCCGGCGAGAACCTGATCGGGATCAGCGCGGCACGCCTCCAGCAGACCCCAATCCAGACACTCCTCGTCAGTGAGAAACTGATGGAGGACATCCATCAAGCCTTGGTGAGCGGTCACCCCTACACGGAACGCGAGTGTGAGCTGACGCTGACCAATGGTCGCTGGGCGACCATCGACCTCACCGCCATCCCGCTGGCCGCGGCGCCGTCCCAGGAATCGGAAATGCTGCTGGAACTCAATCAGGTGGATCGTCAGTTGCGCATTGCACGGGAAGAAAATCTGCTGGCCCAGAATCAGGCCACGCGGGCATTGATCCGTGGACTGGCCCATGAAATCAAGAATCCACTGGGCGGTCTGCGCGGAGCGGCTCAACTGCTGGAACGCGAAGTTGCGGAACCGCATCTGAAGGAATATACCGAGGTCATCACCCACGAGACCGACCGTCTGCGCAACCTGGTCAATCGCATGATTGGACCGAATGCGGTACCGGAAAAGCGGCCCCTGAACATTCACGAGGTGGTGGAGCGGGTACGCACGCTGGTCCAGGCGGAAGCGCCCACCGGAGTGCGGATCATGCGCGACTATGATCCGAGCCTGCCGGACATGACGGGGGATGCCGACATGCTGATCCAGGCTACCCTGAACATTGTTCGCAATGCCGCACAGGCCATCGGACGCGAGGGCGAGATCATCCTCCGAACACGCTCGGCGCGTCAGTACACCATCGGTCATGTGCGCCATCGACTGGTGCTCTGCCTGGACGTCATCGACAACGGACCGGGAATCGCCGAGGAAATGGTGGACAACATTTTCTATCCGATGATTACCGGACGGCCCGACGGGACCGGTCTGGGTCTGTCCATTGCTCAGTCGCTGGTCAATCAGCATGAGGGCTTGATCGAGTGCGAGAGCCGTCCCGGGCGGACCAAATTCAGCATCCTGCTGCCGATCCTGAACGAGGCGAAGACATGAACGGGGCGACCATCTGGGTCATCGATGATGATCGGTCCATGCGCTGGGTGCTCGAGAAAGCGTTGCGCGGCGCCGGTTACACGGTGGAGGCGTTCGAGGAGGCCACCACCGTGGCCGACCGTCTGGGAGAGACGCGCCCGGCCGCCATCGTGACCGATATCCGGATGCCCGGTATGGATGGTTTCGAACTCCTCGAACGGATCCAGCAGCACTACCCGGAGCTGCCGGTGATCATCATTACCGCGCACTCGGACCTCGACAGCGCGGTGTCCGCCTACCAGGGCGGGGCGTTCGAATACCTGCCGAAACCATTCGACGTGGACGAGGCTGTGGAACTGGTCGAACGCGCAGTGGCCCATGGCGAGAAGGCCGTCCCATTGAGCGGCGGCGAGGAAACCAACGGACGTCTCGGTGGCCTCATCGGCGAAGCTCCGGCCATGCAAGAGGTTTTCCGGGCCATCGGCCGTCTGTCGCGCTCGAACATTACTGTACTCATCAACGGCGAATCCGGGACCGGAAAGGAACTGGTGGCGCAGGCGCTGCATCAGCACAGCCCGCGTTCGAAGGGGCCGTTCATTGCGTTGAACATGGCGGCGATCCCCCGCGATCTGCTGGAATCCGAACTGTTCGGACACGAACGGGGCGCCTTCACCGGCGCTCAGTCGATGCGGCGAGGCCGGTTCGAACAGGCTCATCGCGGCACGCTCTTTCTGGACGAGATCGGCGACATGCCGGCCGAATTACAGACCCGTTTGCTGCGTGTGCTGGCGGACAGCGAGTTCTACCGGGTCGGCGGCCACGACCCGGTGAAGGTGGATACCCGGATCATTGCTGCTACGCACCAGGACCTTGAGGAGCTGGTCCGGCAGGGCCGGTTCCGGGAAGACCTCTTCCATCGGCTGAATGTCATCCGGATCCAGTTACCGGGACTGCGCGAACGGCGCGAAGACATCCCTTTGCTGATCCGCCATTTCATGGCGCGCGCGGCCGAGGAACTGGAAGTGGAACCAAAGCAGGCCGATGACGAAACCGAGCGCTGGCTGGCGGGACTGGAATGGCCGGGCAATGTCCGCCAACTGGAGAATGTCTGCCGCTGGCTTACGGTGATGTCTCCCGGCCAGCAGATTCACCTGGAGGACCTGCCGCGCGAACTACGCGAGCCGGGGAGCAGTGACGAACTCTCGGCCGGGCCGGCGGGCGACTGGCGCGAGGCCTTTCAGGCCTGGGCCCGGGAACGGCTGGCGGGTGGCAAAGCAGGGGCGTTGGCGGAAGCCGTACCCGAGGTGGAGCGTCTGTTGATGCGAACCGCGCTGGCCCATACCGGTGGGCGACGGCAGGAGGCGGCCCAGCTGCTTGGCTGGGGCCGCAACACTCTGACGCGCAAGATCAAGGAGATGGGACTGGAGGATACGGGACCTTGAGCGGACCGTGCGACGTGGTTCTGCACCAGCCGGAGATCCCGCCGAATACAGGCAACATCATTCGCCTCTGCGCCAATACCGGGGCCGGCCTGCACCTGATCGAACCATTGGGTTTCGACCTTGATGACACCCGGTTACGCCGGGCCGGACTGGATTATCACGAATGGGCCCGGGTGACGGTGCACGCCGACTGGGCGGCCTGTGCCGACTACTTCGTCGACCGCAGGATGCTGGCTCTGACCACGCGCGGGCAGACACCGTTTCACCAGGTCGCCATTACACCGGAGGATGTCCTGGTGTTCGGCTCCGAAACGGCAGGATTACCGGACGCTATCCTGGAGACGATCCCCGGGGAGCGGTGGTTGCGGTTGCCACTGCGGCCGGGGAATCGCAGCATGAACCTGAGTAACAGCGTTGCTGTCTGCCTCTACGAGGCGTGGCGGCAGCAGGACTTCCCCGGAGCGGAACTCTAGGGGCAATCGGACGGGCTCAGTATTCCGGCTTGGGATCGCGGGCAAGGAGATGGTCCACCGCAGCAGCCGGCGAGACACCCTCGTGCAGGACCCGGTGCACTTCCTCGACTATGGGCATCTCCACGTCGAGCTCCCGTGCCAGGTCGCGAATGGCCAGGCTGGTGGGCTCCCCCTCGACCACCTGATCGATGGCACCCCGAGCGTCCGCCACAGAGTCGCCGTGACCGAGGGCCAGGCCGAAACGGCGGTTGCGCGACTGGTCATCGGTGCAGGTCAGCACCAGATCGCCCATGCCGGCGAGCCCCATGAAGGTCTCCGACTGTGCCCCCAGCCGCTGGCCGAGACGCATGGTCTCGGCCAGTCCCCGGGTGATGAGCGCCGCCCGGGTGTTGGCGCCGAGACGCAGGCCGTCGGCGATGCCGGTGGCGATGGCTAGGACATTCTTTACCGCCCCGCCCAGCTCGACCCCGATGATGTCGTGGCAGGAGTAGGCGCGAAAGGTGGGACCGTGGAGACGCCCGATCCACTGGTGGGCCAGGGTGTCGGTGTCACTGGCGACAGTAACGGCGGTGGGTCGACCCGCAGCGACTTCGCCGGCAAAGGTGGGGCCGGAGATCACGGCCATGGGCCGGTGGGGGAAATGGCGGCCGACGAGCTGGTGTGGGAATTCGCGGCTGGCGGGATCGAGACCCTTGGTCGCCCAGGCCAGTGTTGCCGGTGGCCGACGGGTGTCGCCCAGCCGTTCCAGAGTGGCGCGCAGGGCGTGGCTGGGAACGGCCACCAGGCAGCCATCGGCGTCGGCCAGGGCATGATCCAGTTCAGCTGTGGCGGAGAGGGCGTCGGGGAAGGTGATCCCCGGGAGATAACGGGTGTTGGCACGCTGGTCGTGCAGTTCGGCCATGGTGGCGGGATCGCGGCCCCACAGCCGAACGGTGTGGCCATTGCGTGCCAGATGGATGGCAAGCGCCGTTCCCCAGGAGCCGGCACCGATGACCGCGATGGTTTCGGAAGGTGCCGAAAAGCAGGTTTCGTCAGTGGGTCTGGTCATCGCCCGATGCGGTTTCGGCCTCGGCGGTCCGCTTGGCACGTTGCTGCTCGTAGAGGACATCGAAATTTACCGGGTTGAGCAGGAATTGCGGGAAGCTGGCCCGGGCCACCAGATCGGAGATCGCCTCGCGGGCATAGGGGAAGAGAACGTTGGGGCAGTAGCTTCCGAGAAGCCGGTCCAGAGTCGCCTTGTCGGCGCCCTCGATGACGAAGATCCCGGCCTGTTCCACCTCGGTCAGAAAGACGGTTTCGCCCTCCTGTGAGGCGGTAACGGTGACCCGCAGACTGACCTCGTAGTGATCGTCCTCCTCGATGGCGCGCCCGCGACTGCCGAGATCGACGTTGAACTCCGGCTGCCATTGCTTACGGAAGATCGCCGGACTCTGCGGCGACTCCAGTGAGGCGTCCTTGAGGTAGATCCGCTGGAGGTGCAGCTTGATGCCGCCACCCGAATCGGCGGTGCGGTTGTTCTCTTCTTCGGCCATGGGGTTGTTCCGTTATCAGATTGCGTTATGCGTTGTTCAGGCGGAGGGACCGGCCAGCATCGGATCCAGTTTCCCGTCGAAGTCGAGCTCGTAGAGCTCGTCACAGCCACCGATGTGCTGGCCGTTGATGAAGATCTGGGGAACCGAACTGGCACCCCCGGCCCGTTCCTCCATTTCACCGCGCCGATGGGGCTCGCGGTCGATGCGGATGTCCGTGAACGGGGCCTCCTTCTTTTCCAGCAGCAGGCGGGCGCGGACGCAATAGGGACAGAATCCGGTACCGTACATCTCGATCGTTGCCATGGTGTTAACCCTTCTTTCGGTTGCGGCCCTTGTTGCTCTTCTCTTTGGGTGGCCCCAGCGGCAGGCTGGCCTGTTGCCAGCCCATGATGCCGCCCTGGAGATTGTAGGGGCGCGTGAATCCGTTCTTGCGCAGGATCCCCGTGGCCCTGGCGGAGCGCTGGCCGGAGCGACAGGCACAGATCACCGGGCGTTCCTTGTAGCGTTCCAGCTCGCCGAGGCGGTCGCCGAGTTCACCCAGCGGGATGGGGATGGCGCCACGAATGGTGCCGTTCTCCACCTCGGACGGCTCGCGCACGTCGACCACCACGGCCTTCTCGTGGTTGAGAAGCTGGGTGGCCTGCTGGGGGTTCACCGAGCCCGAACCGGTCCCGAGGGTCTGCCACAGCAGTAATCCGATGATCACGATCAGGGCAATGAACAGGAACAGGTTGTTGTAGAGGAAAACGCCGAAGTCATCCATGGATCAGAAACCCGAGTGGCTCTCGATACCGAGCTTCTTGAGGATCTTGTCCAGCGGACAGAAGGTGGTGAAGCCGCTCTGGAAGAGGTTCAGGCCAACGAAGGCGGTGAGCCAGAGCCAGTTCGGGTTGTGGAAGATCGGGGATGCCTCGGCCCCAAGGCCCAGGGTCACGAGTACAAAGGCGCCGGCAATGATGCGGACAATGCGTTCGGTATTCATGGTTGATTTCTCCTCGCTTGGTTGATGATGCCTGCCGGAATTCGCGGAACACGATGACTAGTCGACCGAGCAGAAGACCTCACGCATCATGCCGATGAGGCGCAGGGTCCGGTTGTCTCCCACCCGGTAGTAGACGCGATTGGCGTCCTTGCGGGTGGCCAGTATCCCCTTGTCGCGCAGGATGGCGAGATGCTGGGAGATGTTGCTCTGTGAGGTTCCGACCTTGTCGACGATGTCCTGCACGCTGACCTCGTTGCCACCGAGCGTGCACAGGATCTTGAGTCGCAAGGGATGCGACATTGCCTTCAGTGAGCGGGCCGCCCGGTCGATATCCTCGTCGCGGGTGATCAGCTCCGCCAGTTCATCGTAGTCGTTCATGCCCCATCCTCGTGTTGGTGGCCGCTCGCCGGAACCCGGTCCCGCATGCGGCTGTCTTTATAACTCAAACACTATACAATAATCGTGATTGTGACGCGCCACCCCTCGGGGGGCAATTCGATGTGAGTTGCCGTCGGCGGCGTCCCGCAAGCCACCTTGACGAGATGCGCGAAACCATGCCTGTAAAACCACGCCCCCTGGTTCTGACCATCCTGGATGGCTGGGGTTATCGGGAAGACCCCGCTGACAATGCCATCATGGCCGCTCGTACACCCAACTGGGACCGATTGTGGGCGGAATTTCCGCACACGACGATCCGGGGATCCGGAGCCGAGGTCGGCCTGCCGGCAGGACAGATGGGCAATTCCGAGGTGGGCCACCTCAATCTGGGGGCCGGTCGGGTGGTCTACCAGGAGTATACCCGGGTATCCCGCGCCATCGAGACCGGATCCTTCTATGAGAACCACACCCTGGTGGACCCGGTGAAGGAGGCCGCGGCCAATGGCAGGGCCGTTCACATCGTCGGTCTGCTCTCGCCGGGCGGGGTTCACTCCCACGAGGAGCATATCCACGCCATGCTGCGGCTGGCGCTGGGTCACGGGGCGCGGACCTATCTCCACGCCTTCACGGATGGTCGGGATACCGCGCCGAAGAGCGCTTTGGAATCCATCGAACGGTTGGAAAACGTTGTGGATGAGGCTGGCGGTGGCCGGGTGGCGAGCCTCACCGGGCGCTACTACTCCATGGATCGGGACCATCGCTGGCCGCGGATCCAGGCCGCCTACGAGGTGATGGTGGACGGCCACTCGGAGTACAACGCCGGATCGCCTCGAGAGGCGGTGGAAATGGCCTATGCCCGCGGAGAGAACGACGAGTTCATCCAGCCCACCGCGATCCTCGGGGAAGACGGCAAGCCGGTGACCATCGACGACGGGGATACGGTGATCTTCATGAATTACCGTTCCGACCGCGCCCGACAGATCACTCGCGCTTTCATCGCTGGCGACGAGTTCGAGGGGTTCGAACGGAAGCGGCTCCCCGACCTGGCTCACTTCGTCACACTGACCGAATACAGCCACGACTTCGATGTCGAGGTGGCCTTTCCGCCGGCGCGTCTGATCAACGGGTTCGGCGACTACGTTGCCTCCGCCGGACTGCGGCAGCTGCGCATCGCCGAGACGGAGAAGTACGCGCACGTCACCTTCTTCTTCAACGGCGGGGTGGAAGAGCCCTACGCCGGCGAGGAGCGGATCCTGGTCCCGTCGCCGTGTGATGTGGCCACCTACGACGAACGCCCGGAGATGAACGCCGGCGAGGTTACCGAGAAGCTGGTGGCGGCGATCGAGAGTGGTGATTACGACGTCATCATCTGCAACTACGCCAACCCGGACATGGTCGGCCACTCCGGCGACTTCGGTGCCACGGTGCGCGCCATCGAGGCCCTGGACGTCCGCGTCGGCGAACTGGAGCGGGCAGTGCGCCAGGTCGGGGGCGAGCTGCTGCTCACCGCCGACCACGGCAACGCGGAGATGATGAGCAATCCGGAAACCGGCCAGGCGCACACGGCGCATACCACCAACCCGGTGCCCTTCATGTACGTCGGCCCGCGCGCGGTGACCATGGAGTCCACCGGTGCACTCTCCGATGTCGCCCCCACCATGCTCTACCTCATGGGCCTGGAGCAGCCGACGGAGATGACCGGACGCCGCCTGCTGACCTTCTCCGAGGACGCCGACTGAGGCCCGCCATGGCGAGCCGCCGTGGCGTCCTGCTGGCGGTTCTGCTGGGTGTGCCCGTCATCCTGCCGGGCCCGCTCGGGGCCGACACGATCTCCGAGGCCGATCTGGAAGACCTGCGCCAGCGGATCGATCGCGCCCAGGCCGAACTCCGGGAGCTGGAAGGAGAGCGCGACGAGGCCGAGAACCGTCTGCGCGAGGTGGATCGGGCCGTGGGGCGTGCTTCGCGGCAGCTGGCCGAAACCGAACAGGAACTGACGGCCACGCGCGATCGGCTGGCGGAGCTGGAGGCCGAGCACGCGACCCATGAGCGGCGCCTGAGCCAGGAACACGGGGCCCTGGGCGAGCAGGTCCGCGCTCTGTATCAGGCGGGTGAACAGGATGCCCTGCGCGTCCTGCTGAGTCAGGACGATCCGAGCGCCGTCGGCCGCATGCTGGTCTGGGCCGACTACATCAGCGAGGCGCGCCGCGAGCGCATTGACGCCATCCGCGAGTCCCTCGCTGAACTGGAGAGACTGAAAAAGAAAATCGCCGAGGAGGAGCAGCGGCTGGAAGAGCGGCGCACTGCTCGTACCCGGGACCGCGAAGCGCTGGCCGAGCGCCGAGCCGAGAGGCGCGAGGTCCTGCAGCGTCTCGAATCGCGCGCCTCCGGGCGGCGTGAGGATCTGCGGGAAATGGAGCGGGACGAGGACCATCTGGAGAGCCTGCTCGGGGATCTGGAGGGGGCCGCGCCGGGAGAGGTCGTTGATGTGGCCGGGCGGCGAGGTCGACTGGACTGGCCGGTCACGGGCCGCATTCGCGCGGCTTTCGGCAGCGAGCGGGAATCGGGGATGCGCTGGCGTGGATTGTTCATCACCACGGAGGCCGGTGAACCCGCCAGAGCACCGGCTCCCGGACGAGTGGTCTTCGCGGACTGGATGCGTGGTTACGGCCTGCTGCTGATCCTCGATCACGGCAACGGGTTCATGTCCCTCTATGGCCACAGCGAGGGGCTGCTGGCCGATATCGGGGACTGGGTGGAAGAGGGTGCGCCCGTGGTTCTGACCGGTCGTAGTGGTGGTTATCGCGAACCGGGCCTCTATCTCGAGATCCGGCGGGACGGGCGGCCCGTGGACCCGGTGGCGTGGTTGCGGCCGCGCTAGGCGTTCGCTGGCACGCGTGCGAGCCATCCTGTACCATCCGGATATCGATTCTGACTCGAAGTCAAGTACAAGCGACAGGTCCAGACGGAGTGGCGAACGCCCCATGGTAGTCAAACGCAGTGCACTAGTCCTTTTCCTCGGCATCCTCATCGGTGCCGCGTTGTCCCTGACCCATGGGGTTCTGGCCGAACGTGACCAGGGCTTCGAGCTTGGGGGTGATCAACAGCACCAGCTGCCCCTCGACCGGTTACGCACCTTCTCCGAGATCTTCTCTCGAGTGAAGAGCAGCTACGTCGAGGAAGTCGGAGACGACGAGCTCCTCGACGGTGCCATTCGCGGCATGCTCAGCAATCTCGATCCCCACTCCGCCTATCTGGATGAAGAGGATTTCCAGGCCCTGCAGGAGGGAACCAGCGGTGAGTTCGGCGGCCTTGGTATCGAGGTCGGCATGGAGGACGGATTCGTCAAGGTCATTGCGCCCATCGACGGAACCCCGGCCCAGCGCGCCGGAATCGAGAGCGGCGATCTCATCGTGCGGCTCGACTCCACGCCGGTAAAGGGAATGAGTCTCAGCGACGCCGTGGACAAGATGCGCGGCGAACCGGGCACCGAAATCGAGCTGACCGTCGTCCGGGATGGCGTCGACCAACCCATGAAGATCACCATCGAGCGGGCCGTTATCCAGGTGGACAGCGTGACCAGCCGGATTGTCGAGGACGATTACGGCTACATCCGCATCCGGACCTTCCAGGGACGCACCGGAAAGGACGTGGAGAAGGCGGTAAACGAATTGAAGGACGAGGTCGATGGCGAGCTGCGGGGCGTGGTCCTCGACATGCGCAACAACCCCGGCGGGGTGCTGAACGCTGCAGTGGAGGTGTCCAATGCCTTCCTGGACGGTGGCAACATCGTCTACACCGAGGGTCAGGTGGATGAGGCGCGGATGAGCTTCGACGCAGAACCGGGCGACATGCTCGATGGCGCACCGATGGTGGCCCTGATCAACGGAGGTTCCGCGTCGGCCTCGGAGATCGTCGCGGGCGCCCTGCAGGATCACGGTCGCGCCGTGATCATGGGGGCCAAGAGCTTCGGCAAGGGCTCCGTGCAGACGGTCTTCCCGCTGGGGGGATCCACCGCCGTGAAGCTGACTACCGCGCGTTACTACACGCCCGAGGGCCGTAGTATCCAGGCGAAGGGCATCGAACCCGATGTGCAACTGGGCAATTTCACCCTGAGCGCGGCCGAAAAGGAGCGTCAGGGCGTGCGCGAGGCGGACCTGGCGCGCCACCTGGAGAATGGAGGTGAGTCGGTGGAGCAGGCACCCGAGGACATCGAGGAGGAGGACTTCGCCACCAGCGACTACCCGGTTTTCGAGGCACTGAATCTGCTCAAGGGCATGCAGATCCTCAAGCAACGCGACTGAGGGGGTAAGCCATGAGTCGAGTGATGATACCGCTCGCGGAGGATTTCGAGGAGCTGGAGGCGGTCACCATCATCGACCTGCTGCGGCGCGGGCAGGTGGAAGTGACGGTGGCCGGCCTGTTCGGTGACCAGCCGGTACGCGGCAGCCGCGGTACGATGATCGTCCCCGATGTGGCGCTGGAGCGCGTGATGGACGACGACTTCGACATGCTGGTCATGCCGGGCGGACTGCCGGGAGCCGACCATCTGGCGGCCGACACGCGGCTGCGTGGGATGCTTCAGCGCCACGCTCGGGGCGGGCGCTATACGGCGGCCATCTGTGCCGCGCCGCGCGCGCTGGCGGCTGCCGGTCTACTGGAGGGGCGGCAGGCCACCTGCTTCCCCGGGGCATTGAAGCCGGAAGAGCATCCGAGTGTGGAACTGGACCTGGAGCGTCCGGTGGTCGTCGATGGCAACCTCGTCACATCGCGTGGACCGGGAACGGCAATGGACTTTGCCCTGGATCTGCTGGAATTGCTCGAGGGGCGGACGACGCGACGCGATGTTGAGGGCGCCCTTCAGCGTCAGTACAGCGGCTGAGGTACGTGATCGCGGGATTCGTGCAGAAAATGGTGGCCAGAGAGAGAATCGAACTCCCGACACGGCGATTTTCAGTCGCCTGCTCTACCGACTGAGCTATCTGGCCTCAAGACGCGGTATTAAACCGTTCGGGCGCCGTTGCGTCAAGCCCCGGCGCCCGGAAGCTGCTCAGGATTGCGGCGGGACGTAGCCTTCCGGCATGGAGGAACCCTCGCCGAAGAAGAAGTTCTCCATCTCCTTCTCGAGAAACTGGCGATGCTTCGGATCGATGGGCGAAAGCCGGTTCTCGTTGATCAGCATGGTCTGGTGCTGGAGCCACATCTGCCACGCCTCCTTTGAGACGTTTTCCAGGAGCCGCTGTCCCAGTTCGCCCGGATAGGGCGCGCGATCCATACCCTCGGCTTCGCGTCCGAGCTTCACGCAGTGAACCATGTTCGCCATTTTGCCTCCTCGTGGTGGGCGGCCAGCCGGTCCAGCAGATCACGGACCGGCGCAGCAACGCCGAAGTTCATTTCCGATCCGGTTTTATACCAGAACCATCCCGGCCCATCCATGCATTCCGGGACGGGTTTTTCTCGGATGGCCAGCAGCGGGGTGATCACCATGTCGAAATGGCTCAGGACATGGGTGAAGGGCGCGAGTCGGGCGTGGAAGCGCACGGCGACACCCGTGCGGTCGGCGATGGCGTCCTGCAGCTCGGCGTCGCCGGCCTCCGGGTTGTCGACTTCGGGGAAACTCCACAGACCGCCCCAGACCCCGTTCGGCGGGCGCTGCTCCAGCAGCAGATGGCCGTTGCCGTCATGCACCAGAACCAGGCCGACCGAGCGAGAACGACGCGCCCTCGTGGGCTGCGGGCGGGGCGCCGGGATCCGGTCGGTCACACCACGGGATCGGGCGAGGCAGTCATCGCGCAGGGGGCAGGCGGCGCAGTCCGGTTGCCGGCGGTGACAGCAAGTGGCCCCCAGATCCATGATGGCCTGGGTGTAATCCGCCACCCGCTCGGCGGGTGTCATCTCTTCGGCCAGCCTCCAGAGACGACGCTGGGTCGCGGCTTTCCCGGGCCATTCCGGAATGGCGTGGAGGCGGGTGAGCACGCGCTTGACGTTTCCGTCGAGGATGGCGTGGCACTGGTCGTACGCCTGGGCCAGGATGGCCCCGGCGGTGGAGCGGCCGATCCCCGGCAGGGCCACCACTTCATCAAATTCGGTCGGGAATCGGCCACCATGGGCGTCCCGAATGTGCTGGGCGGCGGCGTGAAGGTTGCGCGCTCGGGCGTAGTACCCAAGACCGGTCCAGAGGGCGAGAACCTCGTCCCGATCCGCGTTGGCGAGGGCGGAGAGTGCGGGAAAGCGTTCCAGGAATCGGTGATAGTAGGGGATCACGGTGGACACGGAGGTCTGCTGAAGCATGATCTCCGCCAGCCAGACCCGGTACGCGGATCGCGGGGTCTGTTGCCACGGCAGGTCGTGCCGCCCGTAGCGGTCGTACCAGGCCAGGAGGCGAGAGGCCAGTCGCTGCATGGGGTCAGAAACCCAGCATGTCGCGGGCGCGTTCCTCCATCCGCTCCTTTTCCTGGTCGAGGCGCTCCTCCTGGCGACGTTTCTCTTCTTCCATGCGGCGCTCGGCCTCTTCCATCCGTTGTTCGGCCTTGCGGCGTTCCTCGGACTCCTCCAGGCGCCGGCGCGCCTCCTGCTCCTCCCGCTCGAGGCGCTCCTCCGCTTCGCGCCGGATGCGCTCCAGCCGTTCCTGCTCGCGTTCCAGGGCGCGTTGGGCCGCCTCGCGGGCGCGCATCTCCAGCAGTTCGCGGAGCAGGACACGGACTTCCGGCTCCTTGAGGGTGCCGCCCAGGTGGATCGGAATGGTCAGGTCGGTGAGATCGTCGATCGGCTCGCCGCCCTGACCCTTCAGGCTGCGCACCACGGCCGCGCGCAGTTCGTAGTCGAG
>JBNJEU010000003.1:0-79961 GCA_051746205.1 Pseudomonadota bacterium
ACCGCCCTGGTCGCCGCCCACGGCTGGTGGCATCCCGACTGGGTCGGCCCCTTCTACCCCGACGACATGCCCGAGGAGTGGCAGCTCACCTACTACGCCAACTTCTTCCACACGGTGGTGATCCCGGCCGCCGCCTGGGGCGACGATCCGGCGGCACAGGCCGCGCAGTGGCGCGAGGATGTCCACGACAAGTTCGTCTTCGTCGCCGAGACGCCGGCCCCGGCGGCGGGGCTGGAGGCGCTCGGCGACGCGCTGCTGGGGACGGTGGGCGAGGGCGCCGCGGGGCGGTGGCTGCATGCCGAGGGCGATCTGACCGCCGCCACGCCGGAGGCGCCGCTGCTGGCGGTGGGCGAGGCGGGTCCGGGGCTGGTGATCGCCGCCCTGCCGGCGGCGGAGGGCGACGCAATGGCCCTGCGCCGCGCCTGGGAGGCACTGCGCGATGCCGCCCCGGTCGGCGCGCGGGTGCTGCTGGTGGTCCGTGGCGAGGAACCATCCACGCCGCCGGTGCTGGAACAGGCGCGCACCGTGGCGGAACTGCTCGGATTGTGATTAGAATGGCCACCATCCGCACGACGCGGGATGACAGCTGAGGAGCCGATGGTGGCCGAACAACCGGTGGTGGAACTGCGCGACGTGACCTTCGGGTACTCCGAGCGCCCGATCATGGACGGGGTCAGCCTCACCATCCCGCGGGGTCGGGTCACCGCCATCATGGGCCCCAGCGGGACCGGCAAGACGACGCTGCTGCGCCTCATCGGCGGGGAGATTCTCCCGCGCTCCGGCAGTGTCCGGGTCACCGACCAGGAGGTGCCGAAGCTCAACCGCCGCGACCTCTTCGAGATGCGCAAGCGTCTGGGGATGCTGTTCCAGAGCGGCGCGCTGTTCACCGACCTCTCCGTCTACGACAACGTTGCCTTCCCGCTGCGCGAGCACACCCGGCTCTCCGAGGCGCTCATTCGCCATCTGGTGCTGATGAAGCTGGAAGCGGTGGGGCTGCGCGGCGCCCGCGACCTGATGCCGGCGGAGCTCTCCGGCGGCATGGCGCGCCGGGCGGCGATGGCGCGCGCCATCGCCCTGGACCCGACCCTCATGCTCTACGATGAGCCGTTCACCGGTCAGGACCCCATCTCCATGGGCATCCTGGTGAAGCTCATCCGCGAACTCAACGACGCCCTGGGGATGACCAGCATCGTGGTCTCCCACGACGTCGCCGAGACCAGTTCCATCGCCGACTACGTCTACCTCGTCTCCGGCGGCAGGGTGGTGGACCAGGGGACGCCGCAGGCGTTGCAGGAGCAGGGGACGGAATGGACGCGGCAGTTCATGAGCGGGCTGCCGGACGGGCCGGTGCCGTTCCACTACCCCGCCGATCCCTTCCGCGACGACCTGCTGACCGGCACGGAGGCGCGCCGATGATGAACTGGCTCCTGGAACGGGTGCGGCGCCTGGGCCGCCAGGTCATGGACGGCGGCGCCAGCCTCGGCCGCTCGACCCTGCTGCTGCTGGCGATGCTGCGCCACTCCACGGTGCTGTTCACGCGGCCGGCGCTGGTGGTCGCCCAGATCTACAACGTCGGCGTGCTGTCGCTGCTGATCATCCTGGTCTCCGGGCTGTTCGTCGGCATGGTGCTCGGGTTGCAGCTCTACGTGACCATGGTCAACTTCGGCGCCGAGCAGTCGCTGGGGGCAGTGATCGCCCTGTCGCTGCTGCGCGAGCTGGGGCCGGTGGTCGCCGCGCTGCTCTTCGCCGGTCGCGCCGGTTCCGCGCTGGCCGCCGAGATCGGCCTGATGAAGGCGACCGAACAGCTCTCCGGCATGGCGATGATGGCGGTCGACCCGGTGCGCCGGGTGCTGGCGCCGCGCATGGTCGCCGCCATCATCAGCCTGCCGCTGCTGGCGGCCATCTTCAGCGCCGTGGCCCTGATGGGGGGCTACGGTGTGGCCGTGGGGCTGCTGGGGCTGGAGGAGAGCACCTACTGGAACCAGATGCGCAACAACGTCGATCTTTTCGATGATGTGCTCAATGGTGTCATCAAGAGCATCGTCTTCGGCGTGGTGGCCGGCTGGATCGCCCTCTATCAGGGCTATGCGGCGAACCCCACGTCCGAGGGCGTCAGCCGCGCCACCACCCGTACGGTGGTCTATACCTCCCTGGCGGTGCTGGGGCTGGACTTCATTCTCACCGCACTGATGTTTGGAGATACGGTATGAACTCTTCCCGCGCAATGGAGATGGGCGTCGGCCTGTTCGTGATCATCGGCGTGGCGGCCCTGCTGATGCTGGCCCTGCAGGCGAGCAACATGGCCACCTACACCGACGACGACGGCTACGAGGTGATCGCCCGCTTCGACAACATCGGTGGTCTCAACGTGCGCGCGCCGGTGCGCGTGGCAGGGGTGCGCGTCGGCCGGGTGGCGGCGATCGACTACGACCCGGAGAGTTACCAGGCGCGGGTGGTGCTGCGGATGCAGCAGGAGTACGAGTTCCCGATGGACACCACCGCCAGCATCTACACCAACGGCCTGCTGGGCGAGAACTACATCAGCATGGACCCCGGCGGCTCCTTCGAGATGCTGCGCGAGGGCGACCGGATCCAGATCACCCAGTCGGCGATGGTGCTGGAGCAGCTCATCGGCCGGTTCCTGTTCGACGAGGGGGGCG
Organism: Pseudomonadota bacterium; assembly: GCA_051746205.1. Classification (GTDB taxonomy): domain Bacteria; phylum Pseudomonadota; class Gammaproteobacteria; order Thiohalospirales; family Thiohalospiraceae; genus Thiohalospira. The sequence goes on from JBNJEU010000003.1 coordinate 2,661, forward strand.
GGGATTCGGATGGCCAGTAACGAGACGGCGCGGCTGGTGGTCGGCAAGGACGGGAGCCATCGGCTGGAAGGGGAGTTGACCTTTGCCTCGGTGCCGAAGCTGGCCGCCGCGCATCCGCGCCATCCGGCCACCACCATCGACCTCGGCGGCGTGACCCGCGCCGACAGCGCCGGTCTGGCGCTGCTGCTGGAGTGGCTGCGCACCGCCGGGGAGGCGGGCGAGGAGCTGGTCTATCGCGACCTTCCCGAGCAGCTGGCCGCCATCGCCCGGGTCAGCAATCTGGCCGATCTGCTGCCGGCGAGCTGACCGCCTCCGCGCTAGACGGCGCCCTTCTCCAGACACTCGTTGTAGAGCCTGATGATCTTGTCCGGTGCCAGGCACTGGGCGGCGGCCTGCGCGCTGAGGCCGAGCAGCTCCTGGTTGACGTAGGCCTGGCGGGTGGCGAGGCGGTCGAGGATGGCGTAGGCGATCTTGTAGGCGACCAGGTCGTTGTTCGCCAGCCGCTCGTGGAAGCCGTCGGCGTCGATGCGCACCAGCTCGGCCGGCTGGATGACCTCCACCGTGGCCGAGCGCGGCTCGCCCTTGATCAGGGCCATCTCGCCGAACACCGTCTCGGCCCGGAGGCTGGCCAGTTCGCAGGGTTCGCCGTTGTCCTGCTTGAGGACGCGGACCGCGCCGCGATGGAGGATGTAGAGGTCGCGCGAGGTGTCGCCCTCGTGGATGAAGCGCTGGCCGATCGGCAGTGCGTAGCGCTGGCAGATGTCCTCCACCGCGATGCGTTCGGCGCCGTCCAGCGAGCCGAAGAACGCGATGTCGTTCAGAAGTCCTGTCTCCGTGGCCGTGTCCTGGCTCAAGGCCATCCCTCCCTTAGTCGTTCCACTCGCCGGATCGTAATCGACCATCGGGCCGGCGACTACCCCTCGACCGGGTCAGTCGGCGGCGAGCGCCGCGTCCAGTGCTGCCAGGAAGCGGTCGTTCTCCTCCGGCGTGCCGACGGTGACCCGCAGGCAGTCGGTCAGCGTGCCACCGGCCCCGGAGAGATCCTTGATCAGGACGCCGCCCCGGTCGCGCAGGTGTTCGAATACGGCGCGCGCACGTGCGGCGGGGGTGCGGAAGAGGATGAAGTTGGCGGCGCTGGGATGGACCGTCAGCCCCGGTCGCGCCGTCAGTGCGTCGTGCAGGCGAGCCCGTTCGGCGCGGATGGCCTCGGCCTGGCGCTCGAAGGGGGCCCAGTGGGTCAGGGCGAAGCGGGCGCTGACCTGGGTGAGGCTGTTGATGTTGTAGGGCAGCCGCAGCTTCTCGAACTCGGCCAGCCAGTCCGGGTGGCCGATGGCGAAACCGAGGCGCAGACCGGCCAGCCCGGTCTTCGACAGGGTGCGCAGCACCACCAGGTCGGGGTGGTCGGCCAGCGCCCCGAGCCAGCTGCGACCGGCGAAGGCGTGGTAGGCCTCGTCGATGACCACCAGACCCGGCGCGGCGTCGAGGATGGCGGCGATGGCGTCGGCGTCGAACAGGTTGCCGGTGGGGTTGTTGGGGTAGGCGAGGAAGACCAGCGCCGGCTGGTGCTCGGCGATGGCCGCCAGCATCGCCGCGCGGTCGAGGCCGAAGTCGGTCGTCCGCAGCGGCACGCCGACATAGCGCATCCCCAGCGCCTCGGCCAGGATCCGGTACATGGCGAAGCCGGGCTCCGGGGTGACCACGGTCCGGTCCGGGCCGGCCAGCGCCTCGATGATGATCTGGATGATCTCGTCGGAGCCGTTGCCCAGCAGCAGCTCGGTGCCCGCCGGGGGGGCGAGGCCGTCGCGCAGGGCGGTCCTGAGTTCGCGGGCGGCGGCATCCGGGTAGCGGTTCACCGCCACTTCGCCCAGTGCTTCCAGCCACGGTGCGCGCAGTTCCTCGGGCCACGGCCACGGGTTCTCCATGGCGTCGAGCTTCACCAGGCCGTCGGCGTCGGCCACCCGGTAGGCGGTCAGTTCGCGAACGGCCGGACGGACCCAGTCTCCGGCGCGGCTCGTCGGGGCCATCTCAGCGCCCTTCGCCGCCGTCGGTGATGCGCAGACGCGCGGCGGCGGCGTGGGCGGCCAGCCCCTCGCCGTCGGCCAGGGCCGCGGCGGTGCGGCCGAGATCGGCGGCGCCGGCGGCCGAGCAGCCGATGAGGCTGGAGCGCTTCTGGAAGTCGTAGACCCCCAGCGGCGAGGAGAAGCGCGCCGTGCGCGAGGTCGGCAGCACGTGGTTCGGTCCGGCGCAGTAGTCGCCGATGGACTCGGAGGTGTAGCGGCCCATGAAGATGGCCCCGGCGTGGCGGATGCGCGGCAGCAGGGCGTCGGGATCGGCCACCGACAGCTCCAGGTGCTCCGGGGCGATGTGGTTGGCGATGGTGGTCGCCTCGGTCAGGTCGCGACAGTGGATCAGGGCGCCGCGCCCGGCCAGCGAAGTGCGGATGACCTCGGCGCGCGGCATCTCCGCCAGCAGCCGTTCCATGGCCTCGGCCACCCGGTCGATGAAGGCGGCGTCGGGGCAGAGCAGGATCGCCTGGGCGTCCTCGTCGTGCTCCGCCTGGGAGAAGAGGTCCATGGCCACCCAGTCGGGCTCGGTTCCGCCGTCGCAGATGACCAGGATCTCCGACGGTCCGGCGACCATGTCGATGCCGACGGTGCCGAAGACCATGCGCTTGGCGGTGGCCACGTAGATGTTGCCGGGACCGACGATCTTGTCCACCGCCGGGATGCTTTCCGTCCCGAAGGCCAGCGCCGCCACCGCCTGGGCGCCGCCGATGGTGATGACGCGATCGACGCCGGCCACGGCGGCGGCGGCCAGCACCAGGTCGTTGACCTCGCCGTCGGGGGCGGGGACCACCATCACCAGCTGCTCGACCCCGGCGACCTTCGCCGGCACCGCGTTCATCAGTACCGACGAAGGGTAGGCGGCCTTGCCGCCGGGGACATAGAGGCCGACGCGCTCCAGCGCGGTGACCTGCTGGCCGAGGCGGGTGCCGTCGGCCTCGGTGTACTCCCAGGACCCCTGCTTCTGGTGGGCGTGGTAGGCGCGAATGCGCTCGGCGGCCGCTTCCAGGGCGCTGCGTTGCGCCGCCGGCAGGCCGTCGCGGGCGGCGGCCAGACGCTCGGCGGGCAGTTCCAGTTCGGCCATGGTGGTGACATCACGCCGGTCCAGACGATTGGTGTGGCGCAGCAGAGCGACGTCGCCGTCGCGGCGGACGTCGTCGAGGATGGCGCGCACGGTGCGCTCCACCTCCTCGCCGGCGCCCTCTTCCCAGGCGAGCAGGGTGTCGAGGCGGGCGCGGAAATCGGCCTGGCCGGTTTCCAGACGGGTGATGGCCACCATCAATCGGCCTCCCCGGCGGCCAGGGCCGCCTCCATGTGGGCGACGAACTCGCGCAGCTCGGCGTGGCGCAGCTTCATGGAGACCTTGTTGACGATGAGCCGGGAGCTGACGTCGGCGATGTGCTCCTGGGGCTCGAGGCCGTTGGCACGCAGGGTGTTGCCGGTGTCGACCACGTCGACGATGGCGTCGGCCAGACCCATGAGCGGCGCCAGCTCCATGGAGCCGTAGAGCTTGATGATCTCGACCTGCTCGCCGCGCTCGGCGTAGTAGCGCCGCGCGATGTTGACGTACTTGGTGGCGATGCGCCGTCGGCCGGCCGGCTCGCCGCCACCGACCCGGCCGGCGACCATCAGCCGGCAGCGGGCGATGCCGAGATCCAGCGGTTCATACAGGCCGTGGCCGCCGTGCTCCATGAGCACGTCCTTGCCGGCGACGCCGATGTCGGCGGCGCCGTGCTCCACGTAGGTGGGGACGTCGGAGGCGCGCACAATGACCAGCCGCAGGTCGGGGTGGTTGGTCTCCAGGACCAGCTTGCGGCTGGACTCGGGGTCCTCCGCCGGTTCGATGCCGGCGTGGCGCAGCAGCGGCAGGGTCTCTTCGAAGATCCGCCCCTTGGAGAGTGCCAGGGTGATGGGTCGTGTCATCGGTTGCCTCGTTGCAGACCTAGTAGCCCAGGTCCAGCTTGTCCAGATCCTGTTCGGTGACGCGGCGGATGCGGGCGCCGAGGCTGGCCAGTTTCTCCTCGATGCACTCGTAGCCGCGATCGATGTGGTAGATGCGATCCACCAGCGTGTGGCCGTCGGCCACCAGTCCGGCCAGCACCATGCTGGCCGAGGCGCGCAGGTCGGTGGCCATCACCGGCGCGCCGGTCAGCCGCTCGACGCCGGTGATGAAGGCGGTGTTGCCTTCGATGCGGATGTCCGCCCCCATGCGCTGGAGTTCCTGCACGTGCATGAAGCGGTTCTCGAAGACCGTTTCGGTAACCACGGCGGAGCCCTCGGCGATGGCGTTGAGGGCCGAGAACTGCGCCTGCATGTCGGTGGGGAAGGCCGGGTACGGGGCGGTGTGGAACGACACCGCCTTCGGCCGCCGGCCTCCCATGTCCAGTTCGATCCAGTCCTCGCCGCACTCCACCGTGGCGCCGGCCTCGCGCAGCTTGCCGATGACGGCGTCGAGGATGCCGGGTCGGGTGTTGCGGACCCGGATGCGGCCACCGCTGATGGCCGCCGCCACCAGATAGGTGCCGCTCTCGATGCGGTCGGGCAGCACGCAGTGGGTGGTGCCGTGGAGCCGCTCGACGCCCTCGATGGTGACGGTGGAGGTGCCGGCGCCGCTGACCTTCGCGCCCATGGCGTTGAGACAGTCGGCCAGATCCTCCACCTCCGGTTCGCGGGCGGCGTTCTCCAGCACGGTGGTCCCGCGCGCCAGGGTCGCCGCCATCATCAGGTTTTCGGTGCCGGTCACGGTGACCACGTCCATGACGATGGTGGCTCCGTGCAGCCCGTTCTCGGGCGTGGTGGCGTGGATGTAGCCGTTGGCCACCTGGATGTCGGCGCCCATGGCGCGCAGCCCCTCCAGGTGGATGTCCACCGGCCGGCTGCCGATGGCGCAGCCGCCGGGCAGGCTCACCTCGGCCCGGCCGTGGCGCGCCAGCAGCGGGCCGAGGACCAGGATGGAGGCGCGCATGGTCTTCACCAGCTGGTACGGCGCGCAGTAGCCGGTCAGGGCGGTGGCGTCCGCCTCGATGTTCAGCCGTTCGTCAACCACCAGTCCGACGCCCAGATGGCCCAGCAGTCCGAGGGTCGTGGTGACGTCGTGGAGGTGGGGAACATTACAGACCGTCACCGGTTCGTCGGCCAGCAGGGTGGCGGCGAGGATCGGCAGCGCCGCGTTCTTCGCCCCGGATATGCGGACCGCGCCCTCGATGGGACCGTCGCCGGTGATGACCAGTTTGTCCATGAGGTCAGCCGGTGGTCACCTGGAGCTTGCTGGCGCGCTCCCATTCATCCGGGGTGTACGCCTTGATGGTCAGGGCGTGGAGCTCTCCACTGGTGATGGCGTCGTTGACGGTGGCATAGACCATCTTCTGCTTCTTGACCGGCGAGAGACCGGCGAAATCCGGGCTGATGACCACCGCCTGGAAGTGACTGCCGTCACCGTCCACGCGGGCCTCGCTACCCGGGATCCCGTCTTCGATGCGCTGTTTGACTGTTTCCGGCTCCATTGCACTGTCCCCTCTGGACCGTAATGAACGGAGAAGGATACAAGAAAGGGGGGCGGGGGTGCTAGCCGGTGGGGCACGATGCGAGCGGCGACCCGGACGCCAGCAGAGCCTCCAGCTCATCGGCCGGCATCGGCCGCGCGTACAGGAAACCCTGAGCGATGCGACAGCCCTCCTCACAGAGGAACGCGGTCTGGGCTTCGGTCTCCACGCCCTCGGCCACCACCTCCAGCCCCAGTGAGCGGCTCATGGCGATGATGGCGCGGGTGATGGCGACATCGTTGGGGTCGTGGGGGATGTCGTCGATGAACGAGCGGTCCACCTTGAGCACGTCCAGTGGCAGGCGCTTGAGGTACTGCAACGAGGAGTAGCCGGTGCCGAAGTCGTCCACCGCCACCCGCAGGCCGCGCTGGCGCAGGGCGTGGAGGGTGTGCACCGAACGGTCGAGGTTGTTCAGCCAGGACTCCTCGGTCACCTCCAGCTCCAGGCAGTAGCCGGGCAGCCCGGTCTGGGCCAGGGCATTGTCCACCGAGGGCAGCAGGGTGTCGCGCTGGATCTGGGCCGGGGAGATGTTGACGCTGATCCGATTGATGGCGTGGCCCTTTTCCCGCCAGTGACGGAAGGTGTGGCACGCCTCGGAGAGGACCCAGTCGCCGATGTCGAGGATCAGCCCGGTCTCCTCGGCCAGCGGGATGAAGCGGTCCGGCGGCACCAGCTGACCGTCGTGGTGCCAGCGCAGCAGGGCCTCGGCGGCGATCATGCGGCCGCTGTGCAGGTCGATCTGCGGCTGGTAGAGGACCTGGAGTTCATGGTTCTTCATGGCCTGACGCAGGGCGGATTCCAGGACCACACGCTCGGAGGCACTGATGGTGAGATCGGCGGTGTAGAACTGGAACTGGTTGCGCCCCTGCCCCTTGGCCTGGAAAACGGCGGCGTCGGCATTCTTGATCAGGGCCGTGCTGTCGGTGCCGTCGTCGGGGTAGCGGCTGATGCCGATGCTGGCGGAGACCGAGAGGTCGTGGTCCTCGATGCGGAAGGGTTCCTCGAACAGACGCAGCAGCTGGCGCGCGTGTCGGGCTCCCTGGAGCGGGTCGTCGCCGGTCTCCATGAGGACGATGAATTCGTCGCCGCCGATGCGCGCCAGCAGCTGGCCCTCCGCGGTGTGCTCGCCGAGGCGATGGGCCACCTGGATCAGGAAGGCGTCGCCGGTGGGATGGCCGAAGGTGTCGTTGATGTGCTTGAAGCCGTCGAGATCGAGAAACAGCAGGGCGAGTTCCCCGCTGGTGGCCCGGGCACGGTGCAGGGCGTCCTCCAGATGCTCCTGGAACAGGCGCCGGTTGGCCAGGCCGGTGAGGGCGTCGTGGCGCGCCTGTTGCCAGAGCTCTTCGTTGGTTTCGTCGAGATTGCGATGAAGCCGTTCCAGGTCCGATTCGTAGGCCACCAGCGCCTCGCGCAGCGAGTCGGCCTCGGCCAGTGGTAGTGGGCCGGCTGGGGGCTCGGGAGGCGAGCCGACGTCGTGCCGACGCAGCGCCTCGATGTAGTCGTGGAGCTCCAGCAACGGCCGCACGAAGAGGCGGTGGACCAGAGAGAGGGCGATGGCGCCGCTGGCCAGAACCACGACGACCATGCCCACCAGCAGTTCGGTGGCGTAGCGCTGCAGGTCGATGTCGCCGCTCTGGAGCACGTCCAGCCGCAGGACGAGAAACAGCGCGGCGGCACCGACGAGGAGCATGGCCAGTCCAAAGACGGCGAGCAGATGCTTCCGGCCGCCACTCAAGAGTTTCCGCTTCCCCGCCATGACCGCAACCACTCCAAGTCGTGGGTATTGAAACCGCAAAACTACGCCAGCACCGACCACGACGCAAATCATCTGCTAGACTTCCGACCGCGATCAGCGACCCTCGATAATGGAGGAGGCAGGTGGGTGGAACCGAATCTGGAAAGACGCCGGGGCCCCGATTTCTGGAGTCGTGCGGTGCGCTGGATCACCATCTCCGGCTGGCTGATCCTGCTGGCCGGGCTGTGGGCCTTCGAGCGGGCGCGGCCGGAGCCGGAGAGTTTCTTCCATCGCCTCTACGAGCAGCGCTACGGCATGGAGACCGAACTCCGGGGGAACTGGGACAGCGGTCTACTGGAGTGGGTGCCGCCGTTGATCCTGCTGGCGCTGGCCGTCGGCCTGGTCAGCGTGGTCATCGGCCTGTTCCGCTCGCGGCGGAGCGGCGATCCGTTGCGGATCTGGTCGTTCCTGCTGGTCATCGCCGCTTGTGGCGGTCTGCTCACCTGGCTGGTTACCATCGCCAGCTGAACCCACTCCCACGCACCACCGGCACGAGAACACCATGAGCGAGAATCATCCCGGCGAAGGCGAAGAGACCCGCCTGCGCCTGCGCAACCTGACCGCAGAGGACTACCCCGATATCAAGGCCGCCATGGACGCCGTCTATCCCGGCATCGGCGGGGCGTGGACGCGCAAGGAGTACATGGCGCAGATCAACCGCTTCCCCGAGGGGCAGATCGGCATCGAGGACAATGGCCGGGTGGTAGCGGCGGCGTTCGCCGTGATCGTCGATTTCGAGGACATCGGCGACCAGCACACCTACGAGGACATCATCGCCGGCGCGCGCTTCACCACCCACGATCCCAACGGGGACGTGCTCTATGGCGTCGACGTCTTCGTCCACCCGGAGTATCGCGGCATGCGTCTGGGACGGCGGCTCTACGACGCCCGCAAGGAGCTCTGCCAGCAGCTCAATCTGCGCGCCATCATCGCCGGCGGCCGCATCCCCGGCTACGGTCGGGTGGCCGACGAGATGGGCCCGCACGAGTACATCGAGAAGGTGAGGCACCGGGAACTGCACGACCCGATCCTCTCCTTCCAGCTGGCCAACGACTTCCAGGTGAAGCGGGTCCTCAAGGGCTACCTGCCGGAGGACGAGGAGTCACGTGGTTACGCCACGCTGCTGCAGTGGAACAATTTCTACTACGAGCCGCGCGAGAAGCCGCTGTTCGGCGGTACCAAGGACGTGGCACGGCTGGGCCTGTTGCAGTGGCAGATGCGCGCCACCGACTCGCTGGAGGACATGCTCGGCCAGGTGGAGTTCTTCGTCGATGCCATGGCCGCGTACGAGGCCGATTTCGTCGTCTTTCCGGAACTGTTCAATCTGCCGTTGATGGCGTTGGTGGAACAGCACCACCCGGCGGAAGCGATCCGTGCCCTGGCCGACTACACCGGGCCGCTGGTGGAGGCGATCCAGAAGATGGCGGTGAGCTACAACACCAACATCATCGCCGGCTCCATGCCGGAAATGGTCGACGGGCGGTTGCACAACGTCTCCTGGCTCTGCCTGCGTGACGGCACCAGCCACAGCCAGCACAAGCTCCACATCACCCCGCAGGAGGCCAAGGACTGGGCACTGGAAGGCGGTGACGTGCTGCGCGTCTTCGATACCGACGTCGGCCGCATCGGCATCCTGGTCTGCTACGACGTGGAGTTCCCCGAGCTCGGGCGCACGCTGTCGGAACAGGGGGTCCAGATCCTTTTCGTGCCGTTCTGGACCGACACTCGCAACGCCTATCTGCGGGTGCGCCACTGCGCCCAGGCGCGCGCCATCGAGAACGAGTGCTATGTCGCCATCACCGGCAGCGTCGGCAACCTGCCCAACGTGGAGAATGTCGACATCCAGTACGCGCAGTCGGCAGTCTTCTCGCCGTGCGACTTCGCCTTCCCTCAGGATGGCATCATCGCCGAGAGCTCGCCCAACACCGAGATGACCCTGGTGGTGGACGTGGAGCTGGAGAAGCTCAAGCAGTTGCGCAACGAGGGGACCGTGCGCAATTATCGCGACCGCCGTCTGGATCTCTACCGCGTCTCCTGGCTCAACGAGAATCCGAAACCATGAACAAGCGATTGACCCCGGCCGACCGTGACCGTGTGGTCGCCCGCGTGCGCGAGGTCGCCCGCGCCGAGATCGTCCCGCGTTTCAACCGGGTCGGCCACGCCCACAAGGCGGACGGCAGTCTGGTCACCGAGGCCGACATGATGACCCAGCGGGAGCTGGCCACGGCCCTGCGCGCGGACTTCCCCGACATCCCGCTACTGGGCGAGGAGATGGAGCCGGCGGAGCAGCGCCGGCTGCTGGCGGAGGGGGGGAGCGGTCTGTGGATCCTCGACCCGCTGGACGGCACCGGCAACTTCGTCTCCGGTATCCCCTTCTTCTCCCTGTCGCTGGCCCTGGTGGTGGCGGGCCGGGTGGAGCTGGGGGTGGTCTACCATCCGACCGCCGACGAGTGCTTCGACGCCCTGCGCGGACACGGCACGCGCCTCGACGGGCGGCCGCTGGCGGCGGGCGAACCGCCGGAGCTGGCCGCCGCCTCGGGGCTGGTGGATTTCAAGCGGCTGGAGCCGGAGCTGGCCGCGCGGCTGGCCACTGTGCCGCCGTACCGCTCCCAGCGCAGCTTCGGCTCGGTGGCACTGGACTGGTGCTGGGTGGCCGCCGGACGTTGCCAGGTCTACCTCCATGGCGGCCAGAAGGTCTGGGATCTGGCCGCCGGCAGCCTGATCCTGGAAGAGGCCGGGGGGCGGGCGACGACCCTGGAGGGCGAGCCGGTCTTTACGCCGGAACTCGGTGCCCGCTCGGCGGTGGCGGCCACCACCCCCGAGCTGCACGCCACCTGGTTCGACTGGCTGGGGGGCTAGCGCTGCGGCAGCGGCCGCCGGGCCACCTCCACATCCCAGCTCTTCGGCTCGCCATCGCGGTAGCCCTCGACCTCGACAGAGTCACCGGGGGTCAGCTCGCTGATCCGGCGCAGGCCCGATTCCACCCCCTCCAGTGGCTCGTCCTCGATGGCGGTGATGACGTCACCCGGCCGCATCCCGGCGGCATGGGCCGGGCCGTCGCGGAAGACGCCGGCGACGAGTACGCCCTGATCGTCTTCGATGCGGAACGATTCGCGCAGTTCCGGCGACAGGCTCTGCACCTCGACACCGAGCCAGCCGCGCACCACCTCGCCGTGCTCCAGCAGGTCGGTCAGGATGGAACGCGCGGCGTGCGCGGGGATGGCGAACCCGATCCCCTGGTGCCCGCCGGTGCGCGAGAAGATGGCGGTGTTGATGCCGATGAGCCGGCCCTGACTGTCGACCAGCGCACCACCGGAATTGCCGGGGTTGATGGCGGCGTCGGTCTGGATGAAGCTCTCGAAGGCGGAGAGGTGCATCTGGTTGCGGCCGGTGGCACTGACGATGCCCTGGGTGACCGTACGCCCGACGCCGAAGGGATTGCCGATGGCCAGTACCACATCGCCGACCCGTGCCGCCTCGGAGTCTCCGAAGCGGATGCTGGGCGCATCGTCGAGGTCGATCCGAAGTACCGCGAGGTCGGTCTCGGGATCGGAGCCGACCACCTCGGCGTCGGCGCTGCGGCCGTCGTGCAGCGCCACCTCGATGGCGTCGGCCCCCTTGATGACGTGATGGTTGGTCAGGATGTAACCCTCGTCGCTGACGATGACACCGGAGCCGAGGCTGCTCTCCATGCGCTCGCGGGGGACGCCGAACTGGTCTCCGAAAAAGCGGCGAAACACGGGGTCGTCCATGAACGGATGCTCGCGCCGGACCACGCGCTTGCGAGTGTAGACGTTGACCACCGCCGGGGCCGCGCGTTCCACCGCGTCGGCATAGGACGCCGGCCCCGGCGTGGAGGCCCCGCCGTGTTCCTGCTGGATGGCCACAGTGGCAGTGTTGCCGCTGCCGTCGGGCTGGAACAGCAGCAGAACCACGGCCGCCGCCAGCCCGACGGTGGCCGCCTGAAAGACAAAGGTGAACAGTCGCTTTAGGCGCATTGCTATACTCCCGGGTTCGATTCCGAAAATGGTAACCAAAAGCGGAGGCGTTCGCATGGCGGACAGGACAGCCATTCTGAGCTACATCGACGAGCTGCTCGAGTGCGCGGCATTCGGCGATTATGCGCCCAATGGACTGCAGGTGGAGGGGCGGCGTGAGATCCGGCGCCTGGTCAGCGGCGTCACCGCCAGTCAGGCGCTGATCGACGCGGCGGTGGAGCATGACGCCGACGCCCTGCTGGTCCATCACGGCTTCTTCTGGAAGGGCGAGGATCCCCGAGTCGTGGGGATGAAGCGGCGCCGCCTGGGGCGTCTGCTGGCGGCGGGGGTGAACCTGCTGGCGTACCACCTGCCACTGGACGCCCATCCCGAGCTGGGCAATAACGCGCGCTGGGCGGCGGCCATGGGCTGGCGAGTGGAAGGGCCGTTCGCGCTGCGCGACGGCCGTGCCCTCGGGTTTCACGGGCGACTGCCGCAGCCGATGACCGGGGCGGAGCTGGCGGCGGAGCTGGGGATGACCCTGGGCCGCGAGCCGGTCCACGTGGCGGGCGGCCCGGAGAGGCTGGAACGCATCGCCTGGTGCAGCGGCGGTGCCGATGGTTTCATCGCCGAGGCGGCGGAGCTGGGCGTGGATGCCTATCTGAGCGGCGAGACCGGTGAACCGACGGTGCATGTGGCGCGGGAATGCGGCCTCGACTATTTCGGCTGCGGCCACCATGCCACCGAGACCTTCGGGCCGGCCGCGCTGGGAAGCCATCTGGCGGAGACGTTCGACCTCGATCACACCTTCGTCGACATCGGGTCACCGGCTTGACGGCCCTCGGGATGCCTTGACCAACGTGGGGCAAATCGAGGAAACTACTGCGCTGATCGTTCCGGGTTGTTAAGCATATTAGAAAATCCTGACCCAGGATGAGGCGCCGGGGCATGAGACCCGAGGCGTTCGGCACGTTTCAATTCTGGAGTGTCCTAAGATGAGTACAGATGGCGTGGATCTCAGCAAACGCCGATTCCTGACTGCCGCGACGACGGTGGTCGGGGGAGTCGGCGTGGTCTATGCGGCCGTCCCGTTCTTCCAGTCCTTCTGGCCCAGTGCCAAGGCGGAAGCAGCGGGCATGCCGGTGGAAGTGGATGTTGGCAAACTCGAGGCCGGTCAGATGGTGACCGTGGAGTGGCGGGGGCAGCCGGTCTGGATCGTGCGACGCAGCGACCAGATGCTGGATAGCCTGGAAGAGGTTCGGGAGAAGCTGAGCGATCCCGATTCCGAGGTTGCGGAGCAGCAGCCCGCCTATGCGCAGAACGAGATGCGTTCCATCAAGCCGGAGTACATGGTTCTCGTCGGTATCTGTACCCACCTGGGCTGTTCCCCGACCTTCCGTCCCGAGCTGGCCCCGGCCGATCTCGGTGAGGACTGGAAGGGCGGCTTCTTCTGCCCGTGTCACGGCTCCAAGTTCGATCTGGCCGGTCGGGTGTATGACGGGGTGCCGGCACCCACGAACCTCGTGGTGCCGCCGCACCACTATGTCTCGGACACCTCCATCCTCGTCGGTGAGGACAAACCAGAAGGAGCCGCGTGATGAGCAAGCTGCAAGCCTTTGCGGGGTGGATCGACGACCGCTTCCCCATGTCCAAGATGTGGCGCGAGCATCTGTCCGAATACTACGCCCCCAAGAATTTCAACTTCTGGTACTTTTTTGGATCGCTGGCGCTGCTCGTGCTGGTCATCCAGATCGTGACCGGCATCTTCCTGACCATGAGCTACAAGCCGGATGCCGAACTGGCCTTCTCCTCGGTCGAGTACATCATGCGCGACGTGAACTGGGGCTGGTTGATCCGGTACATGCACGCCGTCGGCGCGACCGCGTTCTTCGTCGTCGTCTACCTGCACATGTTGCGCGGGATCATGTACGGCTCCTACCAGAAGCCGCGTGAACTGGTCTGGATCTTCGGCATGCTCATCTACGTGGTGCTGATGGCCGAGGCCTTCCTCGGCTATCTGCTGCCGTGGGGCCAGATGTCCTACTGGGGCGCCCAGGTCATCATCTCGCTGTTCGGGGCCATTCCGGGTATTGGCGAGCAGCTGGCCCTGTGGGTCCGGGGTGACTACCTGGTCTCCGACGCCACTCTGAACCGCTTCTTTGCGCTGCACGTGATCGCTCTCCCGATCATTCTGCTTGCGCTGGTCGTGGCGCACGTCATCGCCCTGCACGAGGTCGGCTCCAACAACCCTGACGGCATCGACATCAAGAAGCACAAGGACGAGAACGGCAAGCCGCTGGACGGTATCCCCTTCCATCCGTACTACACGGTGAAGGACATCGTCGGTGTGGTCGTGTTCCTGATGCTCTTCGCGGCGGTGGTGTTCTTCTTCCCCGAGGGCGGCAATCTGATCCTGGAGAAGGACAACTTCATCCCGGCCGACCCGCTGAAGACCCCGGAGCACATCGTGCCGCTGTGGTACTTCACGCCGTTCTACGCGATTCTCCGCGCCGTTCCGGACAAGTTCCTCGGTGTGGTCGCCATGGGTGGCGCCATCGTCGTACTGTTCCTGCTCCCCTGGCTGGATCGGGGTCGCGTGCGCTCGATCCGGTATCGTGGACCGCTGTTCAAGATCGCCCTGCTGGTGTTCGTTGTCAGCTTCGCCATGCTGGGCTGGCTCGGCATGCAGCCGGCCACGGACCTGTACACGATGATGGCGCGGATCTTCAGCGTCCTCTATTTCGCGTTCTTTATCCTCATGCCGTGGTACACCAAGGTGGATAAGGAGAAGCCGGTTCCGGAGAGGGTGACCAAGTGATGAAAAAAATCGTTATTGCACTGGCCGCGCTGCTGCTGCCCGGTCTGTCCGTGGCCGCGGGCGGCGGGGAAGACCTTCAGGAGGTCGATGTCAACGTCCACAACGAGGCCGCGCTGCAACGCGGGGCCAAGTTGTACGCCAACTACTGCTTGGGGTGCCACTCGCTCTCCCAGCAGCGCTGGCGGTCTCTCGCCCAGGACGCCGGCATGACCGAGACGCAGGTTGAAGAGAATCTGATCCCGGGGGATGGTGCCATCACCGACATGATGGAGAACGCCATGCCGGCGGAGGAAGCGGCGGAATGGTTCGGCACCGAGCCGCCCGACCTTTCGGTGGTGGCGCGTTCCCGCGACGAGGACTGGCTCTATACCTATCTCAAGGGCTTCTATGTCGACGAGGACCAGCCCCTGGGCGTGAACAACACGGTGTTCGATCGTGTGGGCATGCCCCATGTGCTGGCGGAACTGGAAGGGCTGAAGAAGCCGGTCTACGAGACCCATACCGACGAAGAAGGTGAGGAACACCGGGAGCGCGTGGGTTTCGAGTACATCACCGAGGGCAGCATGACCCCGGCGGAGTACGATCGCGCGGCGAGGGACCTGACCACCTTCCTCTCCTATGTCGGCGAGCCGGCGCAGCTGGTGCGCTATCAGCTGGGCGTCTGGGTGATCGGCTTCCTGGCCGTCTTCGGATTCATCGCCTATCTGCTGAAGCGCGAGTACTGGAAGGATATCCACTAGGCTGCGGCCGGGTGGAGCTACAAGGCGAGTAGGCGGGCACCGCCCCGCCCACCAGCGAAGGGGGGACACCAGGCCCCCCTTCGTTTTTCTGTCTGGTAATTCCATGGAGAGCGTGTATGGCAGTCATGGCCAATCGACGTTCTGTTATGACCCTGTTTGTCGTGCCGGGTGACATGCGTTGTCACCGGGTCCGGATCGTTCTGGCCGAGAAGGGCATCAATGTCGAGATCGTGGATGTGGATCGCGACAACCCGCCCGAGGATCTGACCGATCTGAATCCCTACGGCTCCGTTCCCACGCTGGTCGATCGGGATCTGGTCCTCTTCGAGGATCAGGTGATCTCCGAATATCTGGATGAACGCTTCCCCCATCCGCCACTGATGCCGGTGGACCCGGTGAATCGCGCCAAGGGACGCCAGTTGCGTCACCGCATCCGGCGGGACTGGGAGCGGCTGGTGGACGACATCGAGCAGCGCGGCGAAAAGACCGCCGCCCGGGCGCGCAAGGAACTGCGCGAGAGTCTGGTCGCCGTGGCACCGCTGTTCGGTTCCATGCCGTACTTCCTCAGCGAGGAGCACAGTCTGGTGGATGCCGATATGGCCGCCCTGCTCTGGCGATTGCCCGGTCTCGGCATCGAACTGCCCGAGGCGGCGGCTCCCCTGCGGGATTATGCCGGCCGGCTTTTCAACCGACCGACATTCAAGGAAAGTCTCGATTCAACCGAGATGTAGGAGGTAGCACGATGTCCGGCATGACCTCCAGCCGACCCTATCTGGTCCGTGCGCTGTTCGACTGGATCGTGGACAACGGCCTCACGCCCCATCTGCTGGTGGACGCCATCCATCCCGGTACCGAGGTCCCCACCCAGTACGTGGAGGATGGCAAGATCGTCCTCAACATCAGCCCCTCGGCCACCGAAGCCCTGGACCTGGGCAACGAAGCGGTGATGTTCAACGCCCGCTTCAGCGGCCAGCCGATGACCCTCACCGTGCCGGTGAACGCCATCCTGGCCATCTACGCCCGGGAGAACGGTCAGGGAATGCTCTTTGGCGAGGGGGACGACACCGCCGGCTCCGGCGATGGAGCCGGGGACGGCGGCGACGACGAGCCGCCACAGCCCCCGTCCGGCGGGGGCGGCCCGCCGAGCCTGAAGGTGGTCAAGTAGGCGAGGGGAAGCCCTTGCCGGGATTGAGGATCCCGGCGGGGTCGAAAGTGGCGCGCAGCCCGGACATGAGCTCCAGGGTGGGCGCGTCGATCTCCCGATCCACGTGGTCGCGCTTCTCCAGGCCGACCCCGTGTTCACCCGACAGACTCCCCCCCAGCCCCAGCACCAGACCGAAGACCTCGTCCAGACACCGGTGGGCACGCGCCATTTCGTCGGGATCGTCGGGATCCACCAGCAGATTGACGTGGATGTTGCCGTTACCGGCGTGGCCGAAGTTGACGATGGTGATGCCGAAGCGTTCCGAAAGCGTGTCGAGGCCGCTGATGAGTTCGGGCATCCGGGTCACCGGGACCACCACGTCTTCGTTGATCTTCTTCGGTGCCACCTGGCGCAGGGCGGGCGAAAGAGCCTTCCGGGTCGCCCACAGGGCGGCGACATCGGCCTTCTCGGTGGCCTGATCCAGGCTGAGCAGTCCCGCGCGCTCCTCGCCCGCCCCGGCGGCGGCTTCGGCCACGGCGGCGCTTGCGGCATCGAGGCAGGCCGCCGGCCCGTCCACCTCGATCATCAGCAGGGCCCCCGCCCCTTCCGGCAGTTCGGCCTCCGAGTAGCGGCGGATCATCTCGATGGCGCGATGGTCGATGAACTCCAGCGCCGAGGGCACCACCGGTTGCGCCATGATCCGCGAAACCGCCCGGGCGGCAGCGCCCATGTCGTGGTAGACCGCCTTGAAGGTGATGGTGGCCTCGGGGCGGGGCTGCAGGCGCAGTGTGGCCTCGGTGATCAGCCCCAGGGTCCCCTCGGAGCCGATGAGCAGGCGCGTCAGGTCGTAGCCCACGACGCCCTTGCTGGTGCGTACTCCGGTGCGCAAGGAGGCGCCGGTGCCGGTAACGGCGCGCAGGCCGAGGGTGTTCTCCCGGGGTGTGCCGTATTTCACAGCCCGGGGGCCGGCCGAATTGTAGGCGAGATTGCCTCCGATGGTGCAGAAAGCGGCGCTGGTCGGATCCGGCGGCCAGAAGAAGCCGTACTCCCCGGCGGCATCCTGAAGCGCCTGATTGGTGACTCCGGGTTCGCAGACCACATAGCGGTCTCCCGGGGCGATCTCGAGGATGCGGTTCATGCGCTCGAACGAGACGACCACGCCCCCCGCCTCGGGAACAGCCGCCCCGGTGGTCCCGGTGCCGCGTCCGCGTGCGGTAAGGGGGATCCCGAACTCGCGGCACAGCTGCAGCAGCGTGACGACCTCGGCGTGCTCCTCCGGCAGGACCACCAGACCCGGTGGATTCTGACGGCGGCTGTTGTCGTAGCCGTAACTCCAGCACTCTCCCGGATCGGTGAAGCGCGCGGACGCCGACAGCTCGCGCTCGATGCGGTGCAGAAAGGCGTCGGAGACGGTGTTGGTATCGGGCGGCATGGTTTTCCTCACGGGGCGGCCTGGAAAGCGTCGCGGATCCAGTCGGGTTCCTGATCGTTCGGCGTGCGCAGAGCGACGACGTCGAAACGCAGCGGCCGGACGGCCAGATGGGGATGGCGGAGAAGGAAGTATTCCGTGGCCCGCTGCAGACGCCGCTGCTTGTGCGGGGTCACGCTCTCCGCCGCCGTGGCGAAGCCGGAAGGGCGACGCTGGCGAACCTCCACCACGACCACCGTGGACCCTTCGGCCATGACCAGATCGAGTTCGCCGCCACGGCAGCTCCAGTTGCGGGCGATGAGCCCCAGTCCGTGGCTCCGCAGATGGTGCAGGGCGGTTTCCTCGGCGGCACGTCCCTGTGCTCGGCTCATGGGTTCTCTCCTATTCCATCAGGACCGGCAGGCCGCGTTCAAAGCGGCCCCAGAGCAGATCGCGGCCGACCCGGCCGCGATCGTCAATGTGCAGGGTGCCGGTCGCCCCGTCCATGCGTTCATGCGGGTTCTCGCGCAGGAAGGCGAGGCGGGGCAGCAGGTCCCAGGCGTCCTGACCCAGGGCGTAGAGGCGCTGGAGCTGCCCGGACGGGTCCAGGATCGAGTCGATCCGCTCCCGGCGGTGCTGGATGTCGCTCTCGTGTTCGGCCAGGAACCAGGGCATGTCGCTGAACATGACGCCGTGGAGGTCGCGATCCCGGGAAGCGTCGGGACTTCCGGCGTAAAGGTGCGAAGTGCCGTAGATCGGGAGGTCGCCGGCGCCGTAGAAACTGAACTGGGGCGGGATCTGGCGTGCCGCCTCCGGGAAACTGGCCATCACGATGGCCTCGATGTCCTGGCGGCGGCGCGGCTCGAAATGGAGTCGCGCGCCCACGCGTTGACGCAGATCGCGCCGGCGCTGCTGGCTGTGGTCCACGGCCAGCACGCGTCGAACGGGCAGGCTCAGGTTGGTGGCCTCCTCGCCGTACGGCTCCCGGGCCAGCAGGTCGCCCCCAAGTTTCTCCCACTGATCGCTGAAGGCGTGGTGGACGCGCTCGCCCCAGTCGCCGCGGGGATGGAGCATGACCACCCGGCTGTAGCCGTCCTGCCACATCCGGGCGGCCAGCCCCCGGGCCTCGCTCTCCGGACTGAGGCCGAAGCGGTAGATGTGGCTCCCAGGCGCGTCCTCGAGTTCAAGTTCATTGAGGGCGAGGATGGGGATTCCGGGGACATCCTCCGCCTGGTCCAGTCCGGCCATCAGATCGTCGATGGCTTCCCGGCGTAGCGGTCCGATGATGGCCTCGGCACCATCCTCCACGGCCTCCTGAAGCAGGTCGGAAGGGGCGGCTGCATCGGTGTTGTAGAAGCGGAGTCTCTGGCCGGTACCGGCGGAATGCGCAAAGTGAGCGGCCAGGATGCTGTCGCGAATCGCCTGGCCTGCGGCGGCAAAACGGCCACTGGTGGGCAGCAGGACCGCCACGACCTCCGGCCGGTGAAAATCGACCATGTCGCGCTCGCGCAGAGCGGGAACGATGCGCCGGGTGGCGGGATGTCCGGGATAGCGGGCTTCCCAGCCGGACAGGCTGGTCCGCAGGCGGTCGGGGCGGAGCTGATGCGTCTTGTTGAGCCGCGCCAGCTCGATCCAGCCTCCGAAGACATCGCCCGTCTTCGGGACGTGACTGGCCAGGGTCGATTCACGGAGGCGCTGAAGCGCCGCCCAGATGGCGTCATCGTTCTCGTCCAGGGCCTCGTCCCGGAGATGGTCCGAAAGGGCGACGCGCGCCCGCGCCACTTCGAGCGCGTCGCCCAGTTCGGCGTGGGCGCGTGCGCGCAGTCGGTGAATGGCTTCGTTCTGCTCCGGGGTGGTGAAGGGATCGGGCAATTCCTCCAGGACGCGGAGGGCGTCGTGCGGATGGCGCAGGCCGATCTCCAGGCGCGCGGTCAGCAGACGCCATTCACGCCGCTGCAGGGGCGTCATGATCTCGTCCATGAGGGCCCCGAGCAGACGACCGGCCATTTCCAGCCGACCACCATCATGGTATTTCCGCGCTGCCCGCAGCTGCATGTCGATGCGTTCCACATCGTCATCCACATAGGCGGCGTCGTGCGCGAGCTGCTGGGCCTCGTCCACCTGCTCCTGATCGTGCACCGGGTCTGCCTCTTCCGGAGCCAGTACTCGGGGGTCGGCGGGCTCCGCTGGGCGTTCCGGCGTTTCCTCCGGTGCGGTCGCGCACCCGGCCAGCCACAGGACGGCAAACAGCCCGATGGTGACGGGCCGGGCCGGTAGGCTCGACAACGGGCGAAGAACTCGCCCGGGGGATCTGGCTCGCATGGTTCAACCGGGAATCGTGGCAACGGGCGGGTCGGCGATGGACACAGGTCACCCTGTGTTACATTGCCGACCGCAGTAGCGGGAGAGTATCTGGTCAACAACCGGGGGTGTCAATGCAGACCGCAACGCTGTACGTGGTGGCCACGCCCATCGGCAACCTGGCCGACCTGAGCCCGCGCGCGGAGGAGGTCCTCGGCGGTGTGGCCACCATCGCCTGCGAGGATACCCGCCATACCCGCCGGTTGCTGGAGCATGTCGGCCTCCGGACGCCCACTGTGGCCCTGCACGAACACAACGAACGCGAACGCGTCGACGGCCTGGTGGAACGGCTGGTCGGCGGCGAGGACCTGGCTCTGGTCAGCGACGCCGGTACACCGCTGGTCTCCGACCCCGGCTACCGGCTGGTCCGAGCGGCGCACGCGGCCGGGGTGCGCGTCGTCAGTGTTCCCGGCCCCAGTGCCGTCATCGCGGCGTTGGCCGGGGCCGGTCTGCCCAGCGACCGCTTCTGCTTCGAGGGATTCCTGCCGTCACGCGCCGCCGCTCGGCGCCAGCGCATCGAGGAGCTGGCCGATGAGCCGCGCACCCTGGTCCTGTTCGAAGCCCCCCACCGGATCGTCGCCAGCCTTCAGGACCTGTGTGAACTCCTCGGCCCCGAGCGGCCGGGGTTCCTTGCGCGGGAGCTGAGCAAGCGCTTCGAGACCTTCCTGGGCGAGGATCTGGGAACGGTCCTGGAGCGGGTCGAGGGCGATTCCGACCAGCAACGCGGCGAGATGGTCCTGGTCCTCGGGGGTGCGCCGGAGCCCGGGGCCGATGAACTCCCACGCGAGGCACGCCGGGCGGTGGAGCTGCTGGCGACCGAACTGCCACCCCGCAAGGCGGCCGATCTGGCCGCGCGGCTCACGGGGGCTCGCAAGAACGCCCTCTACCGCCACCTCCAGGACCGGGACGACTGAGCCGGCGTCCCGAACGTCCGACGACACGGGCCGGAGGGTGAACCAGGGGGATCCGCGCCCAGGGGGACGCCGTGAATACGTCCTGTAGGCTCGACGGCCGCCTCCCTGCGGCCGACGCCCCCCGTCACGGATCCCCCTGGTTCACCCTCCGGCCCGTGTCGTCGGACGTTCAGGGCTTGTCCCGGCCCCGTCGAGGGCGGACAATGGCGGCTGGGAGCGGGCCAGGCAGCCGCTGCGTTTCGGCGCGGAGGAAAGTCCGGGCTCCACAGGGCAGGGTGCCAGGTAACACCTGGGCGGCGCGAGCCGACGGAAAGTGCCACAGAGAACAGACCGCCCACGTACCCTTCGGGGTGCCGGCAAGGGTGAAACGGTGCGGTAAGAGCGCACCGCGTCGATGGCAACATCGGCGGCACGGCAAACCCCACCCGGAGCAAGGCCGAATAGGGGAGCAATGGTGTGGCCCGCACTGCTCCCGGGTAGGCTGCTCGAGGTGCGCGGCGACGCGCATCCCAGAGGAATGGCTGTCCACGACAGAACCCGGCTTATCGGCCCGCTCCCACCTCATCCCACCCTCGAGACGGTGGCGCCACACTCGCGCCGGGCCGCCTTCATTTCAGACGGTTTCTCAAGAATTGAACGCAACCCATTGAAAAAATGGGGTTGTCTCTTGCGCCTCAGGTTTCGCTTCCACTCCCTTTCGTAAGTCATTGTGAAAAAAGCAAGAAACCGTGCAATGAATGACCAGGTTTTCTTGACAGGGGGGAGAGTCACTCCCTATAGTGTCTTCAAGTGGGGGGAAGTGGGAAAAAATGGTGAACAAGCCCAGAGAGGGGAGACACCGTGTTCCGAGGGGTCAGCGCGCTCTCACTGGATAGCAAGGGACGGCTGGCCATTCCGTCCCGGCACCGTGAGCGCATCAACGAGATCAGTGAAGGCCAGATGGTGGTCACGGTGGACCGTGACTACTGTCTGCTGCTGTATCCGTTGCCCGAATGGGAAACCCTGGAGCGCAAGCTGACGAAACTTTCCAGTCTCAATCCATCCATCCGCCGCCTGCAGCGCCTCTACATCGGTCATGCCACGGATGTGGAGATGGATGGCAGTGGCCGCATCCTGCTCCCGCCCCCGTTGCGCGAATTCGCCGGTCTGGAGCGGCGCGCTGTTCTGGTCGGTCAGGGCAACAAGTTCGAGATCTGGGACGAGGAACGGTGGAATGCCCAGCGCGATGCCTGGCTTGAAGAAGAGTCGGATGGCGAGCCCGAGCTCCCGGCCGAGCTCGAAGGACTGTCGCTCTAGCACCATGGGAAACGGTCATCGCTCCGTCCTCTACGAGTCCGCCCTGGAAGCCCTGGCGGTGCGTGCGGAGGGCCTCTACGTGGACGCCACCTACGGGCGCGGGGGGCACGCCGAGGGGATCCGGGAGCGGCTCGGGCCCGAAGGACGGCTGTGGTTGCTGGACCGCGACCCCGAGGCGGTGGCCGATGCCGGCAAACGTTTCGGCGATGACCCGAGGGTGGTCATCCGGCGCGCGGCATTCACCGAGATCGGCCGGGAACTGGCTGAGGCGGAACTGACCGGGCGGGTCAGTGGATTGCTGCTGGATCTGGGGGTCTCGTCGCCGCAGCTGGACGAGGGCGAGCGCGGCTTCAGCTTCCAGCAGGACGGCCCGCTGGACATGCGCATGGACCCGGACCGGGGTGAGTCGGCGGCGGAATGGCTGGCGCGGGTACCGGAAGAGGAGATCACCGCGATCCTGCGCCGGTACGGCGAGGAGCGCTTCGCTCGCCGCATTGCCCGGGCCATCGTGACGGCGCGCAGCGAGGCGCCCATCAGCCGCACCGGCCAGCTGGCGCGGCTGGTCGCGGAAGCGGTGCCGCGCCGCGAGCCGGGCAAGGATCCGGCGACGCGCACGTTCCAGGCGCTGCGCATCGCCATCAACGATGAACTGGGTGAACTGGAACGCGTTCTGCCCCAGGCGGTGGAGGCCCTGGAACCCGGGGGACGGCTGGCGGTGATCAGCTTCCACTCGCTGGAGGATCGCCTGGTCAAGCGCTTCATGCGCGATGAGGCTCGGGGGGCGATCCCGCCGGGTCTGGCGATCCCGGAAGACCGGATCGAGCGCCGGCTGCGCGTCATCGGCAAGGCGCAGCGGGCCGATGAAGCGGAGCTGGCGGAGAATCCCCGGGCCCGGAGCGCGGTGCTGCGGGTAGCGGAGAAACAGGGATGAGGGTACGCACCTCCGTTGAATGGACCATGGCGGCGGTGCTGCTGATCCTGCTGGTGGTTTCGGCCCTGGGCGTCATCCACGCCACGCACCAGAGCCGATCGTTGTTCAGCCAGCTGGAGGCGCTGGAGAGTCGGCGCGATGCCTACAACGCTCAATGGAGCCAGCTGCAGCTGGAACAGAGTACCTGGGCGACCCACGCACGCATCGAGGGGATCGCCGAGAATCAACTGGACATGGTGCAGCCCTCCATGGAACGCATCGTCATCATGAGGCAGTAGCAAAGTGGCCGAGACGAGTCGCCATACGGAATCCGCCGCCCGGCTCTACACCGTGGTCGGCCTCATGCTGGTCGGGCTGCTGGTTCTTGCCTGGCGAGCGGTGGATTTGCAGGTCCTGGACAGCGGCTTTCTGCAGCGCGAGGGGGCAGCGCGTCATCTGCGCGTGGTGGAGATCCCCGCTCATCGGGGCAACATCGTCGATCGCAACGGCGAACCGCTGGCGGTGAGTACACCGGTGGACACCATCTGGGCCCAGCCGGGGAAGATGATGGAGGCGCGAGAGCGCTGGCCGGAACTGGCTGAGGTCCTCGGCATGGAGCCGGCAGAGATGGCGTCTTACCTGGAGGCGCGCAAGGAGCGCCAGTTCGTCTACCTGCGTCGTCAGGTTTCGCCGGATGTGGCCGACGCGGTGGCCGCACTGGAGATCCAGGGCGTCAACAGCCAGCGCGAATACCGCCGTTACTATCCGGCCGGGGAGGTCGCTGCCCAGCTGGTCGGCCTGACCGACATCGACGATCGGGGGATCGGTGGTCTGGAACTGGCGTATGGCGAGTGGCTTCAGGGGCAGCCGGGTTCCAAACGGGTCATCAAGGATCGGCTGGGACACGTGGTGGAGGACGTGGAGCGTCTGGAGGCCCCGCGTCCAGGCCGTGAGGTGCGGTTGACCCTGGATCGTCGCCTGCAATATCTCGCCTACAGGGAACTCAAGACCGCCGTGAGTCGCCACGACGCCGTCGGTGGCAGCGCGGTGATCCTCGATGCGCGCACCTCCGAGGTGCTGGCGATGGTCAATCAGCCCTCGTTCAATCCGAACAGGCGCAACGCCGTGATGTCGGGTCAACAGCGCAACCGCGCCGTGACCGACGTGCTGGAACCCGGTTCCGCCATCAAGCCCTTCACTGTGGCCGCCGCGCTGGAAAGCGGGGTGGTGACGCCGGAAACCCGGCTCGAAACCGGGTCCGGGACCTTCCGGGTCGGCGGCAGCACGGTTCGGGATGTGCGCGGCTACGGGACGATCGATGTGGCTCGCGTGCTTCAGGTCTCCAGCAACATCGGTGCCAGCAAGATGGCACTGAAGACGCCTCCCGCGGAACTCTGGCGGGGCCTTGCCGAGGTCGGATTCGGCCGCAGCACGGGGAGTGGATTCCCCGGCGAGGTCAGCGGCTATCTGAGCAACTATTTCCAGTGGGGTGAGCTGGAACGCGCGACTCTGGGCTTCGGCTACGGCGTTTCGACAACCCCGCTGCAACTGGCCCAGGCCTACACCGCCTTTGCCGGCGATGGACGGTTGCGTCCGGTGAGCTTCGTGGTCGACGACATTGCCCGCGAACGCAGTACCGACGCCGTGTTCAGTGAATCGGTGCGGCGTCAGGTCAGGGGGATGATGGAACAGGTGGTGGATCCGCGCGGCACCGGGATGCGGGCCGCCATCCCCGGCTATCGGGTCGCCGGCAAGACCGGCACGGTGCGCAAGCCGATTGCCGGTGGTTACGCGGAGGATCGCTATACCGCGATCTTCGCCGGCATGGTACCGGCCGGCGACCCGCGTCTGATCATGGTGGTGACCGTCGACGAGCCGCGCGGCGACCAGTATTACGGGGGCCAGGTGGCCGCCCCGGTCTTTGCCCGGGTCATGGGAGGCGCCGTGCGTCTGCTCAACATCCCGCCCGATGCCGAGAGCCCGGAGCTGAGGCCGCGCAATGAAAGTGAGCGGGTCGCATGGGTGGAGGAGACGCCATGAATGCGGTGGCGCTTACCGACCCCGCGGAACGGAACCGTCTAGCGGTACTGCTGGACGGCTTCGCCGAGACCGCCGACAGGCCAGTAACGGACGTCTGTGCCGACAGCCGCGCGGCCGTTCCGGGAGGGCTGTTCCTCGCTCTGGCGCGTGAACCGCGCACGCGCGACGCGCATGTGGCCGAGGCCGTAGCCCGTGGCGCCACGGTCGTGGTCCACGACTCGGCGCTGCCGGCGCCGGAACCGTGTCCCGGCGGCGAGGTGCTGCTGGTGCCCGTGGCCGAACTGGGCCGCCGCGCCGGGATCATCGCCGGACGTTTCTGGGGGGAGCCGAGTCGAGCACTGGAGATCGTCGGGATCACCGGAACCAATGGCAAGTCGACCTGCGCCTGGTTGCTGGCGCAGGCCCTGGAGGGGCCGGCGGCCCTGGTGGGGACGCTGGGTTACGGTCCCTGGGATCGGTTGGAGCCGGCCAGCCACACCACGCCCGATGCCGTCGCCCTCCAGCGCCTGCTGGCGCAGTACCGTGACATCGGAATGCGTTCTGTTGCCATGGAGGTGTCATCGCACGGGCTGGTGCAGGAACGCCTGGTCGGTACCCGGGTCGACGTGGCGGTGTTCACCAACATCAGTCGCGACCATCTCGACTACCACGGTGACATGGCCGCCTACACCGCAGCCAAGGCGCGGCTGTTCGCTCAGCCGGGGCTGCGGGCGGCCGTGATCAACGCCGACGATCCGGCGGCGGAGCAGATGGAAGCGGCTGTCCCCCCGGATTGCCGGGTGCTGCGCTACGGCCTGGAACAGCCCGCCGTGATCCGGCTTCATCATCGTCAGCCTCACGCCGGTGGGCAGTGGCTCGATGTGGTGACTCCGTGGGGACGCTTGAATGTGGACCTCCCCCTGTTCGGTGCTCACAACGCGGCCAATGCACTGGCGGTGGTGGGCGCGCTCGGGGCCGAGGAGATGGCGCTCGAGACCATGAGGCACCGCCTGGAGGGGTTGCTGCCGCCGCCGGGTCGGATGGAGCGGGTGACGGTCGACGGGGTCGCCGGTCCCGGGGTGGTGGTGGACTATGCCCATACGCCGGCGGCCCTGGAGGCAACTCTGGCTGGTTTGCGGGAACACGCCGGTACGGCGCGGATCGTCTGTGTCTTCGGCTGTGGTGGCGATCGCGATACCGGCAAGCGCGGCCCCATGGGCGCGGTGGCCGAGAACGGCGCGGACCGCGTGATCATCACCGATGACAACCCGCGCCACGAGACATCGGCGTCCATCATCGAAGCCATCCGTGCCGGGATGAGGGCACCGGAAACGGCCCGGGTCGTTCCCGACCGGGCCGAGGCCATTCTCACGGCCATTGCCGACGCGGCACAGGAGGACTGGGTCCTCATCGCCGGCAAGGGTCACGAGACCGAGCAGCAGGTTGACGACGAAGTCCAGCCCTTCGACGACCGGGAAGTGGCCCGGGACGCCCTGGAGCGCCGGCGGGGAGGGTTGTCGTGAACATCGCGAAACCCCGGATGAGTGACTGGAGCAATGCCATTGGCGCTCGACTCCACGGCGGCGACGCCCTCTTCGATGGTGTGTTCAGCGACAGTCGAGAGCCGCTGGATGGCGGGATCTTCGTCGCCCTGCGGGGGCCGCGCTTCGACGGCCACGCGCATGTCGCCAGCGCGGTCGAAGCGGGCGCCGTCGGTGCCATGGTGGAGGTTGAACAGCCGGTTTCGATTCCGCAGTGGGTGGTTCCGGACACCCGGCGCGCCCTCGGCGATCTCGGTCGCGCCTGGCGCCATGCCTGGAATGGCCGACTCGGGGCGCTGACCGGCAGCAATGGCAAGACCACGGTCAAGGAGATGGTCGCTGCCATCCTGGAGCCGCGCGGCCCGCTGGTGGCTACCCGTGGCAACCTGAACAACGACCTCGGGGTTCCGCTCACCCTGTTGCAACTGCGTCCGGAGCATCAATTGGCGGTGGTGGAGATGGGGGCGAACCATCCGGGGGAGATCGCCGTGCTGGCGGCGATGGCCGAGCCGGAAGTGGGACTGGTGACCAATGCCGGCCCGGCCCATCTGGAGGGGTTCGGTGACATCCCCGGGGTTGCGCGGGCGAAGGGTGAGCTGTTCGCGGGGCTGGCGGCGGGCGGCACGGCGGTGATCAACAACGACGATGTCTACCGCGACCAGTGGCGCGCCACCGCCGAGGGCCGGGCAGTGCTGACCTTCGGGCGCGAGGCGGGCGCCGATGTGCGGGTCCATCCGCTCGACGGCGAAGCCGGACCCGATGGGCAGCTGCTGATGGTGGAGACACCGTGGGGCCGGGGCGAGACCCGGTTGCCGCTGCCGGGTCCGCACAACGTGATGAATGCCGCCGCCGCAGCCGCCATGGCGCTGGCCATGGGTGCGACGGTGGACGAGGTGTGCGGCGGACTGGCCCGCGCGCCCGGAGTTGCGGGGCGGCTGCACAACGAGGTGGGGTGTCACGGTGGGCGGGTCATCGATGACAGCTATAATGCCAACCCCGGCTCGCTGGCTGCCGCCATTGCCGTGCTGGCCGAGGCACCGGGCCGGCGGATCCTGGTGCTCGGCGACATGGGCGAACTGGGAGAGGCAGCGGGGGAGTGGCACCGCCGCGCCGGCAGCATGGCCGATGCCGCCGGTATCGATGCCCTCTTCACCATCGGCCCCCTGGCGGCGGAGGCCATCGAGACCTTCGGGCCGCAAGGACGAGCGTTCACTTCGGTGGAAGAGCTGGTCGACGCGCTGGTCGCGACGATGGACAACACGACAACGGTTCTGCTCAAGGGCTCCCGCGCCGCCGGTCTCGATCGGGTGGTTGCGAAGCTGACCAGCGCCGGGGAGGCACACTGACATGCTCTACCATCTCAGTCTCTGGCTGACCGAGTTCCACAGCGGTTTCAACGTTTTCCAGTATCTGACCCTGCGCGCCATCCTCGGTGTCCTCACCGCGCTGGCCGTCTCCTTCGCGGTCGGTCCGGGGATGATCCGCTGGCTGACCACCTACAAGGTGGGCCAGACGGTCCGCGACGACGGTCCGGAGAGCCATCTGGACAAGGCGGGTACACCGACCATGGGCGGGGCGCTGATCCTGGTCTCCATCGGCGTGGCGACCCTGCTCTGGTCGGACCTGACCAACCACTATGTCTGGGTGGTCCTGCTGGTGACCTTCGCCTTCGGTCTCATCGGCCTGGTGGACGATTTCAAGAAGCTGGTCCTCAAGGATCCCCGTGGGCTGCGCGCGGTCTACAAGTACTTCTGGCAGTCGGTGGCGGGGCTGGCGGCGGCCGTCTGGCTCTTCACCCACGCCCCCGGCACGGCGGAGACCCAGCTGCTGATCCCGTTCTTCAAGGACCTGCTCATCGACATCGGTCCGGCCTTTATCGTTCTCGCCTATCTGGTGATCGTGGGGTCCTCCAACGCGGTAAACCTCACCGACGGTCTCGATGGCCTGGCCATCCTCCCGGCGGTAATGGTCGGCGGGGCGCTGGGGATCTTTGCCTACGTGGGGGGGCACAGCGTGTTCGCCGAGTATCTGGGGATCCCGCATGTCCCGGGGATCGGCGAGGTGGTGGTCTTCTGCGCCGCACTGGTGGGTTCGGGGCTCGGCTTCCTCTGGTTCAACACCTATCCGGCCCAGGTCTTCATGGGGGATGTCGGCGCGCTGGCCCTGGGCGCGGCACTGGGGATCGTGGCGGTGGTGACGCGCCAGGAGATCATCCTCTTCATCATGGGCGGGCTCTTTGTCGTGGAAACCGTTTCGGTGATGATCCAGGTGGTGTCCTACAAACTCACAGGGCGGCGGATCTTCCGGATGGCGCCGCTGCATCATCATTTCGAACTCAAGGGCTGGCCCGAGCCCCGGGTCATCGTGCGCTTCTGGCTGGTCACGGTGATCCTGGTACTTGTCGGGCTGGCATCGCTGAAGTTGAGGTAACCGGGATGGAGGCCGTGTCCATGTCCAGCAAGCCGCAGCGAACCGCCGTCATCGGTCTCGGGGACACCGGGCTGGCGACGCTGCGTCACCTCGCTGCCGCGGGGGATGAACTGCTGGCGCTGGACACCCGTGCAGTACCGCCGCATCTCGCGGATGCCCGGGCCGTGGCACCGGATGCCACGTTCCTCCTCGGCGAACTGGACCCGCAACTGCTGAGCGGGATGGACCGTGTGGTGGTCAGCCCCGGGGTGTCTCTCTCGACACCGGCCATTGTCGCCGCCGGCGAGGCCGGTGTGGAGATCGTCGGCGACATCGAACTCTTTGCCCGCCAGGCCGATGCACCGGTGGTGGCGGTGACCGGCTCCAACGGCAAGTCCACGGTCACGGCAATGCTGGCGGCGATGTTTGCCGGCGCCGGTCGAGACGCCGCTGTGGGCGGCAACTACGGTACCCCGGCTCTGGAACTGCTGGAGCGGGACAGCCGGCCCGATGTCTACCTGCTGGAGCTCTCCAGTTTCCAGCTGGAGTCGACCCGCAGCTTGAAACCGCGGGTGGCGGCGATCCTGAACATCAGCGCCGACCACCTGGACCGCTATGCCGACCTGGACGCCTATGCGGCAGCCAAAGCACGGATTGCCACCGGCGCCCGCAGCCTGGTGATCAATGGTGATGATCCGCGCACCGTGGCGATCGCCCGCGGATTCGGGGAGGTGGTCTCCTTTACCGGCAAGGTTCCGGGGCCGGAGGAGTGGGGCCTGGTCCGGGACGAGGCCGGACGGGTCTGGTTGCAGCGCGGCGCGAGAGCGGTCATGGCGGCCGATGAGCTGCCGCTGGTGGGACGCCACAACCAGCTCAATGCGCTGGCGGCGCTGGCCATGGGCGCAATCGTGGGTCTGCCGGAAGCGGCGATGGTCGCCGCGCTGACCGGGTTCACCGGCTTGCGCCATCGCTGCGAGCTCGTCGCCCGCCGCAACGGGATCGACTGGGTCAATGATTCCAAGGGGACCAATGTGGGGGCCACGCTCGCGGCAGTCGCCGGCATCGAGGGAGCGGTGGTACTGATCGTCGGTGGTGAGGGCAAGGAACAGGATTTCGGGCCCCTGCGGGATCTGGCTCCGAGCGGCGCCCTGCGGGCGGTGGTCACCATCGGTCGGGACGGTCCCGCGATTGCCGCGCCCATGAAAGCGCATGTACCCGTGGTGGAGGCCGGCGAGATGTCGGCGGCGGTCAGCGCCGCGCGGGAATACGCCCGACCGGGGGACACCGTGCTGCTCTCGCCGGCGTGCGCCAGTTTCGACCAGTTCGGCAATTATCAGGAGCGCGGGGAGTGCTTCAGGACCGTCGTGGAGGAGATGCCGACATGAGCGTCGATCCGCGCATCGTTCACAAGGGCTATCGCCCCACGGGTGGTGAACAGGCGCGCCGCGGGGCACGGGCCGACGAGGTGGCGCGCTTCGACCCCGTGCTGCTGGGTAGCGTGGTGGCACTTCTGGTGATCGGTCTGGTGATGGTGGGCTCCGCCTCCATCAATATGGCCGATCGCGATACCGGGTTCCCGTTCCACTACCTGGTGCGTCAGGGGCTGTTCATCGGGCTCGGGATCAGCGTGGCGTGGCTGGCGCTGAGCACGCCACTGGAGCACTGGCAGCGCATGGCCGCGCCGTTGCTCATTGGCGGCTATGTACTTCTGGTGCTGGTATTGCCGCTCGGGCGCGAGGTCAATGGTGCGACCCGCTGGCTGCCGCTGGGACCGTTCAATCTGCAGGTCGCCGAGGTCTTCAAGGTCGGTCTCTTTCTGTTCATGGCGGACTTCCTGTCCCGGCGTCGGCACGAGGTTCAGACGACGGTACACGGCTTCCTGAAGCCGCTGCTGCTGCTCGCGGTAGCGGGTCTGCTGTTGTTGATGCAACCCGATTTCGGTACCACCGTGGTTCTGGCCGCCACTGTCTTCGGCGTACTCTTTCTGGCCGGCGTGCGGCTGTGGTTGTTCGCCGCCCTCAGTCTCGGGGTAGCGGCCATCGCGGCGCTGCTGGTGGTGGTGGCCCCGTACCGCATGCAGCGGTTGACCGCCTTCCTGAACCCGTGGGCCGATCCCTATGACAGCGGTTTCCAGCTCACCCAGGCGCTGATCGCCTTCGGTCGTGGAGAGTGGGTCGGTGTGGGTCTCGGCTCCTCGATCCAGAAGCTGTTCTATCTGCCGGAAGCGCACACCGATTTTGTCTTTGCCGTGATTGGCGAGGAACTGGGCCTGCTCGGGAGCGTGGTGGTCGTCGGCCTGTTTGCGCTGGTGGTGGCGCGTGGGCTGCTCATCGCCCGCACGGCGCATGTGGCCGAACGCTTCTTTGCCGCCTACCTGGCCTATGCCGTGACTCTCGGGTTCGCCCTGCAGAGCTTCGTGAATCTGGGCGTCAACATGGGAGTGCTGCCGACCAAGGGGCTGACGCTGCCCCTGATCAGCTACGGTGGCAGCTCCATGATCATTACCTGTCTGCTGCTGGCCCTGCTGCTGCGAGTGGACCACGAGAACCGGTTCTCGCAGCGTCACTGGCTGGGGAGGAAACCATGAGCTGCGTGATGATCTCCGCCGGCGGCACAGGGGGGCATGTCTTCCCGGCTCTGGCCGTGGCCGACGAGCTGCGCCGGCGCGGCCACACGGTGGTCTGGCTCGGCAGCCACAATGGCCCGGAGGCACGCTGGGTGCGCGATGCCGGGGTCGAATTCCACGGCCTCTCGGTCTCCGCGCTGCGCGGCAAGGGGCCCCTGCGCCTGCTCTTCGCGCCGTTGCAGTTGCTCCGGGCAGTGGCCGGGGCCATGGCGATCCTCTGGCGGCAGCAGCCGGATGTGGTGCTGGGGCTCGGCGGTTTTGTCGCCGGGCCGGCGGGGCTGGCTTCGCGCCTGCTGCGCCGGCCGCTGGTGATCCACGAGCAGAATGCCTGCGCCGGTCTGACCAATCGGGCCCTGGCACGGATCGGCGCGGAACGGGTCCTGTCCGGCTTCCCCGGGGCCTTCGCTCCGGGGGTCAATGCCGAGGTGGTGGGCAACCCGGTGCGGCGTGCCATCGCCGAACTGCCTCCGCCGGCGGAGCGATTCGCCGGCCGTGAGGGGCCACTGCGGATCCTGGTGCTCGGCGGCAGCCAGGGCGCGCTGGCCCTGAATCAGTGGATCCCGCGCGCCCTGGCGCGGCTGGCAGACGACAATCCGGTGATCCGGCATCAGGCCGGAGAGCGGGCCCTGACCATCGCCCGCGATGCGTATGCCGAAAGCGGTCTGGACGATGTGGCGGTGGAACCCTTCATCGACGACATGGCGGCGGCGTATGGCTGGGCGGACCTGGTGATCTGTCGCGCCGGTGCGCTGACCGTGAGCGAGGTGGCCGCGGCCGGGGTCGGTGCCCTGTTGATCCCGTTCCCGGCGGCGGTGGACGATCACCAGACTCGTAACGCCGCCTATCTGAGCGAACACGGAGCGGGACGCCTCTGGCCCCAGCACGAGCTGGAGGAGGAGGCGCTGGCGGAATACATCGCCGGCTGGATGACCGATGCCCGCAAGGGGCGCAGGGGTCTGCTGGCCATGGCCGAGGCGGCGCGCAGGCGCGCGCCGGAGGCCGCCGATGTGCGCGTGGCGGAACACTGTCTGGAGGTGGCTCGTGGCTGAATTCTCGCGCGACAACGGCAACGTGCCCGCCATGCGGCGGATCCGGCGCATCCATTTCGTCGGAATCGGCGGTGTCGGGATGAGCGGCATCGCCGAGGTGCTGTTGAACCTGGGGTACGCTGTGAGTGGTTCCGACCGCACCGAGAATGCCGCAACCCGGCGGCTGCGGGAACTCGGTGCCACGGTGGAGCGGGGCCATGATCCGGCGCGGGTGTGCGAGTGTGATGTGGTGGTGATCTCCTCGGCGATTACCGAAGACAACCCGGAATGGGTGGCCGCGCGTGAGGCGCGGATCCCGGTGATCCCGCGCGCCGAGATGCTCGCCGAGCTGATGCGCTTCCGCTACGGCATCGCCGTGGCCGGAACCCACGGCAAGACCACCACCACCAGCCTGGTGGCCAGCCTGCTGGCCGAGGGGGGGCTGGACCCGACCTTCGTCATCGGTGGGCGCCTGAACAGTGCCGGTGGCCACGCCCGCCTCGGCGACGGTCCCTATCTGGTCGCCGAGGCGGACGAGAGCGACGCCTCGTTCCTCCACCTCAAGCCGGTTCTGGCGGTGGTCACCAATGTCGACGCCGACCACCTGGGGACCTACGGCGGTGATTTCGAACAACTGCGCCAGACCTTTCTGGCCTTCCTGGGCCATCTGCCCTTCTACGGCCTGGCGATCCTCTGTCTGGACGACCCGGTGATCCGCGAGCTGTTGCCGGAGGTGGCGAAGCCGGTGCTCACCTACGGTTTCTGCGCCGATGCCGATATCCGTGCGGAAAAGGTGGTGGCCGAGGGTCTGGTCACGACCTTCGAACTGGTCTTGCCGGGGGATGAACGCCACCCTGTGCGGCTCAACCTCCCGGGACGCCACAATGTCGAGAATGCGCTGGCGGCGGTGGCCGTGGCGCGCGAACTGGGAGTCTCACCGGAGTCCATCGCCGGGGGACTTGAGAACTTCGCCGGGATCGGGCGCCGCTTCCAGGTCCACGGTGCCGTACAGGCGCCTGCCGGTGAGGTGACCCTGGTGGACGATTACGGCCACCATCCGCGCGAGATCGCCGCGGTACTGGAGGCAACAGCGGCCGCGTGGCCGGGGCGGCGGCGGGTGGTGGTCTTCCAGCCGCACCGCTACACCCGCACCCGCGACCTGCTGGACGATTTCGCCCAGGTACTGGCCACCGCCGAGGTGGTCCTGGTGATGGAGGTCTTCGCCGCCGGCGAGGAACCGTTGCCGGCGGCGGACGGCCGCAGTCTGGTGCGTGCCATCCGGTTGCGCGGCGGAGCGGAGCCGGTCTTCGCCGCCGACGAGGCCCAGGTGATCGAGGTCCTGCGCCGGTTGCTGACGGCCGGGGATGTCCTGGTGACGCTGGGCGCCGGCAGCATCGGTGCCCTGTCGGCGCAGCTGCCGGCGGCGCTGGAGGAAGACGCGACGAGGGAGGCGCCATGATGGCTGCCGAACAGAAGGCACCGCCGTGGCGCGGCGAACTGCGCCTGGACGAGCCCATGGCCCGCCATACCAGCTGGCGCGTGGGCGGTCCGGCGGCGCGCTTCTTCGAGCCGGCTGACAGCTCCGATCTGGTCGACTTCCTGGCGGCGCTGGAACCGACGGAGCCGCTCTTCTGGGTCGGGCTCGGCTCCAATCTGCTGGTTCGTGACGGGGGCCTGCGCGGCACGGTGATCCATACCACCAATCGGCTGGCGGCGCTGGAGGTCCCGGGCGAAGGGGGGCTCCGGGCAGAGGTCGGGGTGCCGTGCGCCAAGGTGGCGCGGGCGGCGGCGCGCGCGGGTCTTGCCGGGGCCGGGTTCCTGGCCGGGATCCCGGGCACCCTGGGCGGCGCCCTGGCGATGAACGCCGGCGCCTTCGGCGGCGAGACCTGGGAGCTGGTCGAGGCCGTCGAGACCGTGGACCGTCACGGCGTTGTCCGTCGGCGGACACCGGCGGACTATCGGATCGGTTATCGGGCGGTCGAGGGGCCGGAAGGGGAATGGTTCCTGGCCGCGTTCCTGCGCCTGCTCCCCGATGCCGACGGCGAGGCGAACGCGGCCATTCGGGAGCTGCTGGCGCGACGCAATGCCAGTCAGCCCACGACGCAGCCCACCGCCGGTTCGACCTTTCGCAATCCGGAGGGGGACTACGCCGCTCGCCTGCTGGAGGATGTCGGCATGAAAGGACACTGCGTCGGCGGGGCATGCGTGTCGGATCGGCACGCGAATTTCATCGTCAATACCGGGACCGCGACCGCCGCCGATATCGAGGGACTGATGGCAGAGATGGCCGATGCTGTCCTCGCGCGCCACGGTGTGCGACTGGAACCGGAAGTCCGTATCGTGGGGGAAGCGACATGAGCATCGGGGTTCTCATGGGCGGTTGGTCCGCGGAGCGTTCCATTTCGTTGAAGAGCGGCCATGCCGTACTGGCGGGATTGCAGCGCGGCGGCATCGACGCCATCGGGGTCGATCTCGATGGTACCGACGTGGCCGACCGGCTCATCGGGGTCGAGCGCGCCTTCGTCGTCCTGCACGGACGGGGTGGCGAGGACGGCGTGATCCAGGGGTGTCTGGAGGCCATGGGGATCCCGTACACCGGAACCGGCGTACTCGGCTCGGCACTGGCCATGGACAAGCTGCGGAGCAAGCAGCTGTGGCGCGGCATCGGTCTGCCGACCCCGGACTGGGTGGTGCTCGACGCCGACAGTGACCCGGCGGCGGTGGTCGAGCGACTCGGCTTGCCGCTGATCGTCAAGCCGGCGCGCGAGGGCTCCAGCATCGGCATGACGCGCGTCGATTCGGAGGCGGAACTGATGCCCGCCTGGCGCGAGGCGGCGCGCTACGACCGCGATGTCCTCGCCGAGCGCTGGGTCAACGGCACCGAGTACACCATCGCGGTACTCGACGACCGACCGCTGCCGGCGATCCGTCTGGAAACACCGCGCGGTTTCTATGACTTCGAGGCGAAGTACGCGGCCGACAACACGCGCTACCACTGTCCGGCGGGGCTCGATGTCGCCGAGGAAACGGCCATGGGCGAACTGGCGGTGGCGGCCTTTCGCGGTCTGGACGGCCTGGGCTGGGGCCGGGTGGATGTCCTCCGCGATGGCGACGGTGGGCACTGGCTGCTGGAGATGAACAGCGTTCCGGGGATGACCGATCACAGTCTGGTGCCGATGGCCGCGGCAGCGGAAGGCATGGATTTCGATGCGCTGGTGCGCCATATCCTCGAGGCCAGCCGGGCATACCGGCCGGGGGGTGCGGCATGAAGGATCTCGCCGGACTGCGCACCGAGAAACGGCCGCAGCGCGAACGTCGTCAGAACCTGCCGCGCTGGTCGGAGGTGGTGGACCTGCGGCTGGTGGGGGCCTTCCTGAGCGGACTGCTGCTGGTGGCGGTCATGGTCTGGCTGCTCGACTGGCTGCGCGATCCGCAGACCCTCACCATCGAGGTGGTGGAAATGGAGGGCGAGTTCCGCGAGGTGCGTGGCCGCGACATCCGCCGGGTCATGGTTCAGCGGGGACCGATGGGATTCTTCTCGGTGGACATGGCCGGCATGCAGCGAGCGGTGGAAGAGTTGCCCTGGGTGGCCAGCGCTTCGGTGCGTCGGATCTGGCCGGATCGCCTGGGCGTTTCAGTGGATGAGCACGAGCCGCTGGCGCGCTGGGGGGAGGACGGCGTGGTCAGTCCCGAGGGGGTCCTGTTCCGTCCGGACGAGGCCACTCTGCCCGAAGAGGTTCCGCACTTCCACGGACCGGATGAACTGGCCCCCGAACTGGTGGAACGATATGGCACCATGAGCCGGATCGTCGCCGCGCTGGATCGCGAGATCGCCTCGATCAGAGTGGACGAGCGGCGCTCCTGGCAGCTGACTCTGGACAATGGCATCGAGGTGGTCCTGGGCCGTGACCGGGGCCGCGAGCGACTGGAACGGCTGGTGGCGAACTGGAACCACCGGCTGGCCCCCCACGAGGAGGCCATCCAACAGATCGATCTGCGATACACCAACGGTTTCGCGGTACGCTGGCGAGAGGACGGGCGTCCGGAACAACTGGACGTGGGCTGAGAACGGGAGAGCGGAATGTCGAAGCGTTCGGAAAAGAATCTGATAGTCGGACTCGATATCGGGACCTCCAAGGTGGTCGCCATTGTCGGGGAGGTAAACCCCGAGGGTACGGTGGAGGTCATCGGGATCGGTTCCCATCCCTCCCGGGGTCTGAAGAAGGGCGTGGTCGTCAACATCGAGTCCACGGTCCAGTCGATCCAGCGTGCCGTGGAGGAGGCCGAACTCATGGCCGGCTGCCAGATTCACAGCGTCTACGCGGGGATCGCCGGCAGCCACATCCAGAGCATCAACTCCCACGGCATCGTGGCCATCCGCGACAAGGAGGTCCTGCACAGCGACGTGGAACGGGTCATCGACGCCGCCCGCGCGGTGGCGATCCCGGCGGACCAGCAGATCCTCCACGTCCTGCCGCAGGAGTTCATCATCGATACCCAGGAGGGGATCAAGGAGCCGGTGGGGATGTCCGGGGTGCGGCTGGAGGCCAAGGTCCACCTGGTGGCGGGCGCCGTCTCGGCCGCCCAGAACATCGTCAAGTGCGTGCGCCGCTGTGGCCTGGAGTCGGAGGACATCGTCCTTGAACAGCTCGCCTCCAGCCAGTCCATCCTCACCGAGGACGAGAAGGAGCTGGGGGTCTGTCTGGTGGACATCGGCGGCGGCACCACCGACATGGCGATCTTCACCGAAGGCTCCATTCGCCACACGGCGGTGATCCCCATCGCCGGAGACCAGGTGACCAACGACATCGCCGTGGCGCTGCGCACGCCGACTCAGCACGCCGAGGAGATCAAGGTGAAGTACGCCTGCGCCCTGCAACAGCTGGCGACCTCGGACGAGACCATCGAGGTTCCGAGCGTCGGCGACCGACCGCCGCGACGGCTGGCGCGCCAGACTCTGGCCGAAGTGGTGGAGCCGCGCTATGAGGAACTCTTCAACCTGGTGCAGGCGGAACTGCGCCGATCCGGGTTCGAGGACCTCTGTGCCGCCGGCGTGGTCATCACCGGCGGTAGCTCCAAGATGGAGGGTGCAGTGGATCTGGCCGAGGAGGTCTTTCACATGCCGGTGCGTCTGGGTCTGCCCAAAGGCGTCTCCGGCCTCGTGGATGTGGTGCGCAACCCCATCCATGCCACCGGGGTCGGACTGCTGTTGTTCGGCCACGAGAATCAGCGCGACGGGGGGGCCGGTCGGCAGAACCGGCCCGGTACGAGCCAGGGTGGAATTCTGGAGAAGATGCGGGGGTGGTTTCAGGGGCAGTTCTAGACGGAAGCGGAACGCAGGCAGGCATGGGGCGCGTGGCCCTGTCATACTGAAAGAATACAAGGGGGTTATGACATGTTCGAACTGATGGATGCCTACACACCGAATGCGGTGATCAAGGTCATGGGTGTCGGTGGCGGCGGAGGCAACGCCGTCGAACACATGGTGGAGCAGAATCTGGAGGGTGTGGAGTTCATCTGCGCCAACACCGATGCCCAGGCGCTGAAGAAGTCGTCGGCGCGGACGGTGCTGCAGCTGGGCAACGGGATTACCAAGGGGCTTGGCGCCGGGGCCGATCCGGGGATCGGTCGCGAGGCGGCGCTGGAGGACCGGGACCGGATCATCGAGTGCATCGATGGCGCCGACATGCTGTTCGTTACCGCCGGCATGGGTGGTGGCACTGGTACTGGTGGAGCCCCGGTGGTCGCCCAGGTAGCACGCGAGATGGGGATTCTCACCGTGGCCGTGGTCACCCGGCCGTTCCCTTTCGAAGGCGGCAAGCGGACCTCGGTGGCACAGCAGGGGCTGAACGAGCTGGCCGAGTATGTCGACTCGCTGATCACCATTCCCAACGAGAAGCTGCTCTCGGTGCTGGGCAAGAGTACCAGCCTGCTGGACGCCTTCAAGGCGGCCAACGACGTGCTGCTGGGCGCGGTCCAGGGCATTGCCGAGCTGATCACCCGGCCGGGTCTGATCAACGTCGATTTCGCCGACGTGCGCACGGTGATGTCGGAGATGGGCATGGCGATGATGGGGTCCGGTTCCGCCACCGGCGAGAACCGGGCTCGGGAAGCCGCCGAGCAGGCGGTTTCCAGTCCATTGCTGGAGGATGTCGATCTCTCCGGGGCGCGCGGCATCCTGGTCAATGTCACCGCCGGCAGCGACATGACCATCGGCGAATTCCAGGAAGTCGGGGAGACGGTGCGCGAGTTCGCCGCGTCCGATGCCAACGTCGTGGTCGGTACCGCCATCGACATGGATATGGAAAACGAGATGCGTGTCACTGTTGTTGCAACGGGCATCGGCGAAACTAAAGCCGAGTCTGAAAAGGCCGCTAAAACAGTGCAGAAGAACGCCAGCGGGGATGTGGATTACGGCAAGCTGGATCGGCCCACGGTGATCCGGAACAAGGCCGGGGCCGAGCGCTACTCCAGTCAATCCGGCGGGACCGGAGGAGCGGCGCAGACCGGTAGCGGGAACAGTAGCGGAGGTGGCGACGAGGATGAATACAATTATCTCGACATCCCCGCGTTCCTGCGTCGGCAGGCTGACTAGAACGGCCCGGTTTGGGATGTCCATCCCGGTGGTGTTATTATTACTTGATTATGGAGCGGCGCCGAGCACGGCGTCGTTCGGAACCTGATACGGGACGAAGATGCTCAAGCAGCGCACACTGAAGAACCTCATCAAGGCCACCGGCGTCGGTCTGCATACCGGTGAGAAGGTCTACCTGACCCTGCGGCCGGCCCCGGTGAACACCGGTGTGGTCTTTCACCGGATCGATCTGGACGAGCCGGTGAGCATCCCGGCGCGACCGGAGAGTGTCGGCGACACCACGCTCTCCACCGCCCTGGTGAAGGACGGCGTGCGCATCTCGACGGTGGAGCATCTCCTCTCGGCGCTGGCGGGGCTCGGGATCGACAATGTCCATGTCGATGTCAGTGCGCCGGAAGTCCCGATCATGGACGGCAGTGCCGGTCCGTTCGTCTTCCTGATCCAGTCGGCCGGGATCGAGGAGCAGAACGCGGCGAAGCGCTTCATCCGTATCCGCAAGCCGGTGGTGGTGGAGGAGGAGGGCAAGTGGGCCCGGTTCGACCCCTTTGACGGGTTCAAGGTCGCCTTCTGCATCGACTTCGAGCATCCCGCCATCCGGGGCTGCGGCCAGGAGGCGGTCATCGACTTCTCCACTACCTCGTTCGTCAAGGAAGTGGCGCGGGCACGGACCTTCGGGTTCATGAACGACATCGAGTATCTCCAGGCCAACAACCTGGCTCTGGGTGGCAGCATGGACAACGCCATCGTGATGGACGATTTCCGGATCCTGAACGAGGATGGTCTGCGCTACGGCGACGAGTTCGTGAAGCACAAGATCCTGGATGCCATCGGCGACCTCTATCTCCTGGGCCACAGCCTCATCGGCGCCTACAGCGGCCACAAGTCCGGCCATGCCCTGAACAACCGCCTGCTGCGCGCGGTAATGGCGCAGGAAGACGCCTGGGAAGAGGTCACCTTCGAGGATCCGGAGCGGGCGCCCATCGCCTATACTCAGCCCCTGATGGCAACGGTGGAGGCCTAATCCTCCCGGCGCCGATGGCGAGCGAGGCGGCGCAGGGCGGATGCCAGGCCGGGCTCGGCATCCTCGGCCAGCTGTTCCAGGCTCTGACAGGCACCGGGGGGGAGTTCACGCTGCCGGGTGGCGGGAGAAGCCGGGGTGTCCTCCGGGGCGGCCGAGGCGTCGACGCGGATGGTGACCCCGGAGACCCCGAGGGCCTCGCGGATCGGGGTCTCGAGGTAGCGCAGGCGGACGGCCCAGGCCGAGGCATCCACCAGGAGGCGCGCCTGACCGTCGCGGATGTTGGCCAGACGGCAATGGGGGCGCAATGCCTCGGGGAGCACGGCATGCAGGGCCCGTTCGGCGCGGGCGAGGCGTTGAGCGCGCTCCAGAGGACCGTGCTCCGGCTCCACCAGAATCGTGCTGAGCGGCTTCATGTGTCGCATTTTGTGATTGGATTTACAGCGCCATGGCAGTGTGATTGCCGATAATAACAGGTACAGGCGAAGAAAGAGGAAGGGCAGCGCGACATGAACATCATCATTCACTCCAGGCGGATCCAGGGCGCAGGCCACATCACTCTCCATCAGGGAGGGGCCCTGGCGGTTCTGCTGCTGCTTCTGGTGGCGGTGCCGGTGTCCGCTCTGGTGGCCGGCTTCAAGCTGGGTGAGACGTCGGCAACGCGCAGCCCCGAGGAGATGGCCCGGGTCTGGGAGGCGAAGCTCGCGGAGCAGGAACAGCGGGTCGAGGAGATCAAGCAGGAAACTCGCGAGAATGTCGATGTCCTGGCCAATCGGCTGGGGCAGATGCAGGCTCAGGTCATCCGCCTCAATGCCCTCGGAGAGCGGTTGACCTCCATGGCCGATCTGGACCAGGGCGAGTTCAACTTCCAGCAGGGACCCGCCATGGGCGGTCCGCGGGTCGAAGCCGAAGAACATGAACCGGTGGAAATGACCGATTTCATGGAGGCTCTGGACGAGCTCTCCCGGAAACTGGCCGATCGTTCCCGCCAGCTCTCGGTCCTCGAGAGCGTGATGATGAATCGCAAGGTCCAGGACGAAGTGGTCCCGGCCGGTCGGCCAGTGAAGCAGGGCTGGCAGTCCTCTGGCTACGGTATGCGCTCCGATCCGTTCAGCGGGCGGAATTCCATGCACCGTGGCCAGGACTTCGCGGGCCGCGAGGGGACGCCCGTGTACGCGACGGCATCCGGGGTGGTGACCTGGGCTGCACGTCGCCACAGTTACGGCAAGCTGGTCGAGATCAATCACGGCAATGGTTATGTGACCCGGTACGCCCACAACTCCGCCATTTCTGTGGAGGTGGGTGATACCATCAAGAGTGGTGACAAGATCGCCGAGGTGGGAAGCACCGGTCGCTCCACCGGCCCCCACGTCCACTACGAAGTCTGGGTGAACGGCGACACCGTCGATCCGATGCAGTACGTCCAGCGCCAGGCTTCCCGCTGATGCGGATGGCGGGGTGGAATCGACCGATTCCACCCCGTGTCGCTCCCCTTCCCGATGGGTTATGATGGCGTGCTCTGATGGCCACTTGGCACCCATGATCCATGTTTTCATCCCTGTATCAGAAAATCGTCGGCAATCGTAACGAGCGCGAGGTCAAGCGGCTGCGTCGCAAGGTCGAGCGCATCAACGCCCTCGAGTCGGAATACGAGGCGCTGGACGATGCCGCGCTGCGCGCGAAGACCGACGAGTTCAAGGACCGCCTGGTCGGCGGCGAGAAGCTCGACGAGCTCCTGCCGGAGGCCTTCGCGGCCGTCCGCGAGGCGTCGAAGCGCACTCTGGGCATGCGCCACTTCGACGAGCAGCTCATCGGCGGCATGGTTCTCCATCAGGGCCGGATCGCGGAGATGCGGACCGGTGAGGGGAAGACCCTGGTGGCGACCCTGCCGGTCTACCTGAACGCCCTGACCGGTGAGGGGGTGCACCTGGTCACGGTGAACGACTATCTGGCCACTCGCGACTCCGACTGGATGCGGCCGGTCTATGAATTCCTCGGCCTCGCCGTCGGCTCCATCTACAGCGGCCAGAGTACCGAGGATAAGCGGGCCAATTATGCCGCCGACATCACCTACGGCACCAACAACGAGTTCGGCTTCGACTACCTGCGCGACAACATGGCCTTCTCCATGGCCGACAAGGTACAGCGCGGTCTGCACTACGCGATTGTCGACGAGGTGGACTCGATCCTCATCGACGAGGCGCGCACGCCGCTGATCATCTCCGGACCGGCCGAGGGAGACCCCGAGGTCTACCAGCGCATCAACGCCCTGATCCCGAAGCTGGAGCCGCAGGAGGACGAGGACGGACCCGGCGACTATTCCGTGGACGAGAAGGCGCGCCAGGTCTATCTCACCGAGACCGGCCACGAACGGATCGAGGAACTGCTGTCCGAAGCGGGTCTGCTCGGCGAGGGCGAGAGCCTCTACGATGCCGGCAACATCGCCCTGATGCACCACGTCAACGCCGCGCTGCGCGCCCACGCGCTGTTCCAGCGCGACGTCGACTACGTGATCCAGGACAATCAGGTGGTCATCGTCGATGAATTCACCGGCCGCACCATGCCGGGAAGGCGCTGGTCGGAGGGCCTGCATCAGGCCGTGGAGGCCAAGGAGGGCCTGCCGATCCAGAAGGAGAATCAGACGCTGGCGTCGATCACCTTCCAGAACTACTTCCGCCTCTACGGCAAGCTGGCCGGCATGACCGGAACGGCGGAGACCGAGGCGCAGGAATTCAGCCAGATCTATGGTCTGGACGTGGTCGTCATCCCGACCCACAAGCCGGTGGCGCGCGAGGATTACGGCGATCTGGTCTACCTGACCCAGGAAGAGAAATACAACGCCATCACCGACGAAATCCGCCACTGCGTTGAGCAGGGTCGGCCGGTGCTGGTGGGCACGGCCTCCATCGATGTCTCGGAGGTCCTGGATCGCAAGCTGAAGAAGGCCGGGATCGAGCACGCTGTGCTCAATGCCAAGTTCCACGAGCGCGAGGCGGAGATCATCGCTCAGGCCGGACGGCCCGGTACGGTGACCATCGCCACCAACATGGCCGGCCGCGGGACCGACATCGTCCTTGGCGGAAACCTGGAGTCGGAACTCGAGGCGCTGGGCGAGGAGGCTTCCGAGGAGGAACGGGAGCGAGTGCGTCGCGAGTGGGAGGAGCGCAACCGCGCGGTGATGGAGGCCGGTGGTCTGCACATCATCGGGACCGAGCGCCATGAGTCGCGCCGGGTGGACAATCAGTTGCGCGGCCGTTCCGGTCGACAGGGCGACCCGGGCTCGAGCCGATTCTTCCTTGCCCTGGAAGACAGCCTGATGCGGATCTTCGCCTCCGAGCGCGTCACCGGCATGATGCAGCGCCTGGGGATGAAGGAGGGCGAGGCCATCGAGCACCCGTGGGTGAGCCGCGCCATCGAGAACGCCCAGCGCAAGGTCGAGGGCCGCAACTTCGACATCCGCAAGCAGTTGCTGGAGTACGACGACGTCGCCAACGAGCAGCGTCAGGTGGTCTATCGGCAGCGCAACGAGCTGATGGCCTCCGACGATGTTTCCGAAACCATCGAGGCCATCCGCGCCGACGTGATCAACACGGCCATCGACACCTACATCCCGCGCGAGAGCATCGATGAGATGTGGGACGTGCCGGGTCTGGAACGCGCCCTGCGTGAGGATTTCGGCCTGGAACTGCCGCTCCATGAGTGGCTCGAAGGCGATGACCAGCTGGACGAGGAGGGGC
Organism: Pseudomonadota bacterium; assembly: GCA_051746205.1. Taxonomy (GTDB): domain Bacteria; phylum Pseudomonadota; class Gammaproteobacteria; order Thiohalospirales; family Thiohalospiraceae; genus Thiohalospira. Next base: position 46,602 of record JBNJEU010000003.1, read on the forward strand.
TGCGCCAGCGGATCATCGAGGCCGCCGAGCAGGCCTATCGCGAGAAGGAGGCCCGTGCCGGCGCGGAGGTGATGCGCCACTTCGAGAAGGCGGCGATGCTGCAGGTGCTGGACACCGTCTGGAAGGAGCACCTGGCGGCGATGGACTACCTGCGCCAGGGGATCCATCTGCGCGGATACGCCCAGCGCAACCCGACCCAGGAGTTCAAGCGCGAGGCCTTCGCCCTCTTCAGCGAGATGCTCGACCGCGTGAAGCACGACACCATCGCGTTGCTGACGCGCGTCCAGGTCCAGGCCGAGGACGACGTCGAGGCGGTGGAAGAGCAGCGCCGCGCGCAGTCGGAACAGGACGCGCTGAACTTCCAGCACCCGCGGGCCGGGGGCATCGGCGCCGCCGCGGCGGCCGGTAGCGGCGGGGCCGCCGGTGCCGCTGCGGGTGGTGGTTCCTCCGCGAACCGAAACGAATCCGGTGGCGAGGACGGGACGCCGTTCGTGCGTTCGGCGCCCAAGGTGGGTCGCAACGAGCCGTGCCCGTGTGGTTCCGGGCGCAAGTACAAGCAGTGCTGCGGCAAACTCAACTGAGGGGCCCTGCACCATGGCGGTAGGACTCGGCCCGTTGCCGACGCTGCATCCCGTCCCCGGCGTCTGTCTCGGGACCACCCGCGCGGGGATCCGCAAGCCGGACGAGCCGGATCTGGTGGTGATGGAACTTGCCGCCGGAACGGTCGCGACGGCGGTCTTCACCCGGAACGCCTTTTGCGCCGCCCCGGTGGTGGTCGCCCGTGAACATCTGGGGACTGCGTCGCCCCGGGCCCTGGTGATCAATACCGGCAATGCCAACGCCGGTACCGGCGAGGGCGGCCTGGCCGACGCCCGCGCGACCTGTGCGGCCCTGGCCGAGCAGATGGGATGCCGCCCCGAAGAGGTCCTGCCCTTCTCCACCGGCGTCATCGGTGAGTCGCTGCCCATGGAGCGGTTGCTGGCCGGACTGCCGCGGGCCGGTGCGGAGCTGCGCGAGGATGGCTGGGCGAGCGCCGCCGACGCCATCCGCACCACCGATACCGTTCCCAAGGGGGCCTCCGAGGTCCTGGCGGAAGGGGATGGCGCCGTGCTCACCGGCATCGCCAAGGGCTCGGGCATGATCCGCCCCGACATGGCGACCATGCTCGCCTTTCTGGCCACCGACTGGGCGATCGCGCCGGAGGTGCTGGACACCGCCCTGCGGGCCGCAAACGCGGTGAGTTTCAATCGCATCACGGTGGACGGCGATACCTCCACCAACGACGCGGTGACCCTGATCAGCACCGGCCGGGCGGCGGCCGCGCCGTTGAACAGCACCGACGATACGCGCTACCCCGGCTTCCTCGCCGCGCTGACCCGCCAGTGCCGGACCCTGGCTCAGGCGGTGGTCCGTGACGGTGAGGGGGCCACGCGGTTCGTGCCCGTCACCGTGTCCGGCGGACGCGACGAGGCGGAGTGCCTGGAGGTGGCGTACACCATCGCCCACTCCCCGCTGGTGAAGACCGCGCTGTTTGCCGGTGACCCCAACTGGGGCCGGATCCTGGCCGCGGTGGGTCGGGCCGGCGTGGCCGATCTGGAACTGGCGGCGGTGACCATCCATCTCGGCTCGGTCTGCATCGTTCGCGACGGCGGGCGCGCCGCGGACTATACCGAGGATCGCGGCGGGGAGGTGATGGCCGCCGAGGAGATCCCGATCCACGTCGATCTGGCGCGCGGAACCGCCTCCGCCACGGTCTGGACCACGGACCTCTCCTACGACTATGTCCGGATCAACGCCGAATACCGCAGTTGACCCCGAGTTGACGGCGCCGCCCCGTGTCGCCGTCGGCATCCTCCAGGACTCCGAGGGGCGCGTGCTCGTCGCCCGCCGCCCCGAGGGGGTTCCCGCCGGGGGACTCTGGGAGTTCCCCGGCGGTAAGTGCGAGCCGGGCGAGTCGGTGGAGGCCGCCCTGGCACGGGAACTGATCGAGGAGGTCGGCGTGAGGCCCACCACCGTGGAACCCCTGCTGAACCAGCCGGCCCGCCACGGCGCGCCGCCGCTCCACTTCCGGCGCGTAACGGCCTGGCGCGGGACCCCGGGCGGCCGTGAAGGCCAGCCCACGGCCTGGGTGGCGCCCGACGAACTCGAAGGCTGGCCGATGCCCGCGGCCAATGCATCGGTGATCCGCGCCCTGCGCCTGCCGGCCTGCTATGTGATCACCCCCGTCCCGGATGGTGGGGTCGGAGTGGAGGGTGAGCGCTTCCTCGCAGTGCTCCAGAGCGTGGCGGCCGACGGCATGCTGGTGCAGCTTCGCGCCCCGGGTCTCGAGGCGGCCGCCTATCGCGCACTGGCCGTGGAAGCGCTGAGCCGGGTCCGTGCGGTGGGCGGCCGGCTGCTGCTCAACGCCGATCCGGAACTGGTCGTCGAGCTGGGGGCCGACGGGGTCCATCTGGACGGACGACGCCTGGCTCGACTCGAAGGCCGCCCCCTGGAACCGGAGTTCCTGGTCGGTGCCTCCTGCCACGGGCCGGAGGACCTCGCTCGGGCCGTGGAGCACGACCTCGATTTCGCTGTACTGAGCCCCGTTCACGCCACCGCCAGCCATCCGGAGGCGTCCCCGCTGGGCTGGGCCCGGTTTACCGAATGGGTCACCGCGACACCGTTGCCCGTCTATGCCCTTGGCGGCGTCGGCCCCGATGACCTGGCTCGGGCGCGGGCCCACGGTGCTCGGGGCATCGCCGGGATCCGCGCCTTCTGGCCCACCTTCCCACCTGTCGACGGAGAGATCCCGTGAACACCACGACCCTGCGCAACGCCGTTCTGGCCATCCTCCTCGGCATCGCCATCGGTGCCGGCTACATCCTGCTGGACCAGCGCGCGCCCGATCCGGAAGCCCGGGCCGACGTCGCGGTAACCGATTGCCGACCGACCCCGGGACCGTGCGCTGCCGAGGTGCACGGCGGCCGAGTCCGGCTGAGCATGGCGGAGAACATCCGGGAACTCGACCAGTTCCCGCTGGAGGTGGCCGTCGACGGCTTTACCGGGGTGGAGCGCGTCGTGGTCCGCTTCGACATGGCGGGCATGGACATGGGGCTGAATCGCTATCGGCTGGAGTCCGACGACCGGGGGAACTGGCGGGGCGAGGCGATGCTCCCGGTCTGCACCGCGGATCGGGTGGACTGGTGGGCGACCGTGGCGGTGGAACACGCCGGTGGGGTGACGCGAGCCGCCTTCCTCTTCCATACCACCGAGTAGAGTCGGCGGATCGCTCCGGCGGTCGCCTAGAGCGGTCCTCCGCCGCCTTCCCCCCGGTCGGGATCAACGTCGTCCCCCGACTCCGGGAACGTCGCCGGCTCACCCGGGATATGGTGGCGGCCATCGGCCCAGGCGCCGAGGTCCAGCAGGCGGCAGCGTTCGCTGCAGAAGGGACGGTCCGGATTGTCCGGGGCGAAGATGGTCTCCTTGCCGCAGGTGGGACAGGCAACGACGGGTGTGCTCATGGGATCTCTCCTGTGTCTTCCGGGGCCAGCCGCCGGTAGCGGCGGTCGAGTTCCGCCACGTGCCGGGCCAGGGTGTCGAGGTCGGTTCGGGTGTCGATGACGTCGTCGGCGGCGGCCAGACGGGACTCGCGGTCGACCTGGGCGGCGAGGATGGCTTCCACCTCCTCGCGGCTGATCTGGTCGCGCGCCATGGTTCTGCGGATCTGGTCCTCCGGCGCGGCGTCGGCCACCAGGATACGGTGGATGCTCGCCTGCCAGCCCTTCTCCAGCAGCAGCGGGATCACCAGCAGCAGATAGGGGCCGTCGGCCTCGGCACTGGCGGCGTCCACCGCCGCGCGGATGCGCGGATGGAGCAGGGCCTCGAGTTCAGCGCGGGCCCTGTCGTCCCGGAAGACCCGCCGACGCAGGGCGGCGCGATCCAGACTACCGTCGTCGGCGAGGACATCCGGGCCGAAACGGGCGGCCACGTCCGCCAGCCCGGGAGTGCCGGGAGCGACCACGTCGCGGGCGACCCGGTCGGTGTCGATCACCGGTACGCCGTGCTCGGCGAAGAGGTCGGCGACGGTGGACTTGCCGCTGCCGATCCCGCCGGTGAGACCGACTCGCCAGGGGCCGGGCAGGCGGGCGCGCGGCTTCTCAGAGGCCATGGAGAACCCCCTGAAGCCGTTCCCCCCAGAGCAGGGCGAGCCAGCCCCCCAGGGCCAGATAGGGACCAAAGGGGATGGCGGTCTGGCGATGGTGGCCGCCGGCGAGCAGAGCGAGGCCCACCAGCGCGGCGGGCACGGCGGCCAGCAGGATTACCAGCGGCAGCAGCTGCCAGCCCGCCCAGGCGCCGATGACGGCGAGGAGCTTGAGATCGCCGCCGCCCATGCCGACCCGTCCGCGAGAGACGCGGTAGCCGTGGGCCACCAGCCACAGGACCCCATAGCCGGCCGCAGCGCCGAGGATGGCATCCACGGGGGCGGGGCCGAACCCGGCGGCGGCGAGCAGTAGTCCGGCCCAGAGGGCCGGCAGGGTGAGCGCGTCGGGCAGCAGTTGTTCGCGCAGGTCGATGACGGCCAGGGCGAGGAGGGTCCAGGCCAGCGCGGTCACCGCCACCGCCTCGACACCGGGGCCGAGTACCGCGACGGTGGCCATCGCCAGCAGCGCCGCGCCGATCTCCACCAGCGGGTACTGACCGGCGATGGCCCCGCCGCAATGGCGGCAGCGGCCGCGCAGCAGCAGAAAGCTCACCACCGGGATGTTCTCGTACCAGCTCAGACCGTGGCCGCAGCGGGGGCAGTGGGACGGCGGGTGGGCGATCCCGGGCGGCGCGTCTTCGGCAACCGGTGGCGTGCCCTCCGGCTCCAGCCATTCGCGACACTCCCGCTCCATGCGGTGCCCGAGCCACGGGGGCAGCCGCAGGATGACCACGTTGAGGAAGCTGCCCACCAGCAGGCCGGCGAGGCCGGCGAACAGATAGAGGGCGGATTCGGGTAGTGCGCTCATGGGGCTGTCTCGTATCCGATGGGGTGGTCATGTAACGCGAGCCGGGCGGTCGGTGCAAGTCCCGAGCGTTTTCGGGGGTGGTGCAAAACCGATTGACGGTCGGTTTTTTGTCGACGTATAGTGCCGCCATCCCGTACCCGATGGAACGCGCCCATGCCCTCCCCGTTTCCCTCCCCGAACCTGGGTGAACTCGAGATCGCCGTCATGGACCATGTCTGGGCGACCGGCGAGGTCACGGCCAAGGCAGCCCACGAGGCTCTCGGGGAGGAACGCGGCATCACTCTCAATACCGTGCAGTCGACTCTGGAACGGCTCCATCGCAAGCAGCTGCTGAAACGGGCCAAGCGCAGTCATGCCTATGCCTACAGCGCCCGGGTCACGCGCGAGGAATTGGTTGGCGGGCTGTTCAACGAGGTGCTGGCCCGCTTCGGGGGCGATCCCGATACCTCCATGGCGGCCTTCGTCGATGCCGCCGAACGGCTTTCCGACGACGTCCTCGAGGCCCTCGAGGCGGAATTGCGCAACCGCCGGGGTGGCGGTCAATGACGGCCTGGCTGGATCTCCTCTGGCTGCTGCTGGTGGTGGCCCTGGCGAGCTGGGCCGTGGCGGTGGTCGGTCTGTCACTGGTGGGCGGTTCGGCCCTGCGTCCGCAGCTGCCCCCGGGACCGAGGGCGCGCCGTGCCGTGCTCCTGGCGCTGCTGCCGTGGTTGGTGCCGATCACTGTGGTGGGTGCCCTGGCGGTGGTCGCCGCCTCGAAGCCCGCCGGTCTGACCAGCGACCACTGCCTGATCCACGGCACGGGCCACCCCCACATCTGCTTCGAACATCTCCCCGCCATCGGACTGGGGCCGACCCATGCCGCAGGGGCCGCTGTGCTGCTCCTGGCCGTGTTGTTGCCCGCCCTGCGCCTGCTGCTGAGGGAGTGGCAGCTGGCGACGCGCATCGATGCGCTGCGCCGGCTGGCGGTGGGGTGGCGCCGGCTGCGGATCGTGTCGTCGGCCGAACCCATCGCTCTGGCGGTGGGTGGACGGGACAGTACCGTGCTGCTCTCCCGGGGGCTGCTGGACCGGCTGGACCCGAGGGAGCGGCGCATCGTGCTCGGCCACGAACTGGCCCACCTGCGTCAGGGGGACCCGGTGCGCCACCGCCTGTTCGAATGGCTTCTGCTGCTTCAGCCCGGGTGGACCGGGCGGCCACTCAGGCGCCACTGGCGACAGGCCCGCGAGGAGCTGGCCGATGATCGGGTGGCCCGGGAATACGGTGCCGAGGCCGTGGCGGGGGTCCTGCTGAAGGTGATCCGCATGGGACGTTCGGCGGAGGCCGCCGGGCCGGCCTTTGTCGGCCCGGAGCCCCGACGGCGCGTGGCGCGACTGATCCACACCGATGAACCGATGACCCGCCCTCTGTTCGAATGGGGGTACGCGGCCCTGCTGCTGTTGACCGGGGTCACGGCCGCGATCGCCCACCATTCGCTGGAGACGGCGCTTGGATGGGTGATCGGATGAGATGGCCCCTGATCGGTCTGGGTCTGCTGCTGTTCGGCGGGGTCGCAGAGGGACAACCGCTGACCGAAGACGAAGCGGTGGAGAGCGGCCTGGACCGGCCCGAGGTGCGCGCGATGCTGGAGGGACGGCTCGACGCGGCGGCGGGGGAGGCGCGCGCCGCCGGTCGCTGGAGCAATCCGGAACTGGAATACGGCCGGGACGCGTTGAGCCGGTCCGACGGCGAGCACCGCGAGCAGAGCCTGTGGCTGCGCCAGCGCATCAACATCGTTGGCGTCCCCGGCCTCCAGCGGCAAGCCGGGGAGCGGCGGCAGTCGGCCGAGGCCGCGCGGGTCGAGCAGACGCGCGCCGGACTCCGGGCCACCATCCGCACCCGGTTCCATGAGGCGCTGGCGGCGGAGGCGAGGGCGAAGGCCCTGGCGGACTGGCAGGAGCGGCTGGCGGAGCTGAGCCGGGCGGTGGCCCGGCGGGTCGAGGCGGGTGATGCCTCGCGCTATGACCGGCTCCGGCTGGAACGGGAGCTGGCCCGTCTGCGGGGGCGGCGCCTGGAGGCCGATGCCGCGTCGGCATCGGCTCGCGACCATCTCTTTACCCTGATCGGGAGTGAACCGCGCCCCCTGACGGGAGAACTGCTCCCCCCCGCCCTCGAGCCCGTTCGCCCGGAAGCGATACCGGCCGATCCCGAGGCCCGGGCGCTGGCCGCGGAGGCCGAAGCCGCGACCATGGAGGCGCGCGCCGCGTCCCGTGGCGGCTGGCCGGAACTGACCATCGGCGTTGGCCGACGCGAGGTGGATGAGCCGGGATTCAGCGGCGGCGGGGGTCAGCTCAGTCTGGGGGTCGATCTTCCCCTGTTCGATCGGGGCGCCGCCCGGGCCGACGCCGAGCAGGCCCGCGCCCGCCGGCTGCGCGGCAGGAGCGAGCGCCGGGCGGCCGAGCACCGGGCCCGGGTCCGGGAGGCGCGGCGAACGGCACGGGCCCAGCGGGACGCGGCCACCCACCTGCTCGAGGCCACGGAGCCGGATGAATCACTGGCGACCATGGCCGAGGCGGCCTACAGCGAGGGCGCGATGGCCGTCACCGAATTGATCGAGGCCCACAACGCCGAGCTGTCCACCCGGCTGGAGAGCATTTCACGTTCACTCGCGGCCCGCAGGGCCCACATTCAACTCCACCAACTGATCGGAGACGCCCCATGAGCCCACGGACTGTTCTGATGCTGTCCCTGTTGTCCCTGTTCACGCTGGCCGGCTGTGAAGGGGGTTCGGACCATGCCCACGACGCCGATGGCAACCATGTCGATGAAGGCGCGGCAAGCTCCGGACACGACCACGGCGATGGCGAACACGAGCACGCGGATGACGGCGCCGACCATGCGCACGACCAGCCCGAGACCGAGGCGTACTACGGCGAGGAGGGCGATGCCGGTGACCATCACGAGGACCGCGACGGGGACCACGACCACGACCACGATGACGACGATGCCCACGACCACTAGGTGGCGCCGCTGGCGGGTCGGCGCCCTGGTGCTGACCCTGGCTCTGGTCGGGTGCGGCGACTCGGACTCCGGCGACCATGGCCATGACGCGGCGCGGGAAGATGGCCACGAGCACAGGCCCGAGGTGGCCCGTGTCGATTACCGCGAGGCCACCGAACTGTTCGTGGAATTTTCCTCCCTGGTGGTCGGGCGGGGGACGCCCATGGCCATCCACGTCACCCGTCTGGACGGTTTCCAGCCGCTGACCAGCGGGACCGTGGATGTCCGGCTGGAACGCGATGGCGCCCTGGCGGCCCGGTTCCGCGTTTCGTCCCCGGTCCGGGAGGGCCTCTTCCGGCCGACGGTCACGCCGCGCCGCGCGGGGGAGTACCAGCTGGTGGTCGAGGTGCGGGAGGGCGACCTCGAGGCCCGTCACGAACTCGGCACGGTCACGGTCTTTGCCGAGGCCGACGAGGTCGTCGACCCGGACTCCGGTGAACAGGGCGCGATCGCGTTCTCCAAGGAACAGCAGTGGACGACCCCGTTCGCCACCACCGAGGCGCGGGAGCGTCCGCTGCGCGCCTCGGTACCGGGCTTCGCCACGGTGCGCGCGCCCGCCGACAACGGGGCCACGGTCCGGGCGCCGGTGGACGGCTATCTGGCCGCCGGGACACCCGTCCTGGCCGGCACCACCGTGGAGGCCGGGACGATCCTCGGCCATCTGCTGCCGCGCCGGGGGGCGGACGGCGACCTCGGACGGCTGCTGGAGGAGCGCGAGCGTGCCCGGGTCAATCGGGACCGGGCCGTGCGCGATGTTCGTCGGCTGACGACGTTGCACGAACAGGGCGCCGTGCCTCGGCGCCGTCTGCAGGAGGCGCGGGACGATCTGCGGGTCGCCGAGGCCGAGCTGGACACGGTTCAGCAGCGGCTCGCGGGGGCCGGTCGCGGTGACGGCATCGAACGCATCGCCCTGCGGACCCCGGTGGCGGGTGAAGTGGTGCGCAGCCGGATCGAGCCGGGCGCGCCCGTCACCGCCGGGGAGACCCTGTTTCAGATCGCGGGGACGACGCGTCGCTGGCTCGAGGTCCGCGTCCCCGAGCGCTATGCCGGTGAACTGCGCGGGACCAGCGGGGTCTGGCTGGATGGGCCGGACGGCGAGCCCGTGGTCCTCGACGAGGCCGCCGGGGCGCGGGTGGTGCAGGCCGAAACGGCCATCGACCCGGACAGTCGCACGGCCGGCGTGATCATTGAATATCCCGTCGACAAGGGGCCGCACCTCATCGGCGCCCGGCTCGCGGCCCACGTGCACACCGAGGCCCCGACTTCACGGCTGGCCATCCCGCGCAGCGCGGTGATCAACGACGCGGGGCGCGACGTGGTCTACGTGCAGACCGGTGGCGAACGCTTCGAGCGCCGCCCCGTCGCCCTGGGGCGCGTCGACGGGGCGTGGGTGGAGGTCGAGCGCGGCCTGGACGCCGGCGAACGGGTCGTCTCCAGCGGTGCCTATACCGTGCGGCTGGCGGCCAGCGGCGGAGGAGACATCGGTCATGGCCATGCCCACTGAACGGGAGACCCGCTGATGGGGGCCGGCCTGATCCGGGCGTCGCTGAACAACCGCCTGCTGGTCCTGGTGGCGGCCCTGGTGCTGCTGGTGGGGGGCGGCTGGAGCGCGCTGAACTCTTCGGTGGAGGTCTTCCCCGATCTGACTGCGCCGACGGTGACCATCCTGGCCGAGGCCCACGGCCTGCCGCCGGAGGAGGTGGAGCGCCAGGTGACCCGGCCCATCGAAGCAGCGGTGAGCGGGACCGCCGGCGTGCGGCGGGTGCGGACCGGCAGCGCCGTCGGCCTCGCCGTGATCGATGTCGACTTCGACTGGGAGACCCCCCTCCATCGCGCCCGCCAGCGGGTGGCCGAGCGGCTCCAGACGGCCCGCTCGCACCTCCCGGCGGAACTGCCGCCCCCGGAGATCGCCCCGATCACCTCCATCATGGGCGAGGTCATGTTCATTGCCCTGCATGCCGACGACGCGGCGGGGGTCGACGAGATGGCGCTGAAGACCGCCGCCGACTGGCACGTGCGACCGCGCCTCCAGGCGGTCTCCGGGGTCGCCTCGGTCCTCCCCATCGGCGGCGAAACGCGCCAGTTCCAGGTGGTCGCCCGGCCGGAGCGGCTGGCCGCCCACGAAGTCGGCCTGAGCGAGCTGCGCCGGGCGGTGGCGGAGTCCAGCCACAACGCCGGCGGCGGCTTTCTGAGCGAGAATGGTCAGGAGTTCCTGATCCAGGGCTTCGGTCGGGTCGATTCCGGGGCCGAGCTGGGCGAGGCGGTGGTGACCCGCCGGGGTGGCGAGCCGGTCCGTGTCGCCGATCTGGCCGAGGTCCGCGTCGGACCGGCCCTGCGTCGGGGGACCGCAGCCTACAACGGCGACTCCGCCGTGGTCATCGGGATCCAGAAGCAGCCCGGGGTCAATACCCTGGAGCTGACCCGGGAGCTGGATCGGTCCATCGCCACCATCGAGGAGAGCCTCCCGGACGGCATGCGCATTGCCACCGACGCCTTTCGCCAGGCCGACTTCATTACCGTGGCCATCGACAACCTGAATCGGGCCCTGCGCGACGGTGCCATCCTGGTGGCGATCATCACCTTCCTTTTTCTGCTCAGTTGGCGCGCCACCGCCATCACCCTGGTGGCGATCCCGCTGTCGCTGCTGGTGGCGGTGCTCGGGGTCCGCTGGCTCGGCGGCAGCCTCAACACCATGACCCTCGGCGGCATGGCCATCGCCCTCGGTGTCCTGGTGGACGACGCCATCATCGTGGTCGAGAACGTCATCCGGCGGCTGCGGGAGAACGGGGCCCGCCCCGGGTCCGAGCAGCTCAACCCGGGGCAGGTCGTCTTCCGCGCCACCCGCGAGATGCAGAACGCCATCGTCTTCGCCACCGTGATCATCCTGCTGGTGTTCGTGCCGCTCCTGTTCCTGGACGGGGTGGAGGGGCGGCTGCTGCAACCCCTCGGGCTGGCCTACGTGGTGGCGCTGGTCGCGTCACTGCTGGTGGCGATGACGATCACGCCGGTGCTCTGCCGGCTGGCGCTGCCCGGCAGCCGGGCCGTGTGCAGCGGCCACGACAGCCGCTTCATCGCCTGGTTGAAACGCCACTACCGCGCGCTGCTGGAGGTCGCCCTGCGCCACTGGCGCAGCGTCCTCGGCGGCGCCCTGGCCCTGCTGGTCCTGGCCGTCGTCGCCCTCGCCTCGGCGGGGCGCGGTTTCCTGCCCGACTTCAACGAGGGCAGCCTCAGCATCGGCGTGGTCACGGTGCCGGGGACCGCCCTGGAGCGGTCGGACCGGATCGGTGGCCGGGTGGAGCGGATCCTGATCGAACAGCCCGAAGTGGTCGCCACCGCGCGCCGGACCGGGCGCTCGGAACTCGACCCCCACGCCCAGGAGGTGTTCGCCTCGGAGATCGATGTGACCCTGGCGCCGGGGCTCGGCGACCCGAGCGAACTGCTGGCGACCCTGCGCCGGGAGTTCGCCGGCATTCCGGGGACCAACGTGACCATCGGGCAGCCCATTTCCCACCGCATCGACCACATGCTCTCCGGCACCCGGGCGGCCATCGCCATCAAGGTGCGCGGGGACGACCTGCGGGAGCTGGAGCGACTGGGACGGGCGGTGGAGGAGCGGGTGGCCGGGGTCCCGGGGGCCGTGGACGTGGCCCTGGACGAGCAGAGCGCGATCCCGTTCGTGCGCGTGGACTTCGACCGCACGGCGCTGGCCGACCACGGGGTGACCATGGCCACGGCGGCCCGGGCGCTGGAGACGGCGCTCGCCGGCACCTCGGTGGCGACCATCCGCGAGGGCGAGGCGCGCTTCGATGTGGTCGTGCGCTACCCCGAGTCGGTCCGCCACGACCTCGAATCGGTGCGCCGGACACTGCTTACCCTGCCCTCCGGGGCGCACGTGCCCCTCGAGGCGCTGGCCGATATCCGGCGGGATCGGGGGCCGAACCGCATCAGTCGCGAGGATGGTCAGCGTCAGCGGGTGGTGGGCGTGAATGTCGCCGGGCGCGATCTGGTCGGTGTGGTGTCGGACATCCGCGCCGCCGTGGCCGCGGATGTCGAGCTTCCCCCCGGTTACCACGTCGAGTATGGCGGCCAGTTCGAACGCATGGCGGCGGCGAATCAGCGGCTGCTGTGGCTCGGAGCGGGGGTGGTCGCGGCCATCTTCGTGTTGCTGGTGGCGGCCTTCCGTTCCGCGCGCGACGCCGGTCTGGTGATGCTGAATCTGCCGCTGGCGCTGATCGGCGGGGTCGCGGCGGTCTGGTTCACCAGCGGGGTCGTCACCATCGCCGCGATCATCGGCTTCATCACCCTGTTCGGCATCGCCACCCGCAATGGCCTGATCCTGGTCGACCACATCGGTCGGTTGATCCGGGAGCGGGGGCTGGATGTGGAGGCGGCCGTTCGCCGGGGCGCGGAGGAGCGGCTGGTGCCGATCCTGATGACCGCCCTGGCCACCGCGCTGGCGCTGGTCCCCCTGGCGCTGGCGGCGGGCGAGCCGGGCAGCGAGATCCAGGCCCCCATGGCCGTGGTCATCCTCTGGGGCCTGATCAGCTCCACCCTGCTGAACATGGTGGTGGTCCCGGTGGCCTACCGGCGTTTCGGCCGACCCGGCGGCGAGCGGGACGCCGAGGTGGTGTGACCGCGTCACCGGACTGGATCGGACTCAGTAGCCGCCGGTAATGGCCTCGCCCATGCGGAAGACGGGCAGGTACATCGCCAGGATCAGACCGCCGAGCAGGCCGCCGAGAACTACCATCAGCAGCGGCTCCAGCAGGGTGGTCAGGGTGTCCACGGCGGTGTCGAGTTCGCCCTCCTGGATCTCGGCGACCCGCTCGAGAAGGGCGTCCAGTCCGCCGGTCTCCTCGCCGACCCGGACCATCTGGACCGCCAGCGGCGCGAACAGGCCGGTGGCGGCCAGGGCCTGGTGCAGGGTGCGGCCGTCGGCGACATCGCGGCGCACGGCATCCACCGCGTGGCGATAGACGGGCGGCCCCAGGGTGCCGCGTGTGGCCTCGAGGGCGTCCAGCAGCGGGACGCCGGCGCGTGCCAGGGTCGCCAGGGTCCGGGCGAAACGGGCGCCGTTGGCGCGGTGGAGCAGCGCGCCCAGCAGTGGCGGGCGCAGGGCGGCGTCGCGCAACCGCTCGGCCAGGGGCGGGTGGTGGCGGAGCAGGAGACCGCCGGCCCCGGCGAGGAGAAGGCCGGCCAGCAGCACCCCGGGTCCGTGGGAGCGAACGCCGTCGGAGAGTTCGAGGACGGCGCGGGTCAGGGGCGGCAGGTCGGCGCCGAGACCGGCGAACAGCCCCTCGAAGGTGGGGATGACCGCGACCAGCAGCAGGATGACCACCGCCAGGGCGACCACCAGCACCACCAGCGGATAGAGCAGGGCGCGCCGGACCCGGGAGCGCACCGCCGCCAGCCGTTCGCGGGCCAGCGCCAGGCGTTCCAGCAACTCGTCCAGACGCCCGCACTGTTCGCCCACCGCGACCAGCCCGCGACTGAGGTCATCGAACAGCAGGGGGTACGCCGCCAGGGCGTCGGCCAGGGCGGATCCGGTGGCCACGCGTCGGCGGATCCCGTCGGCCGCCGCGCGCAGACGCGGCTCCGGGAAGGAGGTGGCGAGCAACCGCAGGGCCTCGGTCAGCGGCAGGCCGGCGCGCACCATCACCGCCAGCTGACGGGCGAACAGGGCCTGTCGGGCCGGACCGGGCCGGCGTCGGTCCGGACGGCGACGCCGCAGGTCGGCGACCGCGATCCCCTGCTCGGCCAGCAGCAGCCGCGCCTGGTCCGGGTCGTCGGCGCCGAGTTCCCCGCCGCACGGTCGTCCCTCGCCGTCCCAGCCGCGCCAGCGGTAGCGGTCCGGCGTCTCAGAGGGGGCCATGGCCGAACTCCCGGGTGGCGCGTTCCACCTCGACGAGACTGGTCAGGCCCGCCGCCGCGCGCGCCAGCCCCATCCGGTACAGGGACGCCACCCCCTCGCGGTTCGCCTGCTCCGCCAGGGCCAGACTGTCGCCCCCGGCGAGGACCAGCCGCGCCATCTCCGCCGAGAAGGGCATCACCTGGAACAGGGCCAGGCGGCCGCGATAGCCCTCGTGGCAGTGGTCGCAGCCCACCGGCTCGTGGAGGGTCACCGGTCCGTCGCCGAGGCCGTCGTGGCCGGCGGCGGCGAGCTCCGCCGGTTGCCAGACGCGCGCTCGGGCACAGCGGGGGCAGAGGCGGCGGACCAGTCGCTGGGCAATGACGAGGGTGACGCTGGTGGCGATGTTGTGGGCGGCCACCCCCATGCTCTGCAGCCGTGCGAGGCTGCGCGGCGCGTCGGCGGTGTGCAGGGTGGAGAGCACCAGATGTCCGGTCTGGGCCGCCTTGATGGCGATCCCGGCGGTCTCCGCGTCGCGCATCTCGCCGACCATGATGACGTCGGGGTCCTGACGCAGGAAGGCGCGTAGCGCCGTGGCGAAGTCGAGCCCGGCGCGTGGCTGGATGGTGACCTGGTTCACGCCGGGCAGGGCGACCTCCGCCGGGTCCTCGGCGGTGGCGATGTTGTGGCGGTCGTCATTGAGCCGTGCCAGCGCGGTGTAGAGGGTCAGGGTCTTGCCGCTGCCGGTGGGGCCGGTGACCAGGATCAGTCCCTGGCTGCGGTCCAGGGCCTCCAGCAGCAGGCGTTGCTGGTCCGGTTCCATGCCCAGACTGTCGATGTCGGGGTGGTGGGTCAGCGGGTCCACCAACCGTAGCACGACCTTCTCGCCGCCGAGGGTCGGCAGGGTCGCCACCCGCGCGTCGACGCCGGCGCCGTCGCCGAGGGTGGTCCGCAGGCGGCCGTCCTGGGGCAGGCGGCGCTCGGAGATGTCCAGCCGCGCCATGACCTTGAGGCGCGCGGCGAGGCGCGGAGCCTGTTCCGGCGGGGGGCGGGCGACGGTGCGCAATACCCCGTCCAGGCGCAGGCGCACGCGATAGCCGTCCGGGTAGGGTTCGAAGTGGATGTCCGAGGCGCCCCGGTTCAGCGCGGTCTCCAGCACCCGGTCGATGAACTGGACCACCGGGCCGGAGGCCTCCTCGCCGCTTTCCGTGTCGGCCGGCGGCGGGGGAGCCGGACCGTTACGCACATCGCCGGTCCACGGTGCGGCGAGATAGGGGTGGAGGCCCTCGGCGACCGTCGGCACGGGATTCGGGGGCGGGGCGAACGGCTCGGACATCACGGCACCTCCCGTTCCAGTACCGTCGCCCCGGTGTCCACGCGGGTCACGCTCAGCCGGTAGCAGCGGTCGAGGTCGGTGTCGGCGCAGGGGCCGACCTCGAAGTGCAGCGGAACCTCCCCGGCCGGCGACCATCCCAGCGACCCGGTGGTCAGGGTTCGGGCCCCCGAGGGGTGGTATTCCCCGGAGGCGTAGCGGTCGTGGCGCAGGTGGTGGGCCTCCTGGGCCACGGCCAGGCTGGCGGCCGCCTGTTCGGCCCGGGCCTCCCGGGCGGTCTCGAGGTAGCCGGAGTAGCCGGTGGCGGCGACGGCGGTGAGGACCGCCATCAGCGCCAGGGCGATGAGCAGCTCCAGCAGGGAGAAGCCGGCGGTGCGTCGCGGGGCCGCCATGTCATTCCACCGTGACCGTCGGCGGGTCGTCGACCCAGGCGAATTCGGTGGCGACGAGGGTGGTGCCGGCCCCGGCGGCCACGGTGACCGGGGTGCCGGGCGGTGGCAGGCCGCCGGTGGCGGTCAGGCCGTCGAGGCCGATGGCGCCCTCCGCCTGGGGTGTGCCGGCGACGAAGGCGGATTGTTCGCGATCGAAGGGGTTGCTGGTGCCGCCGGTGTTGAGCGCAGCGACGAGATCGGCAACCGGCGTGCCACCGGCGGCACGCCGGGCCGCCTCGTTGCGGATGAAGCGCACGGCCGTGGTCTGGTTGGCGTGCACGGCGGTGACGCGGCTCTGGGTGATGTAATCGCTGTAGGCGGGCACCGCCACGGCGGTGAGGATGCCGATGATGGCCACCGCGATCATCAGTTCGATGAGGGTGAAGCCACGCGAGTCGTGTGCGGGCATGTGCGACCTCCCTGTCGACGGGTGCGGGCGACGAGCCGGTCCATGGCTCGGTACGGACAGGGAAGTCTAGCGTCGCGGCGGCGGCTGAACAGCGATCCGGATCAACGTTTCAGCGGGCCGTTCAGCCGGTGTCGGCGTCGCGGTGCTCGGCGGAGCAGTAGTGGTGGCCGTTGGCCTTGAAAGCGCGGTTCTCGGGGACATACAGCCCGCAGTGGGCGCACTGGACCGTGGCCTCGGGCCGGATGCGCTGCTGTTCACCGTGCTGGCGCTTGAGCTCGCGGTTGCGGCGCCCCCGCTCCAGTCGAGCGGAGAGCAGGCGCCAGATGATCCAGCCGGCGAGCAGGATGAGGGCGAGGCGAATGACGTTCATGGCGCCATTGTAGGGCGGCCCCGGACGAAGCGCCAGAGTGCCCGACGGGCCTTTTGCCTCCCCGCCACATTTCATCCAGAATAGCCCGATCCACACTTCGACCAATCGAATCGTGATCACATGAATCTGCACGAATATCAGGCCAAGGCTCTGCTGGCGGACCACGGGATCCCGGTTCCCGCCGGTCGTGTGGCCGACGATGCCGACGCCGCCATGGCCGCTGCGCGGGAGCTGGGCGGCGTGGCCTGGATGGTCAAGGCGCAGGTCCACGCCGGTGGGCGTGGTCAGGCCGGTGGTGTCCGGCGGGCGACGAGTCCCGATGAGGCGGGGGCCATCGCGGCGGAACTCCTCGGCCGACGGCTGGTGACGGCCCAGACCGGGGCCGAGGGGCTGCCGGTGAATCAGGTCTACCTGGAGACCCCCAGCGAACTCGAGCGCGAACTCTATCTGGCAATGCTGGTGGATCGCGAACACGGCCTGCCCGCCTTCGTCGCCTCCGCCGACGGCGGCATGGACATCGAGGCGGTGGCCGCCGCGACCCCCGAGCGGATCCATACCGTGCACGTGGAGCCGGCCGCCGGGTTGATGCCGTACCACGCCCGCGAACTGGGGTTTGCCCTCGGGCTGGACGGGAATGGCCGCAAGGCGCTGGCCGCACTGATGGATGGTCTCTACCGGCTGTTCACCGGCGCGGATGCGGATCTGGTGGAGATCAACCCGCTGGGAGTGACTACCGATGGCGGTCTGCTGGCGCTGGACGCCAAGATCAACCTCGATGGCAGCGCCCTCTATCGGCAGGAGACGCTCGCCGCCCTGGCCGATGCCAGCCAGGGGGATCCGCGCGAGGAGCGCGCCCATGAGCAGGGCCTCAATTACGTGGCCCTCGACGGCACCATCGGCTGCATGGTCAACGGCGCCGGCCTGGCCATGGCCACCATGGATCTGATCAAGCTTCACGGCGGCGAGCCGGCCAATTTCCTGGACGTCGGCGGCACCACCACCGCCGAGCGGGTGGCGGAGGCGTTCAAGCTCATCCGCACCGACGATTCGGTGCGCGCCATCCTGGTGAACATCTTTGGCGGCATCGTCCGCTGCGACCTCATCGCCGAGGGGATCATCAGCGCGGTCCACGAGGTCGGAGTGGATGTCCCGGTGGTGGTGCGCCTGGAAGGCACCAATGCCGAACAGGGGCGTGCACTGCTGGCCGAGAGTGGGTTGGCGCTTACTCCGGCAGCGGGACTGGACGAGGCCGCGGCCACCGTGGTCGCGGCGGGGAGGGCGGTCTGATGGCGATCCTGATCGACGCGAACACGAAGGTGATCTGTCAGGGGTTCACGGGCCGTCAGGGCACCTTTCACTCGGAACAGGCGATTGCCTACGGCACCCGTCTGGTGGGCGGGGTGACCCCGGGCAAGGGCGGACAGACCCATCTCGACCGCCCGGTCTTCGATACGGTCGCCGACGCGGTGGCGGTCACCGGTGCCGAGGCCACCATGATCTACGTCCCGGCGCCGTTCGCCGCCGACGCGATCCTGGAGGCGGCCGACGCCGGCATCCGGGTGGTGGTCTGCATCACCGAGGGGATCCCGGTGCGGGACATGGTGCGGGTGAAGGCCGCCCTGCGCGGTCGCGATGTCGCCCTGATCGGGCCCAACTGCCCCGGGATCATCACCCCGGGCGGCTGCAAGATCGGGATCATGCCCGGTGCCATCCATCGGCCGGGGCGGATCGGGATCATCTCGCGATCCGGCACGCTGACCTACGAGGCGGTGGCGCAGACCACCGCCTGCGGCCTGGGTCAGAGCACCTGCATCGGCATCGGCGGCGATCCGGTCCACGGTCTCGACTTCATCGACTGCCTGGCCCGTTTCGAGGACGATCCCGACACGGACGGCATCGTCATGGTGGGCGAAATCGGTGGCGGCGCCGAGGAGGCGGCCGCGGACTACATCCGTGAACACGTCGACAAGCCGGTGGTCGGCTACATCGCCGGAATCACCGCGCCATCGGGCAAGCGCATGGGCCACGCCGGCGCCATCATCAGTGGTGGCCAGGGACGGGCCGAGGACAAGTTCGCGGCGCTGGAGGCGGCCGGGGTGACCCTGGCGCGTTCGCCGGCAGACATCGGTGAGCAGATGCGCCGGGTACTCGATGGCTGAGCACACCATGAAGCGTCTCGACATCGCCATCGCGCAGCTCAATCCGGTGGTGGGGGATGTCGCCGGCAATGTCGACCAGGTGATCCGCGCCGCCGGCGAGGCGCGCGACGAACTCGGCGCCCGCCTGCTGCTCTGCCCGGAGATGACCCTGGCCGGCTACCCGCCGGAGGACCTGCTGCTGCGCGAGGAATTCGCCCTGCAGTGCCTCCATGGCCTGGAGCGCATCAAGCGCGACGTACACGGCATCGATGTGGTGGTCGGTATGCCGTGGCTGGAAAGCGGCGGCCTCCACAATGC
This sequence comes from Pseudomonadota bacterium, assembly GCA_051746205.1. Lineage (GTDB taxonomy): Bacteria > Pseudomonadota > Gammaproteobacteria > Thiohalospirales > Thiohalospiraceae > Thiohalospira. The sequence continues at coordinate 65,473 of JBNJEU010000003.1, forward strand.
CGCGGTGCTCGTCCGGGATGGCCGGACCGAGGCGATCTACTTCAAGCAGCTTCTGCCCAATTACAGCGTTTTCGACGAGAAACGCTACTTCGTCCCCGGCCACGCGCCGGGTCTGGTGGAGCTGACCACCGCCGAGGGCCAGCGTGTCCCGGCGGCGCTGCTGGTCTGCGAGGATGTCTGGCAGGCCGGTGTGATGGAGGCCGCGGCCGCGGCCGGAGCGCAGCTGGCGCTGGTGCTCAATGCCTCCCCGTTCCATGCCGAGCGCGCCAGCGAGCGCGAGGCCACCGTGCGCGACCGGGTGACCGCCAGCGCCATCCCCGTGGTCTACGCCAATCTGGTGGGTGGCCAGGACGAACTGGTCTTCGACGGCGCCTCCTTCGTCATGGACGCCGAGGGTCGAGTAGTACAGCGTGCTCCGGCCTTCGAAGCGGGTCTCCATCGGGTGAGCCTGAGCGCCGATCCCGGGGCCGGCAAGCTGCTCTGGCGACCGGAGCCCGGTCCGATCAGCGAACACGATCCGGCGCCGGCGGCAGCCTATCGCGCCCTGGTGCTCGGTCTGCGCGACTACATGGAGAAGAACGGTTTTCCCGGCGCGGTCATCGGCCTCTCCGGCGGGGTCGACTCCGCCCTGACCCTGGCCGTGGCAGTGGATGCCCTGGGGGCCGAGCGAGTGGAAGCGGTCATGATGCCGTCGCGGTATACGCGGGAGATCAGCCTGGCGGACGCCGCGGCGGAGGCGGAGACCCTCGGAGTTCACTACCGGGTCCTCCCCATCGACGAACTCCAGTCCGGCTTTTTGGCCACCCTGGCGGAGCCCTTTGCCGGCACCGAATCCGGTGTGGCCGAGGAGAACATCCAGGCGCGCATTCGTGGCACGCTGCTGATGGCACTCTCCAACAAGAGCGGGCGGATGGTGGTGACCACCGGCAACAAGAGCGAGATGGCGGTGGGCTATGCGACCCTCTACGGCGACATGGCCGGCGGGTTCGCTGTGCTCAAGGATGTGCCCAAGACCCTGGTCTACGAACTCTGCCGCTGGCGCAACGCGCGCGGGGCGGTGATCCCGGAGCGGGTACTGGAGCGGCCGCCGTCGGCGGAACTGGCGCCGGACCAGGCCGATACCGATTCGCTGCCGCCCTATCCGGTGCTCGACGTCATCCTGGCCCGTTACGTGGAGAACGACGAATCGCTGGAGGCCATCATCGCCGACGGGTACGATGCGGCCACGGTGGAACGGGTGGCGCGGATGGTGGATTGCAACGAGTACAAGCGGCGCCAGGCCCCACCGGGGGTTCGGGTGACGCGCCGCGCCTTCGGACGCGATCGCCGGTTCCCGATCACCAGCGGGTATCGCCACGGGCTGCCGGATCCGGGCGGACACAGGGAATGAACCACGCAAGCGAGGCACAGCCATGAAGAAGATCGAGGCCATCATCAAGCCGTTCAAGCTCGACGACGTCCGCGAGGCGCTGTCGGACGCCGGTGTGGCCGGCATGACCGCCACCGAGGTCAAGGGGTTCGGGCGTCAGAAGGGCCATACCGAGCTCTATCGCGGGGCCGAATATGTCGTCGATTTCCTGCCGAAGGTGCGCATCGAGGTGGTCGTGACCGAGGATCAGGTGGATACCTGCCTCGAGGCGATCACCAATGCGGCGCATACCGGGAAGATCGGGGACGGGAAGATCTTCGTGACGCCGGTGGAGCGGGTCATCCGGATCCGGACCGGGGAGGAGGACGAAGCGGCGATCTGATTCCCGTTCGGTCGCTCTCGGAGGGGTCGTGATCCCGGCCTGTGCGGGTCCGGAGGTGGTCGCGAGCGGGGTGGCACTCACCGGGGGGCCGCCGTGAATACGTCCGTGTAGGCTCGACGGCCGCATCCCTGCGGCGGACGCCCCCCGGTGAGCGCCACCCCGCTCACGACCGCGCGCCTACAGGCGACCTCTGGTTCCAGCCTTGCCGAGACCCCCCTTGAAACACCCGCTCGATATCCCCACATACGTTGACAAGGTTTTAGACCTTGTATAACCTTCATCGCAGAGTTTAGAACTAATCTAAACTCCCGTTCAACCACCAAAGCCACAACCACGAGAAAGGAGTGACACCATGGATCTCAAAGGCAGCAAGACCGAGCAGGCCCTGAAGGACGCGTTCTCCGGCGAATCCCAGGCCAACCGTCGCTATCTCTATTTCGCCTCCAAGGCCGACGTCGAGGGCTTCAACGATGTCTCCGCCGTGTTCCGCTCCACCGCCGAAGGCGAGACCGGCCACGCCCACGGCCATCTGGAGTATCTGGAAGACTGTGGTGACCCGGCCACCGGTCTGCCCTTCGGCAGCACCGAAGCCAACCTGAAGACCGCCATCGAAGGCGAGACCCACGAGTACACCGACATGTACCCGGGCATGGCCAAGACCGCCCGCGAAGAGGGTTTCGACGAGATCGCCGACTGGTTCGAGACCCTGGCCAAGGCCGAGCGGTCCCACGCCAATCGCTTCCAGAAGTCCCTGGACAGCCTCGGCAGCTGAGGCGGTGTGAACCGGTGGGGGGGGGGGGGGGGGGGGGACGCGACACATAGGGGGTGGGGGGGGGGGGGGGTGTGCCCCTTTCCACCCCCCCCCCCCCCCCCCACCGGCGGCTTGGTACAGCCCGTGCCCCCGGATCTCTGTACGCCTCGCCGGGCGGCGCGGGCTGTACCAAGTCGTATCCCCCTTGCCGTGCCACACAAGAACAGAAGGAGAGGCCGATGTCCGCACCCACCGAAGGCAGCCGTGAAGGGAACCTGGAGGCGCCCACTCGCCATCCGCTGAAGTGGAAGGAAGAGTCCTTCTACGATCAGGACATGCTCTACGCCGAACTGGAACGGGTCTACGACATCTGCCACGGCTGCCGCCGCTGCGTCAGCCTCTGCAACGCCTTCCCGACGCTGTTCGACCTGGTGGACGAGTCGGAGACCATGGAGGTCGACGGCGTGGCGAAGGAGGATTACTGGAAGGTCGTGGACCACTGTTACCTCTGCGACCTCTGCTATCTCACCAAGTGCCCCTATGTGCCGCCCCACGAGTGGGAGGTGGATTTCCCCCACCTGATGCTGCGCGCCAAGGCCGTGCGTTTCCGCCAGGAGGGGGCGAAGGCCAGCCACCGGCTGATGTCCTCCACCGATACCATCGGCAAGCTGGCGGGCATCCCGGTGGTCAGCAGCGCGGTGAACACCGCGAACGGTCTCGGGTTCGTGCGCACGATCCTGGACAGGGTGATGGGGGTCCACCCCGCCGCCGCCCTGCCGAAGTACCACAGTAACAAGGGTCGGGCGCGCGTCGCGAAGATGGGCAGCCGCGTCGACGAGCCCGAGGCCGTGGGTCGCACGAAGGGGCAGGTCGCCCTGTTCGCCACCTGCTACGGCAACTACAACGAGCCGCATCTGCTGGAGGACCTGCACAAGGTCTTCGAGCACAACGGCATCCGGGTCACCCTGGCGGAGAAGGAGCAGTGCTGCGGCATGCCGAAGCTCGAGCTGGGCGATCTGGAGGCCGTGGAACGGGCCAAGGAGGCCAACATCCCGGCCCTGGTGAAGGCCATCGACGCCGGCTACGACATCGTGGCGCCGGTGCCCTCCTGCGTGCTGATGTTCAAGCAGGAACTGCCCCTGATGTTCCCCGACGACGCCGATGTTCTGAAGGTTCAGGAGAACATCTTCGACCCGTTCGAGTACCTGATGCTCCGCCATCAGGAGGGCAAGCTGGACACCGAATTCAAGGAGCACCTCGGGCGGATCGCCTATCACGCCGCCTGCCACTTGCGGGTGCAGAAGATCGGCCTGAAGACCCGCGAGCTGCTGGAGCTGATCCCGGAAACCGAGATCGACACCATCGAGCGCTGCTCCGGCCACGACGGCACCTACGCCGTGAAGAGCGAATTCCACGAAATCTCCATGAAGATCTGCCGGCCGGTCATCAGCCGAGTGAAGAAGGCCGAGGCGGATCACTACGCCAGCGACTGTCCCATGGCGGGCCACCAGATCGAGAACGGCATGGACGCGGACGCGAAACCGGCCGAGCATCCGCTGACCCTGCTGCGCCAGGCCTACGGTCTGTAATCCACGAACAACCGAGGAGACGAGCATGCAGCCCCTGAAACACGAGGATCTCTTTTCCCTGGAGCAGTACGCCAGGGAGCGTCCGACCTTTCGCGCGAAGGTTCTGGAGCACAAGAAGAATCGCCAGCTCGGCATCGGGCCGCACGCCACCCTCTATTTCGAGGATCGGCTGACCCTGCAGTACCAGATCCAGGAGATGCTGCGGGTCGAGCGGATCTTCGAGGCCGAGGGGATCCAGGACGAGCTGGACGCCTACAACCCGCTGCTGCCCGATGGCAGCAACTGGAAGGCGACCTTCATGATCGAATACACCGACGAGGAAGAGCGGCGCAAAGCGCTGGCGCAGATGATCGGCATCGAGGATCACACCTGGGTGCGGGTCGCCGGCCACGACACGGTCTACCCCATCGCCGACGAGGACCTGGACCGCGCCACCGATGACAAGACCTCGGCGGTCCACTTCCTGCGCTTTGAACTGACGCCGGAGATGGTCGGCGCGGTGAAGGAGGGGGCGGACATCGCCGCGGGTATCGACCACCCGAACTACAGCCACACCATCGAGGCCATCCCGGCCCCCGTACGCGACGCCCTGGCCTCCGACCTCGACTGAGGCTCCGCCCGTCCGTTGCCCTCGCGTTCCGGGGTGGCGGGCCGGGGATCGGGGTAGTCGCCGCCGGCGGGACGCCGTGAATACATCCATGTAGGCTCTCAGCGGCCATCCATGGCCGCTGAAGCCCGCCGACTGCGCTACCCCGATCCCCGGCCCGCCACCCCGGAACGCGAGGGCAACGGACGGGCTTCGGTCGCGCTAGTCGTGGTAGCCGACGATCTCGTCCAGCGCCCGGCGCGGCGAGGGTTCCGGGAATTCCGCCGGATAGCCGACACAGAGGATGGTCAGCGGCTGCAATCCCGCCTTCAATGCCAGTGCCCCGCGCACCGCCTCCTCGTCGAAGTGGCCCACCCAGGTGGAGCCCATGCCGGCGGCGACCACCGCCAGCTGGGCATAGGCCGCCGCGATGGTGGTGTCCTGGATCGCGTAGAGGTTGGCGCCGCGCTCACCGAATCGGGCCTCCGAGCGCCCCGGTTCCGCCGCGAAGACCAGGCTCACCGGGGCCTCGGCGATGAACTCCTCGCCCGGGGCGGCGGCGGCCAGGGCGCGGCGGGGGCCGGCACCGCGCACCACCTCGATGTGGTAGGGCTGGACGTCACCGGCCGAGGGCGCGGTGGTCGCCATCTCCAGAATCGCATGGAGCTTTTCCGCCTCCACCGGACGATCCGTCTGAAAGCGGCGGATGGAATGGCGGTGACGGACGGTCTCGAAGAAATCCCACATCTCTCTACTCCTTCAGCGGGTCCGGCCATCGTGGCCGGGGGCATTGTGCGCCAGCAATTCCTCGGCGCTGGCGGCCAGCTCGTCCTGTCCGAGGGCCGTGTAGGCTTCGACCATGAGAGTGAGGGCGTCGACGACCGCGGGGGTCTGGTCGAAATCCTCCAGCACGCGGCTGGCGCGATTGGCCGCCGCCACATGGGCGTCGCGCTCCAGGTAGAAGCGGGCGACGTGGACCTCGTAGGCCGCCAGGCTGTTGCGCAGATGGACCATGCGCTGGGCGGCGTCCTCGGCGTACCGGCTCTCGGGGTGTTTACGCACCAGTTCGGCATAGTAATCGAAGGTCTTGCGCAAGGCCGAGGGATCGCGTTTGGCCGGATCCTGCCCGAAGAGGTCGTTGAGGGCGTTGCGGTTCTTCTGGCTGCCAGACAGCCCGCGGACATAGTACGCGTAGTCGACGTGGGGATGGCGCGGATGCATCTGGATGAAGCGCTCGGCGGTGGCGATGGCCGAATCGGGCTCCGACTGCCGATAATAGGCGTAGGCCAGGTCCAGCTGGCCCTGTTCGGCGTGGGCGCCGTAGGGAAAGTTGGTCTCCAGCTCCTGATAATACTGGACGGCGGTCTGGTAGCGCTCGTCGTCCAGCGCCTCGCGGGCCTCCTGATAGTAGCGCTCGGCGTCCCACTGGTCACGGTCGGTGGTGGCACAGCCGGCGAGGATCAGGAACGCGGCGAGCAGGGTCGGGAGCGCGCGGCGTGGTAGGTATCGATTCACCATGGTGCTGGGGTATCCTGCAAGTCGGGTCGAACCCCGGTAAGAAATCCGGATGAAACGCAGTATAACGGCAGGTGGAACGCGAATAAATGGAGACCGAGCAGACACGGGGGGACGGGGAACCCGGAGAAGACGGCGTCGAACGGACCGTTCTCGCCGCCGAGTGCGCGGGGATGCGTCTGGACCAGGCGCTGGCCCGGGCCCTTCCCGACTATTCGCGCAACGTACTGACCCGCTGGCTGCGTGACGGACATCTGCTGGTGGACGGCGAGACGCCGCAGCCGCGCCACAAGGTGGCCGGCGGTGAAAGCGTGTGCCTGCGGATCCCGCGCGAGCAGGCCGAGAGCTGGGAGCCGCAGGCCATCGACCTGGACATTGTCCACGAGGACGCCGATGTGCTGGTGGTGAACAAGCCGGCCGGACTGGTGGTCCACCCTGCCGCGGGCAATCCCGACGGCACCCTCGTCAACGCCCTGGTCCACCACGCGCCGGAACTGGCCGAGCTGCCCCGGGCGGGCCTGGTCCACCGGCTGGACAAGGACACCACCGGCCTGCTGGTGGTGGCGCGCAGTCGGCTGGCGCATACCCGGCTGGTGGCCGACCTGCAGGCGCGCATCATCCGGCGCGAGTACGAGGCGGTGGTCTGGGGCGTGCCCACCGGTGGCGGGACCATCGACGAACCCATCGGCCGCCATCCCCGGGACCGCAAGCGCATGGCGGTGATCCGGGGTGGCCGACCGGCGGTGACCCATTTCACGGTGGAACAGCGCTTCGCCGCCCACAGCCACCTGCGGGTGCGCCTGGAGACCGGGCGGACCCACCAGATCCGGGTCCACATGGCCCATCGGCGTCTGCCGCTGGTGGGCGATCCGGTCTACGGGGGGCGCCGGGCCGCACCGGGGCGGGTTCACGAGGAGGCCGCGGCGGCGGTTGCCGCCTTCCCCCGTCAGGCCCTGCACGCCGCGCGGCTGGGACTGAACCATCCCCGAAGCGGCGCCCCGCTGGAATGGCGGGCGCCGCTTCCCGACGACATGCACACCCTGCTTGCCGCACTGGCCGGAAGTGGGCGCATGGATCCGGCGAAGGAGTTCGATGATGACGATGTCTGAGACGCGGTCCGACGAGGCCCCGGCGATCCCGCTGCTGCGGCCCGACTGGCCGGTTCCGGACGGCATCCATGCCGCCGTGACCACGCGCGGCGGCGGGGTCAGCGAGGGGGCGTTCGGCAGCCTCAATCTGGCCGACCATGTCGGCGACGAACCCGGGGCAGTGGCCGAGAACCGGGCGCGTCTGGCGGCGCGGCTGGCCCTGCCGGTGGAACCCGCCTGGCTGGAGCAGGTCCACGGTACCACCGTGGCGGCCGCCGAGTACGGCCCCGGGCAGACCGCCGACGCCGTTGTCGCGCGGGATCCGGAGGCGGTCTGTGCCGTGCTCACCGCTGACTGCCTGCCGGTCCTCTTCTGCCATCCCGACAGCGGAACCGTTGCCGCCGCCCATGCCGGCTGGCGCGGTCTGGCCGACGGCGTTCTGACGGAGACCGTGGCCGCCATGGCGGTCCCTCCGGCGGAGATCCTCGCCTGGCTCGGCCCGGCCATCGGCCCCGACGCCTTCGCCGTCGGACCGGAGGTGCGGGACGCCTTCGAGGCCCGGGACCCGGAGGCGGCCGCCGCGTTCGTGGAGGGTGAAAAGGGGACGGTCCCCTTTTCGGACAACGGGGACGGTCCCCTTTTGGCCGACATCTACCAGCTGGCCCGGCTCGACCTCCGGCGCGCGGGGGTCGCCGCGGTGTACGGCGGTGGACACTGCACGGTGACGGAGGCGGACCGGTTCTTCTCCTATCGACGCGACGGCGGGGTGACGGGCCGGATGGCGACGCTGATATGGAATGGTATAGTATAACAATTCCATGCGGGCCCGGGCGGTCGATTCCCGGTGCCGTTGATACCCGACAGCAGAGAGAAACGAACCATGGCCGATACGTCGACACCCCGTAATGAACGCGCGCCAGCCCGGACGGGTGGCGCGGAGGACGGGGTCGGGAAGGCGCGGACGGCCGCGTCCCCGCTCCGGATGGTCGTGGCGCTGGCCGTCCTGCTCTTCTCCGGAGCGGCCGGCGCGGCGCCCCTGGGACTGGTAGCGACCATCCCGCCCTATGCCATGCTGGCCGAGGCGGTGGCGGGCGACGCGGGGGAGGTCCATGTCCTGATCCGCCAGGGCCACGACCCCCATCACTACGAGCCGGGCAGTCGCGACCAGGCGCGTCTGGAGTCCGCTGATCTGGTCATCCACAACGGCCTCGGATCCCAGCATGTGGAACAGGTGGTCCGCCGATCCCGGGCGCCGCGCCTTTCGGTGGCCGATGCCACCACTTTCGAGCCCATTCAGGATGAGTCCGGAGCCACCAACGGCCACATCTGGCTGGACCCCGAGGTCATGACGCAAGCGGCCACCGCTCTGGCGGAGCGCCTGGCGGAACTGCGCCCGGATTCCGCCGAGGCGTTCCATGAACGGGCGGCCGACTTCCGTGCCGCGGTCGACGAGGCCGATGCGTCCATCGCCGAGCACCTCACCGATCTGCCCGTCCGGAAGGTGGTCACCTACCACCCGGGGTTCGATTACTACTTCCGCCACTACGAGATGGAAGTGGCCGGGACCTATCTCGACCTGCGCCACAACGAGCCCGGCCCGCGGCAAGTGGCCGAGCTCATCGAGTCCCTGCGCGAGTCGGCGATCCCGGCACTCTTCGGCGAACCCCAGTTGCCGTCGGACTCGATCCGCGCCCTGGCCGACGAGGCCGGTGTGGACGTGGCGGAGCTCGATCCGCTGGGCTTTTCCGAGGAGGTCGCGGACTATCCCGAGCTGCTGCTGCTGAATGCCCGGCGCATCGTGGAGGCGTATGGTGGGTGAGGGCGTCGAACCCCTCATCCGCGTGGAGGGGCTGACGGTCCGCTACGGTGCCGTCACCGCCCTGGAAAACGTGGATCTGGCCATTACGCCGGGGATGTTCCTGGCGGTTCTGGGGCCCAACGGCTCCGGCAAGACGACCCTGTTCCGCTGCCTGCTGGGGCTGGCCGAGTACGTCGGCCGCGTCGAGAATCACGCCCGTCGCATCGGTTACGTTCCCCAGATCAAGAACTTCGATCGCTCCTTTCCGGGCCGCTCGGTGGAGGTGGTGATCTCCGGGATCATCGGCGCCTGGCCCGGACCGCTGGCCCTGCGCCGGCATCGGGAGCGGGCCTGCGCGGCACTGGCGGAGGTGGGCGCGGATGTCTTCGCCGACCGTCCCCTCAACGCCCTCTCCGGTGGCCAGCTTCAGCGGGTCTATCTCGCCCGGGCCCTGGTCCACCACCCCGATCTGCTCATGCTCGACGAGCCGGCGGCCGGGGTGGACCGCGCCGGTGAGTCGGATCTCTACGAGTGTCTGGAGGGCTATCAGGCGCGCAACCCTCGCCTGGCGGTGGCGATGATCACCCATGACTGGGAAGTGGCCCGCCACCACGCCGATACCTCCCTGCTGCTGGACCACGCGGTGCTGGCCTTCGGCCCCTCGCCGGAGGTCCTTACCGAGGAAACCCTGCGGCGCGCCTTCGGCCATGTGGGCCACCACCACGGGCTGGGGGTGACGGCGTGACCGAACTCTTTGCCTACGGCTTCATGCAGCGCGCCCTGGCCGCCGGGATCCTGGCCGGGCTGCTGGGTGGACTGGTGGGGGTCTTCCTGGTCCAGCGGCGGCTGGCGTTCCTGGCCGCCGGGGTCAGCCACGGCGCCTTCGCCGCCATCGGACTGGGTCTGGTGCTGGGGGTCGCCCCCTTCAATGTCGCTCTGCCGGCGGCGGTGGCCCTGGGGCTCGGGATCGCCTGGTTGCGCCGCCGGGGGCTGGCGGAGGACACCCTGGTGGGGGTGCTGTTCGCCGTGGGCATGGCCCTGGGGGTGATCCTGCTGGAGGTCGCCGGGGCCAACGCCAGCCTCTCCGCTTTCCTGTTCGGCTCCATCCTCGCCATCGGCCCGGGCGATCTGGCTCTGCTGGCCGGGGTGACCGCGGTGGTGGGCACCTTCCTGCTGCTCGCCTGGGGCCGATTGACACTGGTGACCTTCGATCGGGAACTGGCCCAGGCCTCGGGGCTGCCGGTGGCCGCCCTGGATTACGCCTTCTTTGCCGCCGCCAGCCTCGCCATCATTGCCGCCGTGAAGCTGGTGGGGATCGTGCTGGTGAGCAGCTTCTTCGTGATCCCCGCCGCCACCGCTCGTCTGGTCGGGGGCAACTTCGCCCTGGTCACGACCCTGGCGGCCGCCATCGGAGCGGCCACGGCGGTGGCCGGACTGGTGCTGTCCTGGTATCTGGAAGTGCCGGTGGGGGCGCTCATCGTGATGGTTCAGGCGGTGCTGTTCGGCGGGATCGTCGTGGCGCGGCGATGATGACGGTCTGGCTGGTCGCAGCCCTGCTGCTCGTCGGCTTTGTGGCGCTCTGCCACCGCGCCCATCGGGCGGACTGGGGCCACTTCGGCCTCAATCTCATCGATGGTTGCAACCGTCTCTTCTGTCGTTTTTTCCACGGCCTGCGGACCGAGCCGGTGCGGCTGCCGGAGCACGGCCCCGCCCTGGTGGTGGCCAACCACGTCTCCGGCCTCGATCCCCTGCTGATGATCGCTGCCTGTGACCGCCCCCTGCGCTTCATCATCGCCCGCGAGGAGTATCAGCGCCCCGTTCTGAACCGGTTGTTCCGCGCCATCGGCTGCATTCCGGTGGAGCGCGGACGGAGCCCGCACAGCGCCCTGCGCGCCGCCCGACGAGCACTGGAACGCGGCGAGGTGGTGGCGCTGTTCCCGCAGGGCCGCCTGCTCACGGCGGCCGAGCGGCGCGGGGAACAGCGCCCGCCGATGAAACCGGGTCTCGCCTGGCTGGCGGCGGCCAGCGGGGCCCCCATCCAGGCGTTGCGCCTCGACGGGATCCGCGGCGCGGGTCTGACGGTCGCCGCCGTTACCATCCCTTCCCGGGCGCGGGTCCGCGCCTGTCCCCCCATCCGGTGCGCCGCCCGCCACGACCGGGACTCCGGCGGCGAACCGGAGCCGCCGCTGGACACCGAGGGCTGTCTGGCGGCGGTGCGCCACTGCATCGAAAACGGAACCGGACCGGTGGCGAATGGTTGAAAGCGCGGCCGGTCCCCCCCATCTGATCGGGTAATCGAACCGAATCAGCCACGGAGTACGCCGAAGATGCGCATGGACAAACTGACCACGAAATTCCAGATGGCCCTCCAGGAGGCGCAGAGCCTCGCCGTGGGCCGGGACCACCAGTTCATCGAGCCGGTCCACCTGATGGTGGCGATGATGGACCAGGAGGGCGGCAGCGTCCGCCACCTGCTGCAGAACGCCGGCGCCAACACCAACGGCCTGCGCTCCCATCTGGGGGAAGCGCTGGAACAGATCGCCACGGTCGAGGGATCGGGCGGCGACGTCCACCTCTCCAACGACCTGAGCCGGCTGCTCAACGTCACCGACAAGCTGGCGCAGAAGCGCGGCGACAACTACATCTCCAGCGAGCTCTTCGTCCTCGCCGCCCTCAACGAGGACAAGGGCAAGCTCGGCGAGCTGCTGCGCGGCGCCGGGGCCGAGGCCGCGAAGCTGGAGGAGGCCATCGAGCAGATGCGCGGCGGCCAGGCGGTCAACGACCCCAACGCCGAGGAGACCCGCCAGGCGCTGGAGAAGTACACCATCGACGTCACCGAGCGCGCCGAACAGGGCAAGCTCGACCCGGTCATCGGCCGTGACGACGAGATCCGCCGCGCGATCCAGGTGCTCCAGCGGCGCACCAAGAACAACCCGGTGCTCATCGGCGAGCCCGGCGTCGGCAAGACCGCCATCGTCGAGGGCCTGGCCCAGCGCATCGTCAACGGCGAGGTGCCGGAGGGGCTGAAGGACAAGCGACTGCTGTCGCTGGATCTCGGAGCCCTGCTGGCCGGGGCCAAGTACCGGGGCGACTTCGAGGAGCGCCTGAAGGGCGTGCTCAACGACCTGGCCAAGCAGGAGGGCCGGGTGATCCTGTTCATCGACGAGATCCACACCATTGTCGGCGCCGGCAAGGCCGACGGCGCCATGGACGCCGGCAACATGCTCAAGCCGGCGCTGGCGCGCGGCGAGCTGCACTGCATCGGCGCCACCACCCTCAACGAGTACCGCGAGAACATCGAGAAGGATGCCGCCCTGGAGCGCCGCTTCCAGAAGGTGCAGGTGGACGAGCCGACGGTGGAGGATACCGTGGCCATCCTGCGCGGCCTGAAGGAGAAGTACGAGGTCCACCACGGGGTGGAGGTCACCGACCCGGCCATCGTCGCCGCCGCGCAGCTCTCCAACCGCTACATCAGCGATCGGCAGCTGCCGGACAAGGCCATCGACCTGCTCGACGAGGCGGCCAGCCGCCTGCGCATGGAGATCGACTCCAAGCCGGAGGAGATGGACCGCATGGACCGGCGCCTGATCCAGCTCAAGATCGAGCGCGAGGCGCTGAACAAGGAGACCGACGAGGCGTCGAAGGAGCGGCTGAAGAAGCTGGAGGAGGAGATCGGCGAGCTGGAGCGCGAATACGCCGACCTGGAGGAGGTCTGGAACTCCGAGAAGGCCGCCCTCCAGGGCACCCAGCACATCAAGGAGGAGCTGGACCGCGCCCGTGTGGAGCTGGAGACGGCCAGCCGCGCCAGCGACCTCCAGCGGATGTCCGAACTCCAGTACGGCAAGATCCCGGAGCTGGAGAAGCAGCTCGACCTGGCCACCCAGGTGGAGATGACCGAGACCCGGATGCTCAAGAAGAACGTCGGCGAGAGCGAGATCGCCGAGGTGGTGGCCAAGTGGACCGGCATCCCCATGAGCAAGATGCTCGAGGGCGAGCGCGACAAGCTGCTGCGCATGGAGGAGGGCATCGGCGAGCGGGTCATCGGCCAGAGCGAGGCGGTGCACGCGGTGGCCGACGCCATCCGCCGCTCGCGCGCCGGGCTCTCCGACCCGAACCGCCCCAACGGCTCGTTCCTGTTCCTCGGCCCCACCGGCGTGGGCAAGACCGAGCTGACCAAGGCGCTGGCCAGCTTCCTGTTCGACACCGACGAGGCGATGGTCCGCATCGACATGTCGGAGTTCATGGAGAAGCACTCCGTGGCGCGGCTCATCGGCGCGCCGCCGGGCTATGTCGGCTACGAGGAGGGCGGTTATCTCACCGAGGCGGTGCGCCGCAAGCCCTACTCGGTGATCCTGCTCGACGAGGTGGAGAAGGCGCACGCCGACGTCTTCAACATCCTGCTGCAGGTGCTCGACGACGGCCGGCTCACCGACGGCCACGGCCGCACGGTGGACTTCCGCAACACCGTCATCGTCATGACCTCGAACCTCGGCTCCCAGGAGATCCAGAGCATGGCCGGGGAGGGCGACTACGAGGCGATGAAGTCGGCGGTGATGGGCATCGTCGGCCAGCACTTCCGGCCGGAGTTCATCAACCGCGTCGACGACGTGGTGGTCTTCCATCCGCTGGAGGCGGAGCAGATCCGGCGCATCGCCGGTATCCAGTTCGGCTACCTGCGCGACCGGCTGCGCGACCGGCACATGGACATCACCGTCACCGACGCGGCGCTGGACCGCATCGGCGAGGCGGGCTTCGACCCGGTCTACGGGGCGCGGCCGCTGCGCCGGGCCATCCAGAACACCGTCGAGAACCCGCTGGCCCAGCGGCTGCTCGCCGGCGACTTCGTCCCCGGCGACGTCATTCGGGTGGACGTGGACAGCGACGGGGCCTTCACCTTCGAGACCACCGGCGAGAAGGCTGATACCATCTGAGGCGTGGCGAGGGCGCGTCAACGCGCCCCCTCACCACGCCCCGGCAATCCAATGGAGAGTGACGATGAGTGAAGAGAACGAGCCGGCAACCCCGGCCGCCGGCGGCACCGCCCGGTTGGTCGCGCCGCTGTACGAGGCCCGCCACTGGGTTCGCGCCGCCGGTGTGGTGGCGGTGCTCTTCGGGATCCTGCTGGGCCTGACCCAGATCGGGCTGGTGGTCTTCTGGGCCCCCATCTGGCTCGGCGTCGTGCTGTTCCAGGTGGCCAGCAGCCTGGACGACGCCAACCTGGACGACCCCGAGGCGGTCATCAGCCTGCACTGGCGGCTGCGCTTCGCCTTCAAGCTGGCCGTGGCCATCGGCATCGCCGCGCTGATCTTCGGCTTCGGCATGATGCTGCTGGTGGACCCGCTGGGGCTCGGCGAGGTGGCCACCGACGGCGGCCAGGGCGAGATGCCGATGAGTCCGATCCAGTAGTTCGC
>JBNJEU010000004.1:0-75365 GCA_051746205.1 Pseudomonadota bacterium
TCCTCGATCGCCTCGTTGCGCAGAACCTCCTGATTGCCGCTCGGAATGTTGCGACCGAGTTCCACGGCCGCGTCGGCGGCATCGGGGCCGTAGTAGATGGTCGAGGTATCCGGCTGCTCTTCCACCTCGTGGTATTCGGTCCGCTCGAAGCGGTAATTGCCCCATTCCTCGATGCGATCACCCCACGCACGGGCCCGATCTTCATCCCCCATGGTGTCCTGAATGATGACCCGGAAGATCTCCGGCTCATCCGGCTCCGGCTCCTCGCCGTTCGACTGCCGGCTGACCCATTCTTCCAGATTGGTAATGCGCCGATCGTTATCATCGACCCGCTCTTCCAGTTCGTCGATCCGGGGATCGGAGCCTCCAGAAGGCGCACCAACGAGATAGCTGACACCAATGCGGGCGGTAAAACCGGGGCGTCCCGTCACGGCCTCCGGGGCCAGTCCGATCCGTCCGGTCCAGACCAGTTCAGTATTCGGTTGATACCACCGCATTCCCGGCATGAACATCATTGTCCGTCTCTCGCCGCTGAAGCTTCGGCCGAGCTCGAGTTCCAGCATCAGATCGTGCTCGCTCGACATGCGATCGACCAGTCCGGCACGCAAGAAGTAGCGATTTTCGCTCTCAAAGCGATCCCGCGTTTCGGGATAATCCACCCGTTCGCTTCCGATACCGAAGTGGAAATCATTAGTATCCTCACGGCGGGACCAGTTGAACACGCCCCCCATCTCCGACGCCCCCGAATTGACGCGCTGGCTGTCCTGTTCCACCGCTGTTCCCCAGACCGCGAGCGAGGTGGCCTCCTGGCCGTCACTATTGAGGAGCAGGCGCAAATCGCCGCGCAGATGGCGTCCATAGCTGGCGAAATCGCTGAAGCGCGTTCGGAAGGGCAGAGTGCCCCCGATCTGGATGCGATCGGTAATCCCGATATCCAGCCCGACTCGTGCGTCGAAGTTGCCCCGATTCGAATTGTCGACGTCTCGATAGCTGAGCGACTCCAGGTCGGCACGGAAGACCTGTTCCCCCTCCTGCAACTGCCAGGCTCCTACCCCCCCCTGCAGATTGAAGGCGGAATTGGCAACGGGTCCCGAGGCCAGGGCATCACCGCCAACCGAAACGCTCAGAAACATCAGCCACGTTGCCGCGTGCCGGACTCGCATTGTTCGTCCTTCTTTGTTCATCGCGGTCAAATCGCCCATTCTCTTCGACTCCTTGTACCATCGGCCCGGAAAGGCCGCTCTTGAGGCCTTTTCACGCGCGTTCGAAGATCGCCATCGCTTCGGTATGGGCGGTATGCGGGAACATGTCCAGTACCCCGGCGCGCGCCAGCCGGTACCCCCGGGCGACCAGCTCACCCGCGTCACGGGCCAGGGTCGCCGGGTTGCAGGAGACATAGACCACTCGCCGGGCGCCGCTGGCCGCCACGATGTCCAGCACCTCGCGGGCGCCGGTGCGCGCCGGATCCAGCACCACGCTGTCGTAGCGGCCGCCCCATGCCGGGCTGTCACCGGGTTCGCTCAGATCGGCCACATGGAAGGTGGTCTGCTCGGTCAGCCCATTGACCTCGGCGTTGCGGCGGGCACGCTCCACCAGACCCGCCTCGCCCTCGACGCCGACCACCTCCGCCCCGGCCCGGGCAATGGGCAGACCGAAATTGCCGATGCCGCAGAAGAGGTCCAGAACCCGCTGACCCGGCTCCAGGGCCAGCCAGTCCAGTGCTCGCTCCACCATCGCGCGATTGAGCGTCCCGTTCACCTGAACGAAGTCAGTGGCCCGAAAACTCAGCCGCACGTCACTCCCCGGGTGGTCGTAGGCCAGATCCACGGGGCTGTCGGGCTCCAGTGATTCCACCGACTCCGGCCCGCCGGGCTGCAGCTGGATCCGCAGGCCACTGGTCTCGCCGAAGTCGGCCAGCCGCTGCGCGTCGCCCGGCCCCAGCGGCGCGAGATGGCGCACGACCAGCGCGCCGCCCTCATCGCCGATGGCCACCTCTATCTGCGGGATCTGGTCGTAAATGGTCAGTGACTGGAGGGTCGCGGCCAGTTCCGGAAGGCGCTCACCGATGGCCGGATGGAGCACGGGGCAGCGCTCAGTATCGACGATGTAACCGGTCCCGCGTTCCCGGAACCCCACCAGCACCCGCTCCTTGGCCGGGACCCAGCGGACGCCGAGACGCGCCCGCCGCCGGTACCCCCGGAGGGGGCCGGTCAGCGGCGGCAGTTCCGCCTCCGGCGCCACCCCACCGATGCGCTGGAGCTGTTCGGTCACGGTGGCGGCCTTGTGGGCCACCTGGGCCGCGTGGTCCATGTGTTGCAGGGAACAGCCGCCACAGACACCGAAGTGCGGACAGTCCGGCTCCACCCGCTCCGGCGCCGCCTCCAGGACCTCCTCGACGCGCCCCGAATCGTGGCTGCGCTTGCGGTCGGTATAGCGGAACAGGACCCGCTCCCCCGGCAGCGTCCCGTCGATGAAGGTCACCTTGCCGTCGATCCGGGCAACCCCGCGCGCCTCCGGCGACAGGCTCTCTATGGTCGCCTCGAAGGGCTCGCGCGGCAGCCGTTTGCGACGCGCCATGTCAGCCTTCCCGCCAGGCGTCGAGGAAGGAACGGATGTGGGGACGACCATCGGCGGCCAGTCGATCGCGGACAAGGGCCTGCTCCCGCCGGAGGCCGTCGTCGTCCAGGTGGCCGCGGAAATGCTGGAAGCCGAGATAGACCAGGTAGGTGTTCAGCACGTCGGTCTCGCAGTAGTCGCGGATGGCGCCGATGTCACCGTCGCGGAAGGTGGGCCAGACCTTGTCGCCGCTCATGCCCATCTTGCCGGGGAAGCCCATCAGCGAGGCGATCTCGTCCAGCGGCGCCGAGGCGCGCGGCTGGTAGCCGGCGAGCACGTCCATCAGGTCGGTGTGCCTCCAGTGGAAGCGACTGAGGTAATTATTGAAGCGGTGGTTGCTGTCCTGCTCACCGGTATCCCAGTAACGCGGTGCCTGGATCCCGTGGAGCAGGGCGCGGTAGTGGAGCACCGGCAGGTCGAAGCCGCCACCGTTCCAGGAGACCAGCGTCGGCGCAAAGCGTTCGATCCCCTGAAAGAAGCGCTGGATGAGTTCCCCCTCCTCGGCCTCCGGTTCCCCCAGCGACCAGACGCGGAACTCCTCGGCCCCCTGGCGCAGGACGACGGAGATGGCCACGATCCGGTGCAGGTGGTGGCGCAGGAAATCGGAGTCGCCGGTCGCCTCGCGCCGCCGGGCGAACATCAGCTCGGCCACCTCGTCATCGCCGAGCCCCGGTTCCAGCTCCAGCAAACGGCGACCACCGGCAATATCCGGAACGGTCTCGATGTCGAAGGTCAGGACATTCATGTCAGCCGGGGAAGATTCCGGAAGAGAGGTAGCGATCCCCGCGATCGCAGACGATCGCGACGATGGTGGCGTTCTCGGTTTCCCGGGCCACCCGCAGCGCCGCGGCCACGGCACCACCGGAGGAGACGCCGGCGAAGATCCCCTCGCGGGCAGCCAGGGCGCGGGTGGTCTCCTCGGCCTCTTCCTGGCTCACCGCCAGGGTCCGGTCCACGCGCGACGCGTCGAAGATGGACGGCAGGTATTCCGGCGGCCAGCGTCGGATCCCGGGGATGCTCGCCCCCTCTTCCGGCTGCACGCCGACGATGCTCACCGCGGGCGACTGCTCCTTGAGGTAGCGGGAGGTCCCCATGATGGTCCCCGTCGTCCCCATGGCGCTGACGAAGTGGGTGACGGTGCCGCCGGTGTCGCGCCAGATCTCCGGCCCGGTCCCGGTGTAGTGGGCATTCGGGTTGTCGGGGTTGGCGAACTGGTCCAGCACCCGGCCCTCACCGCGTTGGGCCATCGCCGCGGCCCGATCGCGAGCGCCCTCCATGCCCTCCTCGCGGCTGACCAGGATGAGTTCGGCACCGAAGGCCTTCATCGAGGCACGTCGCTCTTCGGTCATGTTGTCCGGCATGATCAGCACCATGCGGTAGCCCTTGATGGCGGCGGCCATGGCCAGGGCGATGCCGGTATTGCCGGAGGTCGCTTCGATGAGGGTGTCGCCGGGCCGGATCTCCCCGCGCGCTTCCGCGCCCTGTATCATGCTCAGCGCCGGCCGGTCCTTCACCGAGCCGGCCGGATTGTTGCCTTCCAGCTTGACCAGGACCTCGCTGTTCGGGGCGGTGTTCAACCGCTGCAGGCGCACCAGCGGGGTGTGGCCGACGAAGGCTTCGATGGTTGGATAGCTCATGCCGGCATTCTACCCTGCCCCCGGGGCCTCGCAACAGGAGAATGGGACGTGACCCGACCGGAAATCGACTGGAAACTCGCCATCGAGCGGGCCGGCGGTCAGGAGGCCCTGGCCACCGACCTCCACGCCATGCTGCTGGCGGAACTGCCGGGGCACATCGAGGTGCTGGACCAGGCCCTGGCCTCCACCGACCGCCGCCACCTGGCCGATCCGGTCCACCGGGTCACCGGTTCCTGCCGCTACTGCGGGGTCCCGCGCCTCGAGGCGGCCGCCGAGGCGCTCAACGCCCGTCTCAAGGCGGGCGACAACCCGCCGGACGACGCCATCGAACCGGTCATCGAGGCCGCGCGGGCCCTCCTGCACGAACAGGATTCTGAATAACCCCCTACCGCCACGGTTCAGGGTCCCGACAGCTGCTCGTCAGCCTTCTCTCGTCAGCCAGCGTCTCTTCATGGACGCGACCGGCACAACGACCAATAATTGCCCCCCATTCACGTCCTTCCCGGGGCAATAACAGCCGTTCCGGAATCTCTTCGCCGCGCTCCCGGAGACATTCACGCACCGATTCGCGAGCAACGTCCAGACAGCGTTCGCGATCCACCCGGAAACATTCCCGGAAATAGGTTCCATCGGCACAGAAGTGTTCCGGCAGGGCGTCGATCATGCGCTCTTCCCAGACCGAACGCTCGACATCGTTCCCTTGTGCCGATGCAGCCATCAGCAGGGCCGGGATTGCCAGACACCATCGCCGCATGCTCAATCTCCCCAGGTTGGACCGTCAGGTCGATCACGATAGCATGGTCGACAGTACGGGACCGTATCCACGCCCCCTTTTCCCGACCCCTTCGAGGAGCTCACATGGAGCCGCTGGAGAGCATCACCGATCTGAACGCGATCCTCGAGGCCCGAGACTGGTCCGGCGCCCGGGAATATCTTCGCCAGCTGGCCGTTCAGGACATTGCCAAGGTGCTGCCGGAACTGGCCGCGCCGTACCGGCTCCTCGTCCTCAAGCTGCTCCCCAAGGCGGAAAGCACCGAGGTCTTCTCCTATCTCGGTTCCGAGTGCCAGGACGAGATCATCAAGGATCTGACCGAGCGCGAGATCCTCGATCTGCTGAAGGGCATGGAACCCGACGACCGCACTGCCCTGCTGGCCGACCTCCCCACCGAGGTCCTGCGGCGGATGCTGGAGATGCTGCCGCCCCAGGAGCGGCGCAAGACCCAGACGCTGCTCGGCTTTCCCGATGAGAGTGTCGGCCGACTGATGACACCGAACTACATCGCCGTGCGGCCCGACTGGAGCGTCAGCCGCAGCCTGGCGCACATCCGCTCGCGCCACCAGCAGGCGGAAACCATCAGCGTCATCTACGTCACCGACATCTACGGCAAACTGCTGGACACGCTGGGACTGCGCCGCTTCGTGCTGGCCGAACCGGAGCAGCAGGTGGCCGAAATCATGGACCACCAGTACACCTCCATCGAGGCCACCGAGGACCGGGAGAAGGCGGTCGACCTGGTCCAGCACTACGATCTCTCGGCCCTGCCGGTGGTGGACAGTGACGGCATGCTGCTGGGCACGGTGACCCTGGACGACATCATGGACGTGGCCGAGGAAGAGGCCACCGAGGACTTCCACAAGATGGGTTCGGTGGGCACGCTGCCACCCAGTCTGCGTGATGCCAGTCCCTACCTGCTCTACCGCAAGCGCATCGGCTGGCTGGTTCTGCTGGTCTTCATGAACCTCTTCGGCGGGGCCGCCATTGCCTTCTACGAGCAGACCATCGAAGCCGCCATCACGCTGGTCTTCTTCCTGCCGCTGGTCATCGCCTCGGGGGGTAACGCCGGAGCGCAGGCCTCCACGCTCATGGTGCGCGCCCTGGCTACCGGGGACGTTCGCGCCCGGGACTGGGCCAGGCTGTTCGGCAAGGAACTCGGTGTGGCCGTGGCCCTGGGATTGACCATGGGGATCGCCGTGGCCGGAATCGGGGTCTACCGGGGCGGAATGGAGATCGGGGCCGTGGTGGCCCTCGCCATGACCGCGGTGGTGGTCTTCGGCTCACTCACCGGGATGCTCATGCCCTTCCTCCTCGATCGACTGAAGATCGACCCGGCCACTTCGAGCGCGCCGCTGATCACCTCGCTGGCCGACATCATCGGGATCCTGGTCTACTTCTCCATCGCCACCCTGATCCTCACGCTCGACTAAGCCGACCCTTGCGCTCATCGCCAGCGATCCCATATATTGGGTCCGTCCTTGCACGGTGGCACCAGATAAAGGGTCACCCGGAGGGGAACACCGGTGAGAATCCGGGGCTGTCGCGCAACGGTATGGCTCTTCGAGCCGAGCCCGAACACCTCCGAGGACGAACGGACTGGAGCCTTCGCGAAAAAGGCCCCCGGTCGGTGGGTGCGACAACAACACCCAACCACCCGGCCCTTCGCGCTGGCCCTCCTTGATTCAACGAAACCGGAGGCGCCACATGCACTCGCTCGACACCCCGACCGAACGTACCCCCCACACACCACCGGCTACACCCCTGCCCTCAACTCTGGACATCATGGCCCGACGCCTGGGACCGGTGGGCCATCTGCTGCTGCGCGGTCTCGGTACCGGCATCCACGAACACACCCTGAGGGACGGACGCGCACCGGGTCTGCTGCGCTTGAGTCTCCCCCGGCGGCTCGGCAACCTGCTCTGGTTCCAGCCCGAGGAACAGGACCAGCTGGGCGAGGCGTTGATGGTGGAGGCGTGTCATCCCGGCGCCCGCGACTGGATTCGTCTGATGGCCCGGGAATATCGCAATGGCCGGCTGTTCGGTCATGACGGCAGTCTCGATCTGGAAGACATCGGACTGGAGGCGGAGTGGATGGTGCGCGACCTGCTTCGCCACCCCTGAAGGCGGGACCGGTGGGCAACCCGCGCGGGAACGTCAGTCGAGGACGGTGATCTCGGTAATCAACCGACCCTCGCAGTCGCAGATCCGATCACGGCCGTTGCTCTTGGCCTCGTACATGCGGGCATCGGCCTGCGCGACCAGTTCCTGCCAGGTCTCGCAACCATCCCGCTGGACCTCCGCCAGGCCGATGCTCGCGGTGAGCTGAGCGCCATCCGGGCGGTCACCGAAACCGGCCCGACGAATGCGCTGAACCGCGTTCAGGGCGCCGTCACAGTCCGTGCCCGATAGGATGATCAGAAACTCCTCGCCCCCCCAGCGAATCACCGTATCACTGTCGCGCGTACCGTTGCGCAATGCACGCCCGACATCGGCCAGTGCCGTGTCACCATCCTCGTGGCCATGCTCGTCATTGATCGCCTTGAAGTGGTCGAGGTCGACAAAGATGAGAGCCAACGGGGTTTCATGGCGTTCGGCCTGACTGAACTGAACCGCCAGCAACTCCTCTCCGACGGTCCGTGTATAGGTCCAGGTGAGCCCGTCATGGCTCGACTGGCGCACCAGCGCCATCATGAACTGGATCTGACTCATCCCGGCCATGGTGGCCACCGCCGTCAGCAACAGCAGCAACCACATCGCCCCCATGAACGAGCCAAAAGGGAAATAGTTGTGGCCGATGAACGCCCCGATCAAATGGGCCGCCAACAACGGTGTACTGAAGGCGGCACCCTCCATGGCCGTGATGGGAAAGACACTCAACCCCGCAATCATGACAAAGGGAAGGAAGGCGTAACCGGCGGATACCGCCGCCGCCACCCCGCTCACGTCATACTTCCCCAGGACCGCGTGGGAGGCCAGATAGAAGGCCGCCGGGATCACCAGCAGGGTCCCCAGCGCGACCCACGCCGTACCGAGTCGATCGCTGTTGCGGTACGACAGGGCGAGAACCGCGAATCCGGCACTGGCGATGACCCGGAACAGGGCCAGCCAGCCCCAGAGGGGCCAGGGAAAGAGCAGCCAGTCGATCAGGACCCACATCGGTGTCAGAACCGCGAACATCGCCGCGACCATGCGTACGCGGGAGATAATGAGGCGGGCCCGGCGACGCTGCAGCAGGGGGGAATGCGTGCGAGTCAGGAAGAGATCGCGGATCTGCGTCGAATTGATGTCTCCAAGCAGACGGGCGAAGAGCAATGTGAGGATGCTGGCGAAGCGAGATGCCATCTTTACCCTCTGAAACCCCGGGTTTCCTGTCGAGCGCCCACCTTACTGCATTTGTGGAAAGTGATCATCCAGTTCTATACTTCACAGAGTCCCCTGTTCGAGGCTTGACCCCCCTGTCCATGGCGCTGGCGCAATCCTCTCCCCTCACCGGCCGGACCCCGACCCTGTTGATCGGGGTGGCGGTGGCCATCGCCGGCATCCTCGGCACGATGCTGCTCTGGTTCGTTCACAGCGAGCGCGAAAACACCATCGCCACCAGCGAGGCCCATGTCATGGGCATGACCCGCGCCCATGCCGCCGCCCTGACCCGCGCCCTCTCCGATTACGAACGTGAACTCGACACCCTGGGGGAGTCCATCGCGAATCACGGTGGCGATTCCGACGAGGTGACCCGACACCTCCACCGTTATCGAAAGCACAACGCCGAACTCATGGACCTGCTGGTGCTCGACGAAAAGGGTGTCATCACGGCCTGGACCCAGGAGGGTGAACGACCCGATGTGACCAATCGCGACTACTTCACCGCGCACCGTGAGAACGCATTCGACCCCGGCGAACCGTACATCTCGCCACCACTGCAATCGCGTGTCCACGACGACCGCCCCTTCATGGCCATGAGCCGATCTCTGGAGACAGACGACGGCTCGCGAGTGGTGCTGGTCTTCCTCGTCGACATCGAACAGCTTGCCCATTCCCTGGAGACCGATACACAGGCCATCGACACCACCATGGTCGCCACCACCCTGGACGGCACCACCTACTTCCGACTCCCGTACACCGAGGAGGCCGCCGGCACGGTCCTGGAACCCATGACTACGCTGGAGCACATCGAACGTGAGATGCTCGAACACGTCACCTCCCCCTTCGACGGCGAGGAGTACATCGTCGGCCTGCGCCGCCTCGACCCCTACCCGATGGCCGTGATCGCCGGGAAGAACCGCAGCCAGGCCCTCGTTGGCGAGTCGCGCAAGGCCTTGATCATGGGGCTCCTTTACCTCTTCGCCCTGTTGTTGATCAGCGCCGTGACCCGCCTGCTGGTCCGCCTGTTCCGAGATCAGGAGGCCACATCCCGGTCCAATCGCGAGCGTGCCAAGGAGGCTGTGGCCCTCAACACGGTCATCCACCTCTCTCTGGATGAAGAGAAGCCCGTCGGGGAATTTCTGCAAGCCAGCGTGGATGCGATTCCCCCGGGTTTCCAGGACCCCGATCGCACCGCCGCGCGCATCCGCCTGCCGGACCAGGTCGTGACCAGCACCCCGTTCTTCGAGGGACCGCTGAGCCTGGAGACACCGCTGGTGGTGGGCTCCGAACCCGTCGGCTCTCTGGAGGTCTTCCTGTCGCCGGGGGAACACCAGGCCCTGGGCTTCCTGCCGGAGGAACAGCGCCTGATGGAGGCGCTGGCCGGCCACCTCGGCCAGGCCCTTCACCGTCGTGCCGTTCTGGCGGAACGCCGAGCCATGCAGACCGATCTCGAGCGTTCCAACGCTGACCTGGAACAGTTCGCCTACGCCGTCTCCCACGATCTGCGCGAACCCCTGCGGATGGTCAACAGCTATCTGGGTCTGCTGACCCGTCAACTCGACGAAGACGGGACGGACCTCCCGGAGTCGGCGCGGGAACGGATCCAGCACTACCTGGACCACGCCCGTGACGGCGCCACGCGCATGGACAAGATGCTGCTGTCGCTACTGGACTACTCCCGAGTCGGGAGAGCCACCGAGTCCATGGCGGAACACGACGCGCGTGCACTGGTGGACGAGGCCCTCGCATTCCTCGGACCCTCGCTGGAAGAGAGCGACGCCACGGTAGAAGTATCCGGGGAATGGCCCACGGTGCATGTCAGCCGCGACGAGCTCACCCGACTGTTCCAGAACCTCGTCGGCAATGCCCTCAAATACCGCTCGCCCGACACGGCACCGACCATCCACATCCATGCCTCCGTGGAAGGTCGTTGGTTCCGGGCCTGCGTCGAGGACGACGGCATCGGCATCGCTCCGGAACAGCTGGATCGCCTGTTCAAGGTCTTCTCCCGCCTGCACACCCGTGACGAATACCAGGGCCATGGCATCGGCCTTGCTCTCTGCCGGCGCATCGCTGAACACCACGGCGGCACCATCGAGGCGGAGTCCGAGGGGCCGGGACACGGCAGCCGTTTCTGCTTCCGGCTTCCCGTGGTGGTCGAATCCGGACGGCAGGAAGACGGGTTTTAACGCCCCCCTGGCCCACCACTTCAGGAGGAGTCAGGCCGAAGCCCCCGCGAGGGGGTTACCGACCTCCATGACCACGAAGGCCACGGCGTGATCCTGTTCGTCACTCAGAGAGAGATGATGGGCGGTTACGCCGAAGGCGCCGGCCCGAACGGCCGCCTCGCCACGCAGCACCAACCGCGGCTGCCCACCGGGGTGATGATCCACGGCCACATCGGCGAGACGAATGCCGCCGGTAAATCCGGTTCCCAGTGCCTTGACGGCCGCCTCCTTGGCGGCGAACCGCTTCGCCAGCAGTCGGGATGGGTGGGCGGCGGACCCGAAGGACGGGAATTCGTCGGGATGGAGGATGCGATGGGCCAGCTCGTCGCCGAAACGGTCCAGACTGCGCGCCAGGCGAGCCACCGCCACGATATCGGTGCCGATGCCGTGGATCACCCGCGCGCCTCGCGCATCAGCCGCTTCATCTCGGCCACTGCTCCTTCCAGCCCACTGAATACCGCGCGGGCGACGATGGCATGGCCGATGTTCAGCTCCTGGATGGGGTCCAGGGCCGCGATCGGCTCGACATTGTGATAGTTGAGCCCATGACCGGCATTGACCACCAGACCGGAGGCGTCGGCTGCGGCCACGGCCCGGCTGATCCGCATGAACTCCAGGTGGCGTTCCTCCGCCGTGGCGGCGTCGGCGTAGCCGCCGGTGTGGATCTCCACCACCGGGGCACCGGCGGCGCGGGCCGCTTCCACCTGTTCCACCTCCGGATCGATGAACAGCGACACCCGCACACCGG
The DNA here is from genome assembly GCA_051746205.1 of Pseudomonadota bacterium. GTDB lineage: Bacteria > Pseudomonadota > Gammaproteobacteria > Thiohalospirales > Thiohalospiraceae > Thiohalospira. The sequence continues at coordinate 11,368 of JBNJEU010000004.1, forward strand.
CAGCGGCCAAACGCGTGCAGGCGGCACCAACGCGTTCAGGCTGCCCCCTTACATCGAGTCCCCCCTCGGTGGTCAGCTCCTCGCGTCGCTCCGGTACCAGACAGCAATCGGCCGGGCGCAGTCGCTCCGCCACTTGCAGCATCTCCTCGGTGACCGCCATCTCCAGATTGACCCGGGTCGCAACGGTGGCCGCCACCAGTTCCAGATCCCGATCCTGGATATGGCGCCGGTCCTCGCGCAGATGCAGGGTAACGGAATCGGCTCCGCCCTGCTCGGCGATCAGGGCCGCCTGGACCGGATCGGGGAAGCGCGTCCCCCGGGCCTGACGCAGGGTGGCCACGTGGTCGATGTTCACGCCCAGCAGGATGTTCTGTTCCATGGTGTCCTCTTCAGTCGCCGCTTTCGCCGGGCCGTCGCCGCCCCCGGAACAGGGCCCGGCTGGCCAGCGGCCGGTCGCCCAGATGGGAGGCCAGCACCGCCCGCATGATCGCCTTGGCTTCACGCAGGACCACCGCATCGCGGTAATCCTCGGCGGCCATGGCATGCAGGGTGGTGCCCGCCACCACGAGTCCCGCCGTGCGCTCGTCGGCCGGTGCCGGCACGGGCCCGCTGCCCGGATGATAACAGTAGCGCGCGTCGGGTTGGACCGCCCCGCCGCCATCCGCTCGTTCCAGCAACGGCGGCGCATAGCCCAGGTGGCCGAGCAGGCGGCCCTCGAAGCGGCGCAGAGTGGCCTCGCCGGGGGCCTCCACCAGCGCCTGCAGGGTGGTGCCGTACTCGTCGAACAGGGGCGGATGGGGATCGTGGCGGTGGGTCAACCGCACCATGAGTTCGTTGACGTAGAGCCCCTGCAGACTCGCCTCGCCACCCAACGGCAGCGAGCGCCCGGCGGCCTCGACATGGCCCAGGGTGGCCAGTTCACCGCGACCGGACCAACCGGCCAGCAGGGGATGAAAGGGTTGCAACAGCGCGCCGCGCGGATTGCGACCGCTGCGCGCGCCGCGCGCCACCATGCCGATGCGACCGTGATGGCGGGCAAGGAATTCGACGATCAGGCTGGTGTTGCCGTAGGCACGGCGATGGAGCACGTAACCGGGTTCCAGAACGGTCCGCTCGCCCATGGCCTAGGCGTCTTCGCGGTAGCCGAGACTCTTCAGGGCGCGCTCGTCATCGGACCAGTTCTCCTTGACCTTGGCCCACAGGCGCAGATAGACACGATGATCGAACAGTCGCTCCATGTCCCGGCGGGCGCGCTCCCCCACCTCCTTGAGGACCGTGCCGCCGCGACCGATGACGATCCCCTTGTGGCTCTCGCGCTCCACCCAGATGGTGGCGGCGATCTGCAGCTGCCCCTCCTCCTCGCGGAACTCGTCGATGGCCACCGTCAGGGCGTAGGGCAGCTCCTGCTCCAGCCGTCGAGTCAGTTTCTCGCGAACGATCTCGGCGGCCAGGAAACGTTCGGTGGCGTCGGTAAGCTGGTCCTCCGGGAACAGCGCCGGACCCTCGGGCAGTCGGCTCTCCATCTCCGTCTCCAGGGCCTCGACATTCTCGCCGGACTCGGCCGACAGCGGCACCACGGTAGCGAACTCGAGGCGCCCCCCCATCTCCTGCATGAAGGGGAGCAGTTGCGCCTTGTCGCGGATCCGGTCGACCTTGTTCACCGCCAGGATGACCGGCACGCGGGCCGTCTCCAGCGCCCGCAGCACCGCCTCGTCCTCGTCGGTGAAGCGCCCCGCCTCCACCAGCCAGACCACCAGATCGACGTCGTGGATGGCGTTGCGGGCCACCTGATTCATGTACCGGTTCACCGCCTTCTTCTGCCCCTGGTGCATCCCCGGGGTGTCGACATAGAGCAGCTGGGCCGCGGGGGTGGTGCGAACGCCGGTCAGACGATGCCGGGTGGTCTGTGCCCGCTGTGAGGTGATGCTGATCTTCTCCCCCACCAGCCGGTTGAGCAGGGTCGACTTGCCGACATTGGGACGGCCCACCAGGGCGATGAAGCCGCAACGGAAGGGGGGGGTCTCTCTCATGCGCCCAGCTGCTCCAGGGCGGCCTCGGCGGCCGCCTGTTCGGCCTTGCGACGGGTCTCGCCCTCGCCGCGCACCGGTTGATCGATGCCGTCCACGCTGCAATGGACGACGAAACGGCTGGCGTGGGTGGCGTTGTTGTTCACCGACTCCACCAGCTCGTATTCGGGACGCGGCCGACGCCGCCCCTGGAGGTACTCCTGCAGCCGCGTCTTCGGATCCTTCAGCCGGGTCAGGGGTGGCAGGGCCAGCAGACGGGGCTGGAAATAGCGTTCCACCAGGGCCTGGCACGGCTCCAGACCACCGTCGAGATAGAGGGCGCCGATGATCGCTTCGACGGCGTCGGCCATCACCGATTCGCGCCGACGACCACCGCTCTTCATCTCTCCCGAACCCATGCGCAGATAGTCACTGATCCCCATTTCCGAGGCGATCTCGGCGAGGGTATCGCCCTTGACCAGCCGCGCTCGAACCCGTGAGAGATCGCCCTCGTCGGCCGCCGGGAAATGGGCGTAGATCCGCTCGCTGATCATGAAGCTGAGCACCGAATCACCGAGGAATTCCAGACGTTCGTAATGCGCCCCGCCGGCGCTGCGATGGGTCATCGCCTGACGCAGCAGTTCCGGCTGGGCGAAGGTGTAGTCGAGGGCCTTCATGAGACCCCGGATGTCGTTGGCCATGCGCGGCTCCTATTCCACCATCGAGCCCAGTCGCTCCCAGCGGATGGTGTTGTCGACGCTGTCCCAGTTCATCCAGATCAGGAAGGCGCGGCCCACCAGGTGGTCTTCGGGTACCGGACCCCAGAACCGGCTGTCGCGACTGTTGTCGCGGTTGTCACCGACGGCGAAATAATGGCCTTCGGGGACGCGATAGCTGAAGTCCTGATCAAAACCGCCGGGCTCCAGCAGCACACGGTATTCGGCATCGCCAAGCCGCTCTCGATAAAGACGCGCCCCGGTCATCGCCGCCGCCGTGCCTTCGCCCCGATAGCGCCCCTCGGACTCGCGGACCACCGCCTCGCCATTGATGTAAAAGGCCTTGTCGCGGAATTCGATGGTGTCCCCCGGGAGCCCGATGATCCGCTTGATGTAGTCGATGCCCGGGTCCTCCGGGTAGCGGAACACGGCCACATCGCCACGTTCCGGCTCGCCGAGCTCGAGGATCCGGGTATTGATCACCGGCAGCCGCAGACCGTAGCTGAACTTGTTCACCAGGATGAAGTCGCCGGTAAGCAGAGTCGGCATCATGGAGCCCGAAGGGATGCGGAAGGGCTCCACCACAAAGGAACGCAGCACCAGCACGACCAGGATCACCGGAAAGAAGGCCCGGGCATATTCCACCGTGGTGGGCTGGCGCCGCGTCTTCTCGACAGTCGCCTCGTCCGCCCCCTGTTCGACCAGAAGCTCGGCCCGCTCGCGCCGCGCCGGCGCCCACCAGAGAACATCCAGCGCCCACAGGACACCGGTAACAAAGGTGGCAAGGACCAGAAGGAGGGGGAAATCCATCGGCTAATCCTTCTTGCCGACGTCGAGTACGGCCAGAAAGGCCTCCTGGGGAATATCCACCTTGCCGACACTCTTCATGCGTTTCTTGCCCTCTTTCTGTTTCTCCAGCAGCTTGCGCTTGCGGGTGGCGTCCCCGCCATAGCACTTGGCGGTGACGTTCTTGCGCAGTGCCTTGACCGTGGAGCGCGCGATGACACGATTACCGATGGCCGCCTGCACGGCGATGTCGAACATCTGCCGCGGAATCAGCTCCTTCATCCGTTCGGCGATGTCGCGGCCGCGTCCCTCCGCCTGGTTGCGGTGGACGATGGTGGCCAGCGCGTCGACCTTCTCGCCGTTGATGAGGATGTCGACCTTGACCAGATCGGCGGCCTGAAAGCGGCGGAAATCGTACTCGAAGGAAGCATAGCCCTTGCTGACCGATTTCAGCCGGTCGAAGAAGTCGAGCACCACCTCGTTGAGCGGCATCTCGTAGGTCAGCTGCACCTGGTTGCCGACATACAGCATGTTCTTCTGATCGCCGCGTTTCTCCACGCAGAGGGTGATGACGTTGCCGACGAACTCCTGCGGCACCAGGATGCTCGCCTCGATGATCGGCTCGCGGATCTCGTTGACACTGTTCACCGGCGGCAGGTCGGAGGGGTTGGAAATGTACTCCACCTCGCCGTCCACGGTCTCCACCTCGAAGACCACCGTCGGTGCGGTGGTGATCAGGTCGATGTCGTACTCGCGCTCCAGCCGCGCCTGGATGATTTCCATGTGCAGCATGCCGAGAAAGCCACAACGGAAGCCGAAACCGAGGGCGTCGGAGACCTCCGGTTCGTAGAACAGCGCGGCGTCGTTGAGCCGCAGTTTACCCAGGGCGTCGCGCAGGTCCTCGTACTGATCCGAGGTCACCGGGAACAGCCCGGCGAAGACCCGCGGCTTGACCTCCTTGAAGCCGGGGATGCGTTGGTCGGCGGGGCGGCTGGTATGGGTCAGGGTATCACCCACCGGGGCGCCGTCGATCTCCTTGATGCCCGAGATGACGAAACCGACCTCGCCGGCCTCCAGGATCCGGCCGTCGCGCATCACCGGCGTGAAGATCCCGATGCGGTCCACCTGATGGCTGCGACCGGTGGACATCACCGTGAACTTCTCGCCCTTCTTCAGCCGACCCTCCTTGATCCGCACCAGGGAGACGACACCGAGGTAGTTGTCGAACCAGGAATCGATGATCAGGGCCTTCAGCGGCGCCTCGCGGTCCCCCCGGGGCGCCGGGATATCGGCAACCAGCCGCTCCAGCAGCTCCGGCACCCCCTCCCCGGTCTTGGCGGAGACCCGGGGGGCGTCCCGGGCCTCGAGCCCGATGATCTCCTCGATCTCGTTGATGACCCGGTCGGCATCGGCCGCCGGCAGATCGATCTTGTTGAGGACGGGGATGACCTCCAGGTCCTGCTCGATGGCCGTGTAGCAGTTGGCCACGCTCTGCGCCTCGACCCCCTGGGAAGCGTCCACGACCAGCAGCGCCCCCTCGCAGGCATAGAGTGAGCGGCTGACCTCGTAGGAGAAATCGACGTGGCCCGGGGTGTCGATGAAGTTCAGGCGATAGGTCTCGCCGTCACGGGCGTGGTAGTCGAGACTGACGCTCTGAGCCTTGATGGTGATGCCGCGCTCGCGCTCCAGATCCATGGAGTCGAGAACCTGCTCGCGCATCTCGCGTTCGGTGAGCCCCTCGCAGGTCTGAATGATGCGATCCGACAGGGTCGACTTGCCGTGGTCGATGTGGGCGATGATCGAGAAGTTGCGGATGCGCGACTGGTCCGTCATGGATTGCGGTGCCACCGGGTTTGCGTGATAGTGAAGCCCCCTAGTCTAACCCAACCACGCCTTCCAGATAATCCCGGACCTTCGGAACATCCACGCGGCCCTCGTCGATGGTCGCGCCGCGATGGACCACCACCGGGACCCGATGGCCGTGGGCCGCCTCCCATGCCGGGTGGTCCTCGACATAGCGCGGCTCCAGAGTCAGGGCAAACGCATCGGCCATCGCCTGCAGCTCGTCGGCGACGCTGCCGCAGAGGTGGCAGCCGCGCCGCGTATAGAGGATCAGCGCATCGCTCACTCCGGCACCTGCAGGGAGAGGAATCGGGGACTGCCGTCGCCACGGTGGACACGGACCGGCACCCGCCGGCCTTCCGGCAGGGCCTCGACCACCTCGGCGAAGTGGCCGGCATCGCGAATGCTCTTGCCGGCCAGCATGGAGATGATGTCACCGCGACGGAGACCGGCGTTCGCCGCCGCACCCTGTTCGATGGCAGCGATCACGACCCCGCCGCCCTCCAGCTCCAGGCGCTCGCGCAACCGATCCGGGACATTCTCCACCCGCAGACCCAGGCGGTCGAAACCGGTGTCATCCGGCGTCTGCTCCCGCGGGCTACGCTGCCGACGGGGCTGTTCCGGAAGTTCGCCAAGGGTCACCCGGACATCCTGGCGATCGCCCTGGCGCACCACGGTCATGGTGAGCTCTGCCCCCGGCTTGTAGCTGCCCACCATCGGCGGCAGCTGGGAGGAATTGTGCACTTCCTCGCCCTCGAGTTCGACGATGACATCGCCCACCTCGAGGTCGGAGTCGGCCGCCGGCCCCTCGTCCATGATCCGCGCCACCAGCGCGCCCTCCGGCTTGTCCATGCCGAAGGACTCGGCCAGATCGCGGTCCACGTCCTGAATCATCACCCCGAGCCAGCCCCGGCTCACGGAGCCCTTGTCCATGAGATCGCGTACTACGTCCATGGCTACATCCACCGGGATGGCGAAGGAGACCCCCTGAAACCCCCCGGTTCGACTGTAGATCTGGGAATTGATCCCGATGACTTCACCTTCGAGATTGAACAGCGGCCCCCCCGAGTTCCCCGGGTTGATGGCCACATCGGTCTGGATGAAGGGCACATAGGCATCGCTGGGGAGACTCCGGCCCATGGCGCTGACGACACCGACGGAGACGGAATGCTCGAAACCGAACGGGGTGCCGATGGCCATGACCCATTCCCCCACCTTCAACTCCGCCGAACTGCCGATATCGACCACCGGCAGGTCTTCGGCGTCGACCTTGATGACCGCCAGATCGCTGCGTTCGTCGTGGCCGATCACCTCGGCCTCGAATTCCCGCCGATCACTGAGGCGCACCGTGATCTCTTCGGCCTCGGCCACCACGTGGTAGTTGGTGATGATGTGACCATCGCTGCTGAAGATGAACCCGGAACCCAGCGAGGTCGTATCGAATTCACCGGGCGGGATCCCCCCTCCCTCACCGAAGAAACGGCGGAAGAGGTCACCCAGGGGGCCCTCCTCGGGGATGTCGAAGTCGCGCGGGTTCATGCCGTTCCCGCCACCGGGATGTTCCACCGACTGGGTCGTGGAGATGTTGACCACGGCATCCTTGTACTCGTCCACCAGTTCGGTGAAATCGGGCAGGCCGGAGGCCGCACCCAGGACCGGGGTCGTCAGGAGCATCAGGGCCACGGCAGCAATCACGGCTTGCCAGGTCTTGTGTATCGGCATCATGGAATTTCAGTCTCTCTGCGCTGGCTTGAAGATGATGGGCTGTTCGGGGACGGTCTCGGCGCGTCCAAGGACCACGGGGCGATACCGGGGATCATCGGCCAGCCGGCGATTGCGACGAGCCACCCACAGGAATCCCAGGGCCAGCCCGGCCAGCCCCGCCATCGCGGTGGCCCCTTCGCCACCACCCAGGGATTCGACGAGCAGTGCACCCGCCCCGAGGGTCAGCAGCGGGATCATGTAGACGGTCAGCGAGCCTCGCAGCAGCGCCGATTCGCGGATCCCGATGCGCACATGCTCTCCCGGACGCACGCCGCTCTCGTCCACCAGCTCCAGCGGCGCCTCACGCCGACCCAGATAACGGCTCAGAACGGCGGTACCACAGCCGGAACGGGCGGCGCAGTGACCGCAACTCGACTGACGCTCGGGCTGCACCCGGATCCGGTCCCCGTCGCGACTGATGACCATGGCGGTCTCCTCGATCATCGCTCACCCCCATTCGCGCGTGGCTCGATGCCCTCGGCAACCAGACGCGCCGTTTCCGCCGGAACCTCGCCGACCACGGTGATCTGGTAATCCCCGACAAGCCGGCCGTAGGCGTTCACCGCCCCGCGCCGGGAGCCACCCCGGAGCGGAGAAGCGATCCGCTCGACCGGTTCCACAAAGACCGAGACCGAGGCCAGTCCGTCGCTGAAAACCATGTGCTCCACCGGTATTCCCTTGCCCTCTTCACCGGCAAAGTGGCGGCGATACAGGTCCATTTCGAAACCTTCGGGAAGCCGGGTGGCGCGCCAGTCACCCTTGTTGTCCCCGTTCGCCCCGTGTTCCCGCTCTTCTTCCCGGTGGTGGTACCAGTGGAACTCCTCGCCATCCAGGCCGGGCTCCAGCAGGTTTCCGGGGACCCGCTCGAGGAATTCGATGTGGGTGAACATGAACTGTTCCACCGGGCGCTGTTCGGGGTCGATCATCTCCGAGCGCAGCAGCATGCCGGTCTCTTCGTCGGCCCAGAAGCGATAACCATAGCGGTAGTCATCACGCGGCTCCATGCGGAGCTCCCGCACCAGTCGGCCGGCCACCCGTCCGCTGCTCCCCAGGTCCAGTCGATAGTGCTCGCGCAGCCCGTCGGTCCCCTCCGGCAGGATCGGCGGGAAGGTGCGCCCCTGGCGACGGCGATCCAGGATGAAAGAGGTCTCGTCGGGGAGGATGCAGGTTACTTTGCTGTCGTCGCGAATGACCTCGCGGTGACGACCGCTCAGTGCCACCAGACGCTCGTACTGCCCGTTCTCGCCGGACTCGTGGATGATGCGCATGGATTTGAGCTGGTCGTCGTGCTGATAGACGAACACGCCGTCGAAATTCAGCTCCTGCAGGGCGCCGGCCATGCGCTCGAGCCACTGCCGGGGGGCATGTTCCGCCTCGGCGAAGGCCTCCATGCCCGGCAGGAGCATCATCCCGGCCAGCAGCAGGGACCGTGTCAGGCCTCGAGGAACCCGTTCAGCGACGTCCATTGCCTTCCGTTCCCCCGCTCTCGGCGGAATGACCGACAACGCGCATGTACGGGAGCATGCCCTGAACACTGGCCGAACTCGAGTATTCACTGTGATTGATCATGTAGCGCTCCAGCGCCGAGCCGCCCCCGCCGGTACCGGAGGACGCGCCCCGCGCGGCGGAGTTACCGCCGGAGGCCACACGGGAACTCCCGGCTTCCGGAGGGGCGGCGGCCAGTCGACTGCCTTCATCGCCGCCCGGGACGTCGCCCCGCTCGGCGGTCAGCGGTTCGCTCCCCGCCGGTCCGGGGCCGGCGCCATCGGGCTGCCACGCCACCGAGACCACGGCCACGGCCACCGTGGCGGCCACGGCAAACCCGGCCACCTGGCGGCCGACATGCGTACCCCAGCGACGCCAGAGGCGATGCCCCCGGTGCGGCGCCAGGACGGTCGGCTCGTTCTCCAGGGCCGTCCGGACCCGGCCCGCCAGGTCGATGTCCAGCCGCTCCGGCAGTTCGTTATGCAGCGCATCGCGAATGAGGTGATAGCGCTCCCAGCGGTCGGCATCCTCGCCGGCTCGCGCCATGGCGTCCAGCAGCACGTCGCGCTGCCGACCGTCGAGCTCGCCATCCATCAGTGCGGATATCTCTTCTTCACGCGTCATCTGATCTCACCTTCGTTCCGGCCGGCACCGCCGACGACTTTTCCGGTCCTTGCTACTGGGACAACAACGGTTTCAAGCGGTTCTCGATGGCCTCGCGCGCCCGGAAGATCCGGGAACGCACCGTGCCGATGGGGCAGTCCATGGCTTCGGCGATCTCGTCGTAGCTCATCCCGTCCAGCTCACGCAGGGTGATCGCCGTGCGCAGATCATCGGGCAGTTCCTCGATGGTCTCGAACACCGTCGATTCGATCTCGTCACGCAGTGCCATACGCTCGGGGCTTCCGATGTCACTGAACAGGCCGTACCCCGCGATCTGTTCAGCCTCCTCGGCATCGATATCGCTTCCGGGCGGGCGCCGTCCCTGGGCCACCAGATAATTCTTGGCGGTATTGATGGCGATGCGGTAAACCCAGGTATAGAACGCGCTGTCGCCCCGGAAACGCGGAAGCGCGCGATAGGCCTTGAGAAAGGCCTCCTGGGCCACGTCGAAGACCTCGCTCTGATCATGCACGTAGCGCCCCACCAGCTTCACGATCTTGTGCTGATACTTGCGCACCAGGGTATCGAAGGCCCCCTTGTCACCCGCCTGGGCGCGGCGAACCAGCTCACCGTCCGTGACCTCCTCAACCATGGCTCCACCCTTCACCTGAACACCATGGCCCGCCACCCATTCCGACCGCGCGGGTTATCATTGGTTCGCCACCGCGCCATAATGGCCCGGCGGGATGCTCCCGGAAATCGCGGCGATCGGCTCGTATGGGGACGAAGGGCATCCAGGTTCCAGCGGGTCGGATCGGGTCGATGAGCGCGGCACGCGATACTCCATGCAGCCGCATGATTACTGGATGATAGCGCAGTTCCACCGGCACGGTCACGAGAGGACGCATGCAGACACCCGCCAGTTACGACGTCATCATCATCGGCAGCGGGGCCGCCGGCCTGACCGCCGCCCTGCGTCTGCCCCGCCATCTTCGTGTCGCGGTCTTGGCCAAGGCCAACCTCCGCGAGGGCAGCACCCTCTGGGCCCAGGGCGGGATTGCCGCCGTCATGGCCGGCGACGACACAGCCCGCAGCCACGCCGGGGACACCCTCGATGCCGGCGCCGGTCTCTGCACCTCCGCGACCGTCGATTTCACCGTCGATCAGGGCCCCGACGCGGTGCGCTGGCTCATCGATCAGGGGGTGCCCTTCACCGCCGACGACCACGGCAACTACCACCTGACCCGCGAAGGGGGCCACAGCCACCGTCGGATCCTCCACGCCACCGACGCCACCGGCCGCGCCATCGAGACCACGCTGGAGGAGCGGGTCCGGGCGGCGGACAACATCGAGGTACTGGAGTGGACCATGGCGGTGGACCTGATCACCAACCGCCATCTTCGGGAGGCGGAGCCGGGGGTCCACGGCATCTATGCCCTGGAGCTGGAGAGCGGCGACGTGCATCCGCTGGGCGCGCGCGCCGTGATCCTCGGCACCGGCGGGGCCAGCAAGGTCTATCTCTACACCACCAACCCCGATCTCAGTTCCGGCGACGGAATCGCCATGGCGTGGCGCGCCGGCTGCCGGGTGGCGAACATGGAGTTCAACCAGTTCCACCCCACCTGCCTCTACCACCCCGACGAGCGCAACTTCCTCATCTCCGAGGCGGTGCGCGGCGAAGGCGGTCGGCTGCTGCTCCCCGACGGGCAGCCCTTCATGCACCGATTCGACGAGCGCGAGGAACTCGCCCCGCGCGACATCGTCGCCCGCGCCATCGACCATGAGATGAAGCGCCTCGGCGTGGAACATGTGCTTCTGGACATCAGCCACAAGCCGGCGGACTTCATCGAGAATCATTTCCCCACCATTCACCGGCGCTGTCTCGAGCTCGGCTACGACATGACCCGCGAGCCGCTGCCGGTGGTTCCGGCGGCCCACTACACCTGTGGCGGCATCATGACCGATCTGGCCGGTCGCACCGATCTGCCCGGCCTCTATGCCGCCGGCGAGGTAACCTGCACCGGTCTCCACGGCGCCAACCGGATGGCCAGCAACTCGCTGCTGGAGTGCATCGTCTTCGGCCAGGCCGCCGCCGACGACCTGACCGCGCGGATCGACCAATGGCCGGCGCGCGCCGAACTGCCGCCCTGGGATGAATCCCGGGTCACCGATTCCGACGAGGCCATCGTGGTCAGCCACAACTGGGACGAGCTGCGCCGCTTCATGTGGGACTACGTCGGCATCGTGCGCACCGACAAGCGGCTGGCGCGCGCCCGCCACCGCATCGACCTGCTGCTCGACGAAATCCGCGAGTACTACGGCCATTTCACCGTGACCGGCAATCTGCTGGAACTGCGCAACCTGGCCACGGTGGCCGACCTGATCATCGCCAGCGCCATGGCCCGTCGGGAGAGTCGCGGCCTGCACTACACCCGCGACCACCCACATCTGGACACCACCCGCACGGCCCACGACACGGTTCTCATCCCGACCAACGCGCTGGCGCCGACGCACCGGGTCCAGCTCGGCCGCCGGCCCGATGGGGCCCCGAGCTCAGGGGAAACGTAATCGCGCCCGGAGGCGCCGGAAGGCATCCGGCCTGGTGTTGTCAGGCAGGGCCAGCACGGCGAACCGACGCCGATCGAGTCGGAAGGGCAGCACCACCAGCCAGGACCAGACCACGCCGCCGTCGAGCCGCCGGACGGCGATGGATTCCCCACCGGCCAGGCGCAGACGATGGACCCCATCGGCCGTCCAGACCAGGCTCACAACGGCGCGGGGATGGTCCAGGAAGGCATAAAGGCGCAGGTTGCGATGGAAGGCCAGCAGGATGGCGCCCCCACCGGCGGCACTGATCAGCCAGGGGATGGCGGCCAGGGTCACCGCCACCAGGGCAGCCCCGTGCAGCAGGCAGAGTGCGACCACCAGGCGCCGACTGGGGCGCAGTTCAAGATGGATCGGTGGCCCGGATCCGCTGGACGACATCCCGGATCTCCCCGTCCGTGGGTCGGTCGTTCCCGAACAGCCAGCCCTGCAGGGTCTGATCGGGCTCCTTCAACAGGCGCAGAAGCGCCGCATACTCGGTCACGTCCAGTTCGTCGGCATGGCGCTCGACGAACGTCCGCAGCAGCAGGTCGAGTTCCAGCATACCGCGCCGGCACTGCCAGAAGAGGCGATTTCGATCCGCCCCGGCCTGCCCGCTCGTCTCCTCCGCCACGGACCGACTCCGCTAGAAACCGCGCCGGGTCATCGCCTGGCGGATGTGGCCGATGGCCCGGGTCGGGTTAAGGCCCTTGGGGCAGACATCGACGCAATTCATGATGGAGTGGCAGCGAAACAGTCGATAGGGGCCATCCAGGGCATCCAGTCGCGCCTCGGAGGCCTGGTCCCGGCTGTCGGCGATGAAACGCCACGCCTGCAGCAGCGCTGCCGGTCCGCGGAAGCGCTCCGGGTTCCACCAGAACGAGGGGCAGGCGGTGGAGCAGCAGCCACAGAGGATGCACTCATAGAGGCCGTCGAGTTCGGCGCGCTCTTCCGGACTCTGGCGATGCTCGACATCCGGCACCGGGTCGTGGGCCACCAGCCACGGCTCCACCGCCCGATACTGGTCGTAGAAGGGCTCCATGTCCACGACCAGATCGCGGACCACCGGCATCCCCGGCAACGGCCGGATCGTGATCGGTTCCTTCAGTTCCTCCACCGGGGTCACACAGGCCAGACCATTGCGGCCGTTGATGTTCACCCCGTCGGAGCCGCAGACCCCCTCGCCGCAGGAGTGGCGGAAGGAAAAACCGGGTTCGCGCGCCTTGTAGGCCAGCAGCGCGTCGCGCAGCATCATCCCCGGCGTCGTCTCCAGTTCCACCCGGTCCAGCCAGGGCGTATCGTCGCGCTCGGGATCATAGCGATAGATGGCAAAGCGCATCAGTAGACCCTCTCCTTCGGCGGGAAGCTCTCGACGGTCAGCGGTTTCGTGCGCACCGGCTTGTAGTCCATGCGCCGGTCTTCCAGAAAAAAGAGGCTGTGCTTGAGCCAGTGGGCATCGTCCCGTTCCGGGAAGTCCATGCGGCTGTGAGCGCCACGGCTCTCCTCGCGATGCAGTGCCGAGGTCACCGTCGCCAGGGCGACATCCATCAGGTTCTCCAGCTCCAGGGCCTCGATCCGGGCGGTATTGAAGATCCGGCTGGTATCACCAAGGACGGCATTCTCCAGACGCCCCCGCAGGGCCCGCACAGCCTCCACCCCCTCGTCGAGGACCTCGCGGTTGCGGAAGACACCGCAGTAGTACTCCATGGTGCGCTGCAGCTCTTCGCGCAGGGCCGGGATGCTTTCATCCCCCTCTTCGCGCTCCCAGCGCGTCAGGCGTTCCAGGGCCGCCTCGACGCTGGCCTCGTTCATCGGGCGGTGGTAGCGGTTTTCCGCCAGGTAGCCGACGATGTCGTTGGCCGCCGCGCGTCCGAAAACGATGATGTCCAGCAGGGAATTACCACCCAGCCGGTTGCCACCATGCACGGAGACGCACGCGCACTCGCCGACGGCGTAGAGACCCGGAATGGCCTCTTCGCCACCGTGCTCCACCGGGACCACCACCTGCCCCCGGCGGTTGGTCGGGATCCCCCCCATGGTGTAGTGTGCGGTGGGGAAAATGGGGATCGGATCGAAAGCCGGGTCGATGCCGAGGAAGGTACGACAGGTATCCCGGATCCCCGGCAGCCGACTGGCGACGACCTCCTCGCCGAGGTGGTTCACATGGAGGTGGATGTACTCCCCCTTCGGGCCGCAACCCCGCCCCTCGCGCACCTCGGTGGCCACGGCTCGGGAGACCACGTCGCGACTGGCCAGATCCTTCACCTTCGGCGCGTAGCGCTCCATGAAACGCTCGCCCTCGCTGTTCACCAGATAGCCGCCCTCACCGCGCGCGCCCTCGGTAATCAGCATCCCGCGCCCGGCGATGCCGGTGGGATGGAACTGGAAGAACTCCATGTCCTCCAGCGGGATCCCGGCGCGCAGGGCCATGCCCATGCCGTCGCCGGTGTTGATGTGCGCGTTGGTGTTGGTGCGGAAGATCTGCCCCGCGCCGCCGGTGGCGATCAGGGTCGTCTTCGCCTCGATGAGCAGGGGGTCGCCACTCTCGATGTCGAGCACCAGCGCCCCGAGGATCACCCCCTCCTCGTCGCGGATCAGGTCGACGGCAAAGTATTCATCGAAGAAATGGGTGCGCGCCTTGAGATTCTGCTGGTAGAGGGTATGCAGGATGGCGTGGCCGGTCCGGTCGGCGGCGGCGCAGGTGCGCGCCGCCTGTTCGCCACCGAAGTTCTGGCTCTGACCACCGAAGGGGCGTTGGTAGATGCGGCCGTCTTCCTGACGGGAGAACGGCACGCCGGCATGTTCCAGCTCCACCACGAGGTTGGCCGCTGCCCGGCACATGTACTCGATGGCGTCCTGATCGCCCAGGTAGTCGCTGCCCTTCACCGTGTCGTACATGTGCCAGTGCCAGTTGTCCGGCAGGCCGTTGGCCAGGGCGGCGTTGACCCCGCCCTGGGCCGCCACGGTATGGGACCGCGTCGGGAAGACCTTGGAGACCACCGCCACCTTGGCGTCGGCCGCGGCCAGCTGCATGGCCCCGCGCAGGCCTCCCCCCCCGGCGCCGATGACCAGACTGTCGAACCGGCGGCGCGGGATCTCCGAAGCCTTCAAGTACCACCTCCATACAGGATGTCCATGAGCCGGACCAGCTGCCAGGCGATGGTGAACGCCACCGCCACCAGCAGGGCGAAACGCAGCCCGACCGGTTTCACGTAGTCGATGAGGATGTCCCGCACCCCGACCCAGGCATGGGCCATCAGGGCCAGAAAGAACAGGGTCACCATGGTCTTCGTGGTCGGCTCGGCCAGCCACGCGCTCCAGGCGGCATGATCGCTCGGTGGCGCGAACACCATGCGGCCCCCGAACCAGAAGGTGAAGACCGCCAGATAGAGGGCCGTGAGCCGCTGCATCATCCAGGCGCGCAGGCCGGAGAGGTCGGTCTTCATGCCAGCACCCCCCAGAGGGCCAGCAGGGCCACGACCACTCCGCCGCCGTTCACCAGCCAGGCCCCCGCCCGCGCCGCCGGGCGCTCGATACCGATGTCGAGGTCCAGCAGCAGGTAGCGGATCCCGGCGAAGAGGTGGTGGCCCAGCGCCCACGCCAGCAGGACCAGCGCTGCTCGAGCCGGTGCGCTGGTCAGCAGTTCCCGGGTCGCCTCGAAACCTGCGGGGTCCTCCAGTGAACGGGCCAGCAGCGCGATCAGGACGGGCGTGACCAGTACCAGCAGAAGACCGGACAGACGGTGGAGAATGGAGGCCACCCCCGTTACCGGGAGGCGGATGACGCGAAGGTCGAGATGCTTGGGACGCTGCGTTCCTGTCATTCCTGACTCGTGTGGTCGAGAAAAGGGGCCCCTGCGTGCTACAGTAGGGAACCCGGATAATACCATTTTATTCGCCGTCACAACCAGATGCCGATTCCACCGACGGAGGTGCCGACCCCATGAGCGACGAGCGCACGATCCCCTGGCAGAGCCTTCTTGCACCCCTCGAGATCGAGGTCACCGATGGCCGCATCCGGGCTCCCGAGGATGCCGACTGGCCACGGAACGCCATGCGCGCCGCGGATGAAGGCGACGATCGAACCGCGCCTCTGGACGGCTTCGGGATCATCCAGGTCGAGGGCGACGATGCCACGGATTTCCTGCAGAACCAGCTCACCAACGATGTCCGTGCCGTGGGCCCCGAACAGGCCCAGCTCCAGGCCTGGCTGAGCCCCAAGGGCCGCGCCCTGACCACCTTCTGGTTGCTGGCCCACGGCGACGGCTACTGGCTGGTCATGCCGCGCGAGCGCATCCCGGCCACTCTGAAGCGACTGACCATGTTCGTGCTGCGTTCCCGGGTTACCCTCACCGACCGCAGCGAGGAACTCGCGATCCTGGCCACCGCCGGCCCCGGTGCCGCCGGCCGGATCACCGACTGGCTGGGGCACGCCCCCCGGACCCCCTGGGCCAGCGTCGGGGAGGACGAGCGCGCCGCCCTCGCTCTCCCCGACCCCGCCGGCTTCGTCGCCATCGCCCCGGTGGCCGAGGCGGCCGCCGCCTGGAGCGCCCTGAGCGCGGAGGCCGCCCCCGTTCTGGAACACCACTGGTACCTCGGCCCCGTACGCGCCGGTCTGCCCATCGTTACCGAGGCGACCAGCGAGGCCTTCGTGCCGCAGATGCTCAACTGGGAGCGCATCGGCGGAGTCAGTTTCAAGAAGGGCTGCTATCCGGGTCAGGAGGTGGTCGCCCGCATGCACTACCTGGGCAAGCCGAAGCGGCGCACCGGCCATTACCGGGTTGAAGGCGCCTGTCCGGCCCCCGGCACCGATCTGCGCCGCAACGACAAGGAGGCCTCCGCCGGCCAGGTGGTCAACAGCGCCCCCCTTCCGGACGGCGGAAGCGAGGTACTGGCCGTGGTCATGACCGACATCCTGGAGGGCGTTGCCAGCGTGACCACACCGGAAGGCCACGCCCTGATCCCGCTGGAACTCCCCTATACCCTCGACGACGCCGAGGACTGACCGAGCCCGGACTCGGAGGTTGCGGGGGCGCGGGTCGTGTCGGGGGATCGTGCCCAGAGAGACGCCCTGAATACGTCCATGTAAGCTCGACGGCCGCATCCCTGCGGCCGACGCCCTCTGGTCACGATCCCCCGACACGACCCGCGCCCCCGCAACCTCCGCTCACCGCCGCAGCTCAGATGTCGCTCTCCGATGAGGAGAGGGCGAAGAGATAGGCATTCTTGCCGGCCGCCTTCGCCGCGTACATGGCGTCATCCGCCATGCTCAGGAGCTGGTCGGGGTCGGCGGCATGTTCCGGATAGAGGCTGATGCCGATGCTGGTCCCGATCCGGCATTCACAGCCATCGATGTGGAACGGCTCGTTCACCGTGGTCACCAGCTTTTCAGCGATGCGCGTGGCATTTTCGGCCTGTTTCAGCTCGCCGACGATGACGGTGAACTCGTCGCCACCGACCCGCGCAAGGACATCCTCGTCGCGAATGGAGTCCCGCATGCGCACGGCCAGTTCCTGGAGCAGCTTGTCGCCCACCGCGTGTCCGTACTCGTCATTGACCGCCTTGAAACCGTCCAGATCCAGAAAGAGCAGAGCCAGTCGCCGATGGTGACGAACCGCCTGCCGCAGCCGGTTCCCCAGTTGTTCGCTGAACAGGGTGCGATTGGGCAGGCCGGTCAGGGGATCGTGGGTCGCCAGGTGGCCGAGTTGCTCATTGGCCTCGGCCAGTTCGCGCGTGCGCTCCTCCACACGGGCCTCCAGCTCCTGGTTGAAGCGCTGCAACCGCTCTTCGGCCGCCTTCTTTTCGCTGATATCGCGCGCCAGGACCACATAGACCGGCTCGCTATCGAGTTCGATGCAGGAAACATCGAGTTCGAGCGGGAAGCGGACCCCGTCCCGGCGACGCCCGGTGCTTTCGTGCCCCACGCCCTCGACCTGGCGATACCATTGTTCCAGCCAGACACGCAGGTCGCCGTCACCGGCCACCTCGAACAGGTGCGGGACCAGCCGTCTCAGGGACTCGCCCTGCAGTTCACCCTCGGCGTAGCCAAAAATTTGTTCGGTCGTTCGATTGGTCGAGAGAATGCTGCCCAGGGCATCCACGGTGATCAGGCCATCGGCGATGTTCTCGAGGATGGTGCGCTCGCGCAGTTCCGACTGCCGCAGTTCGTTTTCGATGACCTCGCGCCGCTGGATTTCACCCTCGACCCGCCGGTGGATCCCGATCGCGACTCCGATACTGAACAGGACTCCGACCAGGCCCAGGGCAAGATACATCGCGTTGGTCTGTTCGATGATGTGTGTCAGCCGCGTCATCGCCTCGAGGTTGGCCTCCCGTTTGCGATTGATGAATTCGTCCATCATCGCCATGGCGCGGTGGCTTCCCGGCAGGACCACGTTGAACAGCCGGTCGACGGCCTCGTCCTGTCGATCGTCGCGCAGGAGCCGGACAATGGTGTTCTGAGCGCTGCCCACCTCGCGGCTGAGTCGGTGTTGCTCGTCCAGAAGCACCCGGTCCTCCTCGGTCAGCTCCAGGGCGTACAGCTTCTCGCGTGCCAGGACGTACTCCGACGAGGCCCTCGGCAGTTGCACGAGCAGGTCCTCGACCTCGAACAGGTCATTGGCAATGATCAGGGACTGGACGATGACGGCGCGTTCCAGGGCCGCTTCACGCATGTGGCGTGCATGGGTCACCATGACGGATCGTTCGTCGACGACCTTGGAGACCGTGTCGGAAAAATGGTGAATCCGGTAGAGACCGACGCTGGTGACAGTGATCAGAACGGCGATCACCAGCAGAAAACCCTTGATGATGAGTTTTCGCGACGCGGTGCGCTCGGACATATTCGATGTTCCCTTTTTCCATGGGCCGAGCCGGTTCCGGTACGGACAGGCCGTCCAGTTTCCCGGGAGCTGACGTTCGCATTACGAGGCGACAACCCACTCACTCAACCTTGTAAAAGGTTAGCAACAAGCGGAATGGCACGATATGTTTCAACGCATAAAAAGTTGTCAACTGCCCGGGCGCCAGGGCCGCAGGTAGACGGGCGCGGCCTCTGCGGCCACAGTACCTCCCCCTGCCGCCAGGATCGCCATCGCCAGTTCGGCCACCGCCGCCGCCTCCGGATACCGATCCGCCTCCACCTCGCCGAGCTCCGCGCGACCGCGGGCCATTCGAGCCCGCAGAGTCTCACCGTGCGCCTCCCAGCCGGACCCCGCACCGAACCACTTTGAAGCGGTCGGCACAGTGACCGCCTCGGGAGAAAGAACCACCTCCTCGATCGTGCGGATCCACGCGTCGCCGTCGTGTTGATACCCCCCCCAGTAGACCTCGCCCATGCGCGCATCCAGGGCTGCCAGAACCCGGTCGACCCCTCGTGCTCGCCCCGCGCTCGCCGCCAGGGCGGCCAGGCTGGAGACCGGAACCACCGGCCGATCGAGCCCCATGGACAGGCCCTGGGCAATCCCGGCGGCGATGCGCAGGCCGGTGAAGGCCCCCGGGCCGCGACCGAAGGCGACGGCATCCACTGCCGTGCGGGCGAGCCCGGCTTCGGCCAGCACCGCCTCGCACTGCGGCAGCAGTAGTTCGGCGTGGCGGCGCGGTGCGACTTCAAGCCGCTGATACACGACACCGTCATGCCACAGAGCGGCGGAACAGGCCTCGGTGGCACTCTCCAGAGCCAGGATCACGGAGCTCATGCCGACGACACCTCACCCCGATGATAGGCAAAGAAAGGACCGAGACGCTCCAGGCGCCGGGTCCGGGTCATGCTCGGCAGGCTGTCCAGGAAGAGCCGACCGTACGGCTTCTCCACCAGTCGCGGGTCGCCGATGACCAGTACGCCGTAGTCGTCCACATCGCGGATGAGACGCCCGACCCCCTGTTTCAGGGTCAGGGCCGCCTCGGGAATCTGGAAGGTCATGAAGGGATTGCCACCGTCACGCTTCAACGCCTGGATGCGCGCCTCGGTGACCGGGTCGCCGGGGGCGGCGAAGGGCAACTTGTCGATGATCACACAGGAGAGCGCCTCGCCACGCACATCGACCCCCTCCCAGAAGCTGCCGGTACCCAGCAACACCCCGTTTCCCGCCGCGCGGAAGGCCTCCAGTAGCTGGCCGCGCGGTGCCGTTCCCTGCACGAACAACGGCCAGGGCAGCACCCCCTCCAGGTATTCCGTCGCCTCCTTCAGGGCACGATGGCTGGTGAACAGCAGGAAGGCGCGTCCCCCGCTGGCCACGAGCACCGGCCGGCAGGCGTCCAGAAGCGCCCGGGTGTAACCGGGATCACGCGGTTCGGGGAGCCCCTCCGGGACATAGAGCAGGGACTGCCTCCGGTGGTCGAAGGGGCTCGACCAGATGGCAGTCTCGGCATCATGCAGGCCCAGACGGCTCTGGAAGTAATCGAAGCGACCGGCCACTGCCAGGGTCGCCGAGGTAAAGACCCAGGCGTTGCCATGGCGGGCCATGTGCCCACGGAAGCTGGAGGCGACATCCAGCGGTGTGGCATTGAAGGCGGCCGTGCGTCCGGCGAGTTCCACCCAGTGAACCTCTTCCGGCGTATCCTCCGCAGTCGCGACATGCAACCGCTCGGTCAGCTCCAGGGCACGGTTCCAGGCGGTCTCCAGGGTCTTGCCCCGGCCGGCGTTGAGCTCCAGCTCGGCGACAAGCGCCGCCAGCGCCTCCTCCAGCCTCGCCATGGCATCACCCACCCCCGCCTCGGACGCCACCGGTTCCCACGGTCGCCGGCTCTCGCCCGGCTGCTCACCGAGGACCACCATCATCCCCTCCACCGCCTCGGCCAGATCAGCAGCGGCATCGCGCAGTTCCTGCCGGGAATCGGCCTCGGTGATGGCGGCATTGCCGACATCCCGGGCCAGTTCCAGCAACTGATGGTTGCTCACCCGTGTGCTGAAGAAGCGCGTGGCCACATCCGGAAGCTGATGGGCCTCATCCACGATGACCCCGTCGGCGGTGGGCAGCAGCTCACCGAAACCGTCCTCGCGCAGCGCCATGTCGGCCAGCAGCAGATGGTGATTCACCACCACCAGATCAGCCTGCTGGGCGCGACGACGCGCATGCAGCAGATGGCAGTCGTTGACGCTGGGGCACTCGGTTCCCAGGCAGTTGTCGACGGTGGAGGTGATCCGGGGGATCAGCGGATCGTCTTCGGCGAGTTCGCCGAAATCGGCCAGGTCGCCGCTGTCGGTGCGCCGCGCCCACTCGTCGACCTTCTCCAGACGGGCGCGCTGCTTCGGTATCCGCTCGGCGGTGCGGGCCAGCTGCAGGCGGTGCGGACACAGATAGTTGTTGCGCCCCTTGAGCAGGGCCGCGTCCACCGGCACACCCAGGGCCTTGCGCACCATGGGCAGGTCGCGATGGAAAAGCTGGTCCTGCAGATGGCGGGTGCCGGTGGAGATGAGGACCTTGCCCCCGCCGACGAGGGCCGGCACCAGATAGGCGAAGGTCTTGCCGGTCCCGGTCCCGGCCTCGGCCACCAGGACCTCGCCCCGTTCCAGCGCCCCGGCCACGGCATCGGCCATGGCTCGCTGCTCCGCG
This sequence comes from Pseudomonadota bacterium, assembly GCA_051746205.1. Classification (GTDB taxonomy): domain Bacteria; phylum Pseudomonadota; class Gammaproteobacteria; order Thiohalospirales; family Thiohalospiraceae; genus Thiohalospira. The sequence goes on from JBNJEU010000004.1 coordinate 32,706, forward strand.
CGCGGACGGAAACCCGGCAGCGATTCGGCCATCGGGCCGTCGGGTCCGAGGATGCGGGCGGCGCGACCCGACTCCCCCGTGGTCTCTCCCTCTGCGGGCATCGTGGCATCCCCTGCCGTTGTCTCGTCAATCATCGGGTCGATTGGTCCAGATGGGTGAATCGACCCGTCCCTCTTCCCGGCTCCAGACCGGATCACCGATGATCCGGAAGCGCGCCACCGACATGGCGCCACGCTTGCGCTGGCCGGCACTCGGTGTCTTCTCGGCCATGGCCTCCTCGATGGCCTCTCGGGTGGCGGTGAGGATCTCGAAGGTCTCGTAATCCTCGTCCATGAGCACCAGCAGCACCCGATCCCACGGTTTGTCCATGGCCAGCTGGCCGATCCGCGGCTTGCCCTTCGACTCGTCGAAGAAGGCGCGCGCCTTGACCTGGATCCGCTCCCCGGCCCAGTCACCCGTGCCGATGGCATCCACACCGCCCTCCTCGCCCTCGTACGGCTCCAGTTCCAGGAGCCGGATGGCGTCGGCGACGGCGATCTCGTTGCTGATGGGGAGGGTCTTGCCGGTGGTCCGGCGATATTCGGCGGCCAGGCGCCGAGCCTCCCCCATCAGCCGGTCAACGGCATAGACTCCCACGGGCGGCATCACGGGTCAGGGGAATGAACCGTCACTGTACCGCTTCAGGGGTCGGGGGCGCAAAGGCGAAGCCCGGAGTGGAGCCGATTTTCGGCCCGCAGGCCACTGGGTGGTTCGCCCTCGGAGGCCCACCGTAGGCAAATCGAACCCGGAACCGCTACCATGTCCGAAAAGGAGGCCCCATGACGCAGCACGAACACCCCGCCTTCATCCGGGCACTGCGAAAACCCGGCGCCTGGCCCCACCCTGTGGATGATGTGGAGCTGGTGGAGACGCACATTTCCTGGGTTCTTCTCGCCGGTGAGCACGCCTACAAGTTCAAGAAGCCAGTGAACTTCGGCTTCGTCGATTTCAGCAGCCTCCACCTGCGCCGCTACTACTGCCGCGAAGAACTGCGTCGCAACCAGCCACTGGCCGCCGAACTCTACGAAGCGGTGATCACCCTGAGTGGCGACCCGGAAGCGCCGCTGATCGAGGCGGACGGCGAGGAAACGGAGCCGGCCTTCGAGTACGGGGTCCGGATGCGCCGCTTCGACGAGGCACACCGGCTCGATCGCATGCTGGCGGCCGGACAACTTGATGCCGAAGCGCTGGAGGATTTCGCCCGGCGGCTGGCACAGTTTCATCAGGAGGCCGCAGTAGCCAGCCGCCAGACGGTAAACGGTACACCGGAGGCGGTAATTGCACCGGCACGTGACAACATCCGCGGCCTCCAGGCGCTGCTGCGCGATCGGCCGGAGTTGAGAGAGGCATCAAGCGACGCTCTGGAACGGGTGGGTGCGTGGACCGAGGAAGCCTATCGCGTGCTGGCACCGACCATGGCCGCGCGCCGTGCCGAGGGCTTCATCCGTGAATGCCACGGGGATCTCCACCTCGGCAATCTGACCTGGCACAGCGATCGGGTCATCGCCTTCGACTGCATCGAGTTCAATCCGGATTTCTACTGGATCGACGTGATCAACGAGATTGCCTTCCTGGTCATGGACACGGCCGACCGGGGCCATCCGGAACTCGGGCGTCGGGCCCTGAACCGCTATCTGGAGTGGACGGGGGACTACAACGGCGTCGCCCTGCTCGATTTCTACCGAGTCTACCGCGCCATGGTCCGTGCCAGAGTGGCCGGCCTGCGGCTGGAGCAGACCGAGGGAGACAAAGCCCGAAAGGTGTGCGACGAGATCACCGACTACCTCGATCTGGCGGCGACCTTCATTCGCCCCCATCCGCCGTGGCTGGCCCTGACCCACGGACTGTCCGGTTCCGGAAAGAGCCGGGTGAGCCGCGAGATCGTCGCCTCGGGAGACGCCATCCGCCTGCGCTCGGATGTCGAACGCAAGCGCCTGCACGGTCTCTCCCCCGACGCCCGTACCGATTCGGGTGTCGCCGCCGGCCTCTATACCCCCGAGGCGAGCCGGCGCACCTACCAGCACCTGCTCGACCGTGCCGAAACCCTGCTGCGCGCCGGCTGGCCGGTCGTGGTCGACGCGACCTTCCTGACCAGCGCCCGGCGCGAGCCCTTTCTCGAGCTGGCGCGGGAACTCCGAGTGGACAGTGTCATCCTGGACATCGATGCCCCGGAAGAGGTGTTGCGCCAGCGGATCCGTGATCGGGCCGCCAAGGGACGCGACCCCTCCGAAGCCGACGAGACCGTCCTCGACCACCAGCTCGAGCAGCGCGAGCGCGTGGCGTCCGGGGAGGCAACCCGCGTCCTGACCATCGACACCACTCGGGAGCGCGATGGCGCCGTCCTCTGGCGCCGCGTCGGCGGACTGGACGAATAGAACGGACCGTTCGGAGGTCAGTGCGGCTCGCTGTGGCGACAGGCCAGAATGGCCGTTGCGATGTCGCCGGCGGTCACGCCCGGGATGTCGGCAGCCAGAACCTCCAGCTGGCCATGAATGACCGCTTCCAGAGCGGTGGCATCGTTCAAACCCTCCCCCTTCAGCACGTCGGCCAGACGCTCCATGGCATCCTCCGGAAAGACCGTGAAATCGCCGGACAGGAGCAGGTCGTCGATGACATCGTCCTTCTCGAGTAGCTGCGCCCGGATCAACCCGCCTTCGGCCTTGTGAGCGCCCTCGGTCAGATGGGTTCCGGCGGCGATCTTGACACCCATGTCGACGAACTTGCGCCCCTTCTGGTAGGTCCATTCCGGGTCCTGGAGCGCCTCTTCCTGCTCGGCGATGCTCGCCTGTTCGGCCGCCGTCGGTTCATCCGGGACCACTTCGACACCGAGGCTCTCGCCGATCCGGGCGAGGAAAGCCTCACGCACCGCCTCCCGGCTCGGCGCTTCGCCCAGTTCACGCTTCAAGGTGGTGATGTAGTCGTTCATGCCGGCGCGCAATTTGTCGCGGAACTTCTCCGAGGTGACCTTCAGACAGCGCGCCATGGTGTCGACATCGAAGTCGAACATGAAGCTGCCGACCATCACCGTGGCATCGCCGATGGTCGCCGCCCCGGTGCCACCGATCTTGCGGCCATCGACATGGATGTCATTCACCGGCCGGAAGGTGGCGTTGACCCCGAGGTCCTGGTAGGTGGCGATCACGGGATCGATGAAATGCTCGAAAATCCGTGAAACGAAACGCGGCGCCCGACCGGCCGGGTAGATGAAGTGGAAGAACATCTGCTCCCGATCCAGGTAGACCGAGCCACCGCCCACATGGCGGCGGATGATCGGCAGGTTCTGCTCACGGCAGTATGCCTCGTCGACCTCCAGGGCGATCTCCTGGTGCAGGCCGACACAGACGTAGGGATCGTCCGGGTTGACCAGGGTCAGGACCGGCTCATCGTCCGGTCCCATGGCCTCGGCAATACCGTGGTAGACCGCCTGGGAACGAACGGCGGACTGGAAGCCGAAATCGAGCACTCGCAGTTGCATGGCACACCCCTCAACGGTGTAAAGATAGGTGGATGGTAGCAGTTTCCCGGCCCGTGTCAGAGCCCGCCCGTCCCGTCATTACCGGACCAGCCCTCCACCGGTGCGTGACGCGGTGCGCGGCGGACCAGACAATCGACAAACACGAACCGTTCCGGCGGTTCCGGGAAGAGAAAAAGGTGAGACCGACTGCGCTGGTCACTGGCGCCGAAACCGGGCACCGGAGACCGGACCCCGGGCCAGCTTTTCAGCACCCGGGCCCAGAGCGCCTCGCGACGTCGACCATCGAGTGTCCACCAGAGCGCGACCGGCTCGGCGTAGGGGCGAAGATGATCGAGATGCCAGCGCCGTTTCGCGCCACCTCGCCAGTGGCGCCCTGCCCGCGCCGCCAGTCCGCCCGGTCCGAAGGCGCTGCCGACGTAACCGTAGATTCCCGCCGGCAGAGTCCACTCGCCGAGCCGCCCGATGCTCAGGTTCATCGTCTCCGCAAGCCGTAGAAACACGACATAGGTACCGGAGTGGCGCGGAAGTCCAGGGACCTCAGACCCGGTCGGCTTCGTCTGCATCGGCACCCGCCTCTTGCGCCCCCTCGTCGTCGGCGTAGAACGACTCCTGATGACGTGGATCCAGTTCCGCCGCCATCTGCGTGGTCCGCACCATCGGAATGTAGTCCCCCTGCTCCGCCTCCGGGATGTCCGGCGAGACCTGCTTGCGGTGGAACGCATAGCCTCCCAGGAGCATCAGAACCAGGGCCAGAAAAGCCTGCAGGGCATGGGGCCCGAGCAATCCCATACTCAACCCGGCCAGCAGCGGCCCCAGCACGGCACCACCCCCGTGCACCAGCAGCAATGCCTTGGTCGCCTCCAGGACCGCCCCGGGCTCCAGGTGGTCGTTCATGTGGGCCACCGACAGACCATAGAGAGTGAACAGGACTCCACCATGAACGAAGGCCACGGCGATCAGCGGATGCAGCCCCACCCAGCCGGCCAGACCGGTGAGCGCCGACAATCCGGCCGCGCCCAGTGCCGCCCAGGCCATGATGGTCCGACGGTCGAAGGCGTCGGAAAGATGACCGATGGGGATCTGCAGCAGCGCACCACCCAGGATGGTCGCCGCCATGAACGCTGCGACCCCGAACTGGCCAAGTCCGATGCCGCTGGCATAGACCGGCCCCATCCCCCAGAAGGCAGCATAGGCAATTCCGGAGAAGAAGGCCCCGGCCACCGACAGCGGTGAAACCCGGAACAGATGGGGAATACCAAGACTCGGCATCTCCACCGGCTCCGGTTCGCGCATGCGCGTCAGAGCAATGGGCACCAGACCCAGCGAAAAGAGCATGGTCGCCACCGCGAACGGCACGAAACTCTCCACATCACCGATGGTCAGCAGGAACTGTCCCATGGCCAGGGCCACCAGGGTGGTCATCATGTAGATGGCAAAGATCCGGCCGCGCGTCTCCCGAGTGGACTGTTCGGAGAGCCAGCTCTCCACCACCATGTAGATCCCCACCAGCGTGGCTCCCGTCAGCATCCGCAACACCGCCCAGAACCAGGGGTCCACCCAGATGGCGTGCAGGACGCCGGAAGTCGAGGCGATGGCCGCGAAGGCCGAAAAAGCTCGTACATGGCCCACCTGCCGGATGATCGGAGGCGCGACGAAGGTGCCGACAATAAAACCGGCAAAATAGGCCGCCATCACCGCCCCGATCACCAGTTCCGGGAACCCGGCGAGATTGGCTCGCATACCCAGAGCGGTACCCAGCAGCCCCCCGCCGACCAGCAGTACGCCGATCCCCAACAGAAGGGTGAACACCCTGTGCGCCAGATACAGCATGATTCGTCTCGACTCTTCCCTGGCGAGCTCCAGGCCCGCGCATGTACCTCACCCGTTCGAACGGCAACGAAAAGGGACGGGGCCTTCTCCCGCCGCGCCACCGCGCCCAAGGAAGAAGACCCCGTCCCGTTTCTGGAACCTTTCGACCGCCATTTGCTCCCCGATTCCCGGGGACGGCGCACTATGCACCGATGGCAGGGGTCTGTCCATAGCCCCGTTCGGGTTCAGTCGATCTCTTCCTCGTGTTCCGGCTTCGAGTGGGCCGCGATGTCCCCCCGAGTGGTGTGGTACCACACGTCGGGCTCCTCGCGCAGGATACCTCCCAGAGCAGCCAGGTCCTCGCAGGAGAGATGGTCGAGGACGCTTTCCCCGCCATCCTCCAGGCGCAGATGGATGGCGCCACGCCGGGGCTGGCTGTGCCAGTTCAGAACGTAATTGTCGACCTTCTTCCACATGCTGGGATCTCCTCGTGTTCGATGCGGGTTTCCGTGCTCGGGACCACCCGCTGCTTATAGGTGGGCAGACGCCTCCATGCAAGCCGACCGGGCTGTCAACCGCCGCCCCAGGGCGGCTGGATCCCCTCGACCTGGTACTCCCGCTGCAGGGCGCGCATCAGATTGTAGCTTGCGAAGACCAGGATGATCGCCACCGGCAGCCCGGCGATAATGGAACCGGTCTGCAGGCTTCCCAGCGCCTGCTCACCGCCCACGATGAGCAGGGTCGAGGCCACGGCCCCCTTGGTAAAGCCCCAGATGACGCGTTGGCGCGGCGGCGAATGCTTGCTGCCCCGCGACAGCAGGGTATCGATGACATGGGTCCCCGAGTCCAGCGAGGTGATGAAATAGGTACCGATCAACAGTGTTGCCAGCGCCGAAGAGATGGTCACCCACGGGAGTTGTGCCAGGGTCACGTAGAGCGCCGACGAGGTATCGGCAGCCACGGCCTCGGCGATACCGGTGCCCTCGGAGAATATTTCCATGTGCAGCGCCGTGCCGCCGAAAATCGACATCCAGGCAAAGACGAACAGCGTCGGCAGCGCCAGCACCCCGATGATGAACTCGCGGATGGTTCGCCCCCGCGAGATCTGCGCGATGAAGATCCCGACAAACGGCGACCATGCGATCCACCATGCCCAGTAGAACATGGTCCAGTCCTTCTGCCACTGGGAGCCATCGAGAGCATCGGTGGTCAGGCTCATCTGGACGAGTTGCTGAACATAGGTCCCGGTGGATTCCAGGAAGAAGCGGATGATGAACAGGGTCGGACCGGCCAGCAGCACGAAGCCCATCACCACGATGGCCAGCCACAGATTGAAGACACTGAGCCACTTCAGACCACGATTCAGTCCCGACAGGACCGACATCACCGCAACCGTCGTGATCACGGCGATGAGGCCGACCTGGTACCAGTGCGAGATCGGCAGTCCCACCAGCTGATGGAGACCGGTGTTCAACTGCATGGCACCGAGCCCCAGCGAGGTCGCGAGCCCAAAGAGCGTGCCGAAGACCGCCAGGACATCGATGAGGTGGCCGATGGGTCCGTAGATCCGGTTCCCCAGCATTGGGAAGAAAATGGAGCGAATGGTCAACGGCAGATGGTAGCGGAAACTGAAGTACGCCACCGACAACCCCAGAATTACGTAGACCGCCCAGGCGTGCAGCCCCCAGTGGAAGAAGGTGTAGACCATGGCCTGATTAGCCGCCGCCTTGGTTTCTCCTTCCCCGCCCGGCGGAAACTGGTAGTGGAGCATCGGCTCGGCCACGCTCCAGAAGACCAGGCCGATCCCCATGCCGGCACTGAAGAGCATGGAGAACCACGCAAAATAGCCGAACTGCGGCTTCTCGTCCGGCTGCCCGAGACGAATCGTGCCGTAACGGCTCAAGCCCAGCCAGATCAGGAAACCGAGGAAAAACGTCACCACGATGAGATAGACCCAGCCCAGGTATTCGGTAATGAAGGTGTGAATCGAATCGAACACCTCGAAGGCGGCATCGGGCCAAACGACCCCGAATACCACGAAGGGCAGGACCAGGATCGCCGAGCCGGCAAAGACGGCTGGATTGACCGTGATGAAGAAATTGCGCAGGTGTTCAATCATGAAGTGTCATCCGAGTCGCCGAGGGGAAGATCACTCCTCCTCGTCCTCCATGTAGTGTTCGAAGATCCCGGTGAGTTCAGCTTCATCCAGGACATGCCCCTTCATCGCGTGGTCGAGATCAATCCGATTGGCCCCGGCCGGTAATCCGAGTTCCGTATCCAGAGCGAAGACACGCAGATGGTAGTGATGGCATCCCTCCGGCGGATTCGGGCCGGTGTAGCCGATCTTGCCGAACGTATCGGTCCCCAGCCGGGTCCCCTCCGGCACATGGGTGGCGTCGAGATGGTGGGTCTCCGGGGGAATGTTCCACGCCAGCCAGTGGGTCACCTCCTTGCCCAGCGGGGAATCCGGGTCCTCGATGAGCACGACCAGGCTCCGGGTCTCCGCGGGGACCTCGTCGATCTCGAGGGGCGGCAGTTCGTTCGTGTTGGGGGCCGTGTAACGGACGGGGATCACCTCGCCATCCTCGAAGGCCTGACTCGTCAAGCGCATGTCGTCACCATCCAGTCTTCCGCTAAGGCGGCCCACAGGGTACACCCGGCAAGCTCACCGGACAAAAACGAAGATTCAATAGGCCGTGTGGTGGCCGAACAGCAGGTCCAGCCCCAGATAGAAACGGAACTCGGGGATAAAGCCATCCTCGATGGCGCGACGCGCCTGGGGACGCACCTCGAGCAGCAGCCAGTCGCGGTACACCACTCGGCGCCAGCTGAACTGGGCGTAGTAGAGCGTCAGACGGTCCTCCGGCTCGCTCTCGCCGGCGGCACCGATCTGCCAGACGATCTCGCGGCGCCGCCCCAGTGGCTGGATCAGGGAAAGGGTCTGGTCGTAGTAGTACTGCGCCTCGCGCCGGAACCAGGTGGCGGCAGTGGAACTCTGGAACTGCATGTCGTTGCCCACCGGTCGACGCAGACTTAAATCCATTGTGTAACCGGTGCCGGTCGCACTTGCGTCGAACACTGTCACCCGTGGCCGGAGGTGCCAGGTGCCCGGCTGGAAGTCCTGCCAGGCGCGCAGCTGACTGCGCAGCTCCATGGGCAGCCGCCCCGGGATACGAAAGCTCGTCTCGGTCTTCACGAAGCGGAAGGGATTCAGAAAGCGCAGTCCCAGATACTGACGAACATCCGTCCCCTCACCACGGAGCTCTCGATCGCGATCGGCGGGATCATCTGGATTGTCGCTTTCGAAGACCAGCTCCACCCGCTCCTCGGTTCCCGGCAGGCTCAGGTCTCCTTCCAGGGTCATGCCATAGTGATTTCCCAGGGCATCATGGTTGTAAGCCATGTGCATGCGCAGGATGGAATCGTAGGCCTCGTCGCCGTATTCGGCCCGCGTCCCGAGGAGGCGATCGGTCACGCGCGAGAGGCCGATGACGCCACTGGAGACGGATTCCTGGGCACGGTCGACCATTCCGGTCAGGCTTGATGCAGCGCCATCCCCGTTCTTCCGGAGACGTTCCGTTCTCCGGACAATCCCTTTCTGCTGGACGCTTCCCTCCTGCGGGAAAACACCTTCCTTGGAGGGGATATCTTCCTTCCGGGTGAGAACCTCCTTCTGGGCGATTTCACCACCTCTGGCGATCCCGGGTGATGCCGTAACCATCAGCAGTACGACCAGCGCGCCGAGGATGTTTCCTCTTGTCGAACCGCCGGGTGAATACCATTTTCTCGTAGCCATGGCGGGATGATGCCCGAAGTCGGCCATCCGGATCGATTTTTCCCGCCTGCACGTCTCCGTCGCCTTCCTGTATCCTTGCGGAAGCCCAGTCCTAGAGGAGTCACCACCACCATGAACCTGGCCGCCATGCGCCAGCGCGCCGCATTCTGGATCGAGTCCACCGGCCCGGTGCGCTTCGTCATCGCCATGATCACTCTCAATGCCATCACCCTCGGTCTGGCGACCTCCGAGCGCGTCATGACGCATGCCGGCGACCTGCTCATGGGCATGGAACGGATCATCCTGGCCGTCTTCGTGGTGGAGATCGCCATCAAGCTCTTTGCCCACGGCCCGCGCTTCTTTCGCAGTGGCTGGAACGTATTCGATTTCATCATCGTCGCCATCTCCCTGCTCCCGACCAGCGGACCACTGGCCATCCTCCGCGTCCTGCGCATTCTGCGCATCCTGCGCATGCTGTCGATGCTGCCGAAGCTGCGGGTGGTCATCGAGGCGCTGCTCCAGTCGCTGCCCGGCATCGGCTGGGTGGCCCTGTTGATGGCGATGATCTTCTATGTCTTCGCGGTGATGGGCACCCAGCTCTTCGGCGAGGCGTTCCCACAATGGTTCGGCCACCTGGGCGCCAGCTTCTACACCCTGTTCCAGATCATGACCCTCGAAAGCTGGTCTCAGGGCATCGCGCGCCCCGTGCTGGAGAGCTTCCCCTATGCCTGGATCTATTTCGTCGTCTTCATCCTGCTGTCCAGCTTTACCATGCTGAACCTGTTCATCGGCATCATCGTCAGCACCATGCAGGCGATCCACGAGGAAGAGATCGCGGAGACGCGCGCAGAGACTGAGAGCCGGGCCCAGGACGAGCGGACCCGGACGCTGGAGGAGGTCCAGGCGCTGCGCCGGGAGGTGGCGGCGCTCACCGAGCGACTGGGTGAAACCCCGGGGGCGTCGGGGTCCTCCGGGAACCCCGGAGGTTGATCGGGGGTCCACATTGAAGCGGGCCGGAGAGGCGCGGGGCCACCTTGGTTGGTGGGTCTTCGGGGGCGTGACGGCCCGATCGCGGGGCGTCAGCGGCCATGGATGGCCGCTGCGAGCCTACACGGACGTATTCACGGCGTCCCCGCGAGCGGGCCGTCACGCCCCCGAAGACCCGCTCCAGGCGATGACCCCGGGATGACTCGTTCCTGATCCGAACAAGAACCGAGACCGAGGAGCACAAACGATGTCGCAACGCGCCGCCATCAGAAACATTCGCGAGCACCTGCGCCAGCGGGTCCTCGGCCAGGAACACCTCGTGGAGCGGCTCCTGATCGCCCTGCTCGCCGATGGCCACCTGCTGGTCGAGGGCGCACCGGGGCTGGCCAAGACACGGGCCGTGAAGGCACTGGGCGAACTCATCGAGGGGGACTTCCACCGGATCCAGTTCACCCCCGACCTGCTCCCCGCCGACCTCACCGGAACCGAGGTCTTCCACCCCGAGACCGGGACCTTCTCCTTTCAGCACGGGCCCGTCTTCCACAATCTGCTGCTGGCCGACGAGGTCAATCGGGCGCCGGCGAAGGTGCAGTCGGCGCTGCTCGAGGCGATGGCCGAACACCAGGTGACCATCGGCCACGAGACCTACCCCCTGCCGGAACTCTTCCTGGTGATGGCGACCCAGAATCCGCTGGAAACCGAGGGGACCTACGCCCTGCCGGAGGCCCAGCTGGACCGCTTCCTGATGCACGTGAAGGTGGATTACCCCGGCGAGGCGGCGGAGCGGAACATCCTGGAACTGGCGCGGCGCGAGGCTCGCCGGCGCGCCACCCATGAGGAGGAGAGCAGTCCGGCGCCGATGACGCAGGCCACCGTCTTTGCCGCCAGGGCCGAGTCGCTGGAGCTGCACATGGCCCCCGAGGTGGAGGACTACCTGCTGCGGCTCGTCCTCGCGACCCGCGAACCGGGGGCCTACGGCGAGGAACTCGGCCACTGGATCGCCTTCGGCGCCAGCCCGCGCGCCACCCTCGCGCTGGACCGCTGCGCCCGCTGCCACGCCTGGCTGGCCGATCGCGACCACGTGACCCCGGTGGACATCCAGCGCGTGGCCCACGACACCCTGCGCCACCGACTGGTCCTCTCCTTCGAGGCGGAGGCCTCCGGGATCACCCCCGACCGGGTCATCGACGACCTGCTCGACCGCGTGCGCGCCGCCTGAGGGGGGTGCCGTGCCGTTGCCGGTCACCCACGCCAGCGAGCCGTCCACCGGGACGGGGCGGACCCGCCGCGTGACCATGTGGTGGAACCGGTTACGCGCCTGTTTGATCCCCTCGGCCGGCGGGAGCGCATCCGGAGACGCCTCCACCACCGACGCTTCGCCCGTGATGGTGCGTCGACGCGACCTGATCGCCCTGCGGCCCGTGGCCCGCTATCTTGCCATCGGCCAGCGTCGGGCGCCGGAACGGCACCGCCGCGGTCACCATGTCGCGCCCCTGCGGGGCCGCGGCCTCGACCACGATGATGTGCGTCCCTACCAGCCGGGCGACGATCTGCGCCTGGTCGAATGGAAGGCGCTGGCACGCACCGGCCGGGTCTACACCCGCCTCTACCGGGAGGAGCGCGAGCGACCGCTGCACCTGCTGGTGGACTTTCGCCGTTCCATGCGGTTCGGCACTCGCGGCATGCTGAAGTCGGTCATGGCCGCCCGGGTCGCGACGCTGCTGGCGTGGACGGCGGTGGCCGAGGGCGACCGAGTGGGCGCGACGATCTTCACCGAACGCGGCCGAATACACCTTCCCGCCACCTCGGGGCGACGCGGTGTGCTCACCCTGATCCTCGCCCTGGTGGAGGCCCACACCACCGCCCCGGAAGGCGATGAAGCAACCCCGGAACCGGCATCGCTGTTCAGTTTCGTGCTGCACCGGGTCCCCACCGGCTCCGCGCTGGTCCCGATCAGTGACTTCCAGGGACTGGATGACGATTCCCGCCTCCTGCTCGATCCACTCTCGCGCCGGTACGATCTGTTCGGCTGCTTCGTCTACGACCCACTGGAGCGGGAGGCCCCGCCTCCGGGTCTGTATCCGGCCACCGACGGCCATCGGCGCGGCCATCTCGACTTCTCCGATCCGGACCTGCGAGAGGCGCACCAGCGTCGTTTCGAGGAACGCGCCGAACGGGTCCGCTCGGCCTTTGTCGATCATCGGGCCTGGCTGTTGCGCCTGTCCACCGAGCACGACCCGGTGGACAGCGTCCAGCGCTTGCTCCACGCACGCCGCCGAGGGAGCCGCGGATGACCCGCAAGGAACTGGTCGCCGGCCTCCACGGGATGCAGACACCCGACGCCGTCAGCCTCTGGCCCCCGGCCCCGGGCTGGTGGTGGCTGGGCGGCGGTCTGCTGCTCGCCCTGCCGCTGGCCGTCGGCCTGGCCCGTCTCCATGTTCGGCGCCGCCCCCGCCGCCGGGCCCTGCGCAAGCTACGCAGCCTTCACGCCACACCGCCCGCCGACGATGGCGAGCGCGCCCGTGAACTGGCCCGGATCAACGAGTTGCTGCGCGAACTGACCCAGACGCTGGCCCCGTCGGCGGCCGGCCGCGTCGGCCTCGCCTGGCTCCACGCCCTGGACAATGCCCTGGAACCCGGGGTGTTCTCCCGGGGAGCCGGCCACTGTCTGCTGGATGGCCCCTACCGCCCAGCGGTGCCGTCCGGGGAAGTCGACCGCGAGGCCCTGTTCCGTCTTGTCGGACGCTGGATACGACGTGCCCGCCCGGAGAACATGTGATGCTCGAATGGCACTGGCCCTGGGCCCTTCTCCTGCCGCTCCTGGCATGGCTTCTGCGACGCCGGCTCCCGCCGGCACCGCCCACCGGCCGAGCCCTCTGGGTCCCCTTCTTCGACGAGGCGGGGGACGAACCGGCCTCCTCCGGCAGGACCCGCGCGTCGAGCCGGCTCCTGGTCCTGCTCCTCGGTGGACTGCTGGTGATCGCCGCCGCCCGCCCGGTCTGGATCACTCCGGCCACCGCCTCGGTCCCGATCAGTGGTCGCGATCTGATGGTGGCCTTCGACATCTCGGTGAGCATGCTTATCCGCGACATGGAGATGGACGGCGAGGCGGTCACCCGACTGGATGTGTCCCGGGAGGCCCTGGACACCTTCATTGCGGGCCGCTCGGGCGACCGCCTCGGCCTGCTGGTCTTCGGCGGCCGCGCCTTCCCGCTGGTCCCGTTGACCCACGATCACGACGGGCTGCGCGCCATGCTCGCCCGGAGCGACGTCGGCCTGGCCGGATCGACCACGGCCATCAGCGCCACCGTGGCACTGGCCGCCGAACGCGCCGGCGACAAGGGGGCCGAAGACCCGGTTCTGCTCCTCTTCACCGACGGAGCCAACACGGCTCCGGGGATCCCCATGGGGGTCGCGCTGGAACGCGCGGTGGAATCCGGGCTGCGGATCCATACCATCGGCATCAGCGCCCTCGCCGGGGGGGACGATGACGAGGATTTCTTCCGCGATCCCATGCGGGATCTGGACGAGGCGCTGCTCCGCAACGTGGCCGAGGCCACCGGTGGCGAATACTTTCCGGCGCACTCCCCCGCGGCGCTGGAGGCGTTGCTGGCCACCATCGACGAGATGGAACCGGTGGAGGGTCAGGGACGCCTGCGCGAGACCCGCGAACTCTACTCCTGGCCCCTGGGCGCCGCTCTGCTGCTCGGCCTGCTCTGGATGGCGCGCGCCGCCGGTCGCGGGGAGAACGAGTCATGATGATTCCCGGCGACCCGTTCCTGGCCCATCCCGAACGGCTGTGGCTGCTGCTCCCGGTCGCGGTGCTCTGGTTCCTGTGGTATCGCCGCCGCCGGGGGCCATCGCCGTGGGCCGGGATCGTGGATCCGGAGTTGCTGTCCCACTTGAACCAGACCGCCGGCGGGAACCGGGACCGAGCCTGGCTGGCCCCCCCGCTGCTGGCGCTGGGACTGGTGCTGACCGTGGTGGCCCTGGCCGAGCCCCGCCTGCCCGGCGCCGGAGACCGCTTCTATCAGCGCACTTCGGCGGTCCTGCTGGTGCTCGACCTGTCCCATCCGGAGGCGCCTCATCCGGCCCTGGAGGAGGCCCTGGGCGAATGGCTGGAGACGACCCGGGTGCCACAGGTCGGCCTCCTGGCCACGGCGGGCACGACCCACGAGGTGGTCCCGCCGACACCGGAGACGGCGATGGTGCGGCGCCAGCTTCAGTGGCTGCGACACGAGACCATGCCGGTCTCCGGTCTGAATCCGGATGAGGCGCTGACGCGGGCGCGCGCAGTCATCGAGCGGACCCGACTGCGCAACGCGGCGGTGATCCTCATCGGCGAAGGGCTGGCGAGCGAAGGCGCCCCCTCCGGCGCGGCGCTGCTCGCCGAGGACGGAGTGCCTGTCCATCGCGTCTCGGTCGACGGTCCCGGTCCCGAGGGAGACGCGCTTGCCGCCGGTACGGTAAACGCGGGACACTGGTGGTCCGCTGCGGAGTTTCCGGACCAGCGCCACCCCCTGCCGCGCGCGCAGAGCGCCTTCACGGATCACACCCGGGCCGGTGATGGCCCCGATCCGAGCCACCTGGGACCCTGGCTGGTGCTGCTTGTCATCCTGCTCGCGATGCCGGGACTGCGCCGAGGCTGGCTGCTCGCCCTCCCCCTGTTGGTGGTCCCGCCTCCCCTTCCCGCTCTGGACCGGGATGACGGCCCGCTGGAGCGTTCGGTCCACGAGGACCTGTGGCGAACGCCGGACCAGCGCGCCATGCAGTTCCTTCGCGAGGGTGAGCACACCCGGGCCGCCGAACACTTCCGGGATCCGGAATGGCGGGGCATGGCGCTGTTTCGTGCCGGTCGTTATCTCCAGGCGGCCGGCGTCTTCGCCACCGTGGACAGCGCCCGCGCCCACTACAATCGCGGCAACGCCCTGGTCCGCGCGAATCGCATGGGCGAGGCCATCGCCGCCTACGAGACCGCGCTGGAGCGCGATCCGGAACACCATCGCGCCGAACACAACCGCGACCGCGTCAACAAGTATCTCGATGCCCGACGCTCGCTTGTCCGCCAGCAACAGGACGAGGCCGCCGAGGGTCGGGCCACCCGGCTTCCGGGCCCTCTGCTGCGGGATGACCCGGCGGAATTCTGGAAGCGGAAATTCGAACTCGATCTGCGCAGGCGGGGTCAATAATTCGATCGGGGTTGGCAGCCATCACGAGTCGGGGTAGCCTGCACCTGTATCTGGACTCAATCCAAATCCGGCCCGGACTACCCAAGAGCAGTGGCAAACGCGCTAGAATGGGCCAATCCCACGCAGCCCGATCGACAAGACCAGCAGCCCATGACGCACAATACCGAAGATCTGCGCATCATCAACATCAAGGAGGTGGTCACCCCGAACCAGCTCCACGAGACCCTCCCCATGTCTTCGGCGGCGGCGGACACCATTCACGAGACCCGCGCGGCCATTCACCGGGTCCTGACCGGCGAGGATGACCGGCTGCTGGCGATCATGGGGCCCTGCTCCATCCATGACCCCGACGCGGCCCGGGAGTACGCCCGGCGTTTGAAAGGTCTGAAAGACGAACTGGCCGACGATCTCCTGGTGGTCATGCGGGTCTACTTCGAGAAACCGCGCACCACCGTGGGCTGGAAGGGGCTCATCAACGATCCCGATCTGGACGGCAGTTTCCACATCAACAAGGGCTTGCAGAAGGCGCGCCAGTTGCTGGTGGACCTGGCGGAGACGGGCATGCCGGCGGCCACCGAGTTCCTCGACCTCATCAGTCCGCAATACGTCGCCGATCTGGTGAGCTGGGGGGCCATCGGGGCGCGCACCACCGAGAGCCAGGTTCACCGCGAGCTGGCATCGGGCCTCTCCTGCCCGGTGGGCTTCAAGAACGGCACCGACGGCAGCCTCAACATCGCCATCGACGCCATCCGCTCGGCGGCCCACCCGCACCATTTCATGTCGCTGACCCGCGAGGGTCGCTCGGCCATCTTTTCCACTTCCGGCAACGAGGACACCCACATCATCCTCCGGGGGGGGAACGGCGAGCCCAACTACGACGCCGAACACGTGGCCCGGGCCGCCGCCGAACTGGAGAACGCCGGGCTGCCACCACGACTGATGGTCGACTGCTCGCACGCCAACTCGCGCAAGGATCCGCGGCGCCAGCTGGAGGTCGCCCGCGACGTGGCGAGTCAGCTGACCGCCGGCGATCGCCGCATCATCGGAGTCATGGTGGAGAGCCATCTCCGGGAGGGCCGGCAGGAGATCGGCGACGACATGACCTACGGCCAGTCGGTTACCGACGCCTGCCTGGGATGGGAAGACAGCGAGGGACTCGCCCGATTGCTCGCCGAGGCGGTGCGGGCCCGCCGGGGCTGAGAGGGGCGACGCCGGAGCGGATCTCAGCGGTTCGGGAGCACTCTCTGGAGCCGTTCGATGGCCATCAGCAAGCGCTCCGGATGAGCAAACTGATAGATACCCTTCACGGAATAGCCGCATTCCCGCCGGGCCCGCATGAAATCATCGATGGCACCGTCCAGCCGCTTGCGACGGAGCCAGGAAAACCGGCGCTTCACTTCAGCGAATACGGCATGGTCGATCTCGTCGGCATCGTGCGGGTAGACGCCACCCTTCACCATGTCGCGCTGCTTCTCCAGGCGCGAGAAAAGACTTCCGGCATAGTAGTCCAGCTCCTTTCGCCGTTGCCCCGCGATGGTCCACCAGTGGCCGAGGTATCCGCCGACCAGCAATCCTGCAACTGCCGCTCCAGCGACGGCTGCCACAACCTCCGCGTTCATCCCTCCCCCCGCGGGCGCATGTGCGGAAAGAGGACCACATCGCGGATGGATGCGGCGTCGGTGAACAGCATCACCAGCCGATCGATGCCGATCCCCTCCCCCGCCGCCGGCGGCATGCCGTGCTCAAGGGCGGTAATGTAGTCCTGGTCGAAGTACATCGCCTCGTCGTCGCCCGCCTCCTTCTCCGCCACCTGGGCGCGGAAGCGCTCGGCCTGGTCCTCGGCATCGTTGAGCTCGGAGAAGCCGTTGGCGATCTCGCGCCCGCCGATGAACAGCTCGAAGCGGTCGGTGACGAAGGGGTCGGCGTCATTGCGCCGCGCCAGCGGCGAGACCTCCGCCGGGTATTCGGTGATGAAGGTCGGCTCGCGCAACCGGTCCTCGGCGGTCTCCTCGAAGATCACCGTCTGCAGCTTGCCGAGCCCCCACTGCTCGCCGACCTCGATGCCCATGCCGCGCACCACGTCGGCGCACGCCTCGCGGTCCTCCAGGGTGGCCGGGGCCAGCTCCGGGTTGTACGCCAGCACCGCCTCCTTCAGGGTCAGGCGGGTAAAGGGCCGGCCCAGGTGGTAGTCCTCGCCCTGATAGTGGATCGTCGTGTCGCCCTGCACGTGTTCCGCCAGGCGGCGCAGCAGCTCCTCGGTCGTGTCCATCAGGTCGCTGTAGACGGCATAGGCCTGGTAGAACTCCACCATGGTGAACTCGGGGTTGTGGCGGGTAGAGAGCCCCTCGTTGCGGAAGTTGCGATTGATCTCGAAGACCCGGTCGAAGCCACCCACCAGCAGGCGCTTCAGGTAGAGCTCCGGGGCGATGCGCAGGAACAGTTCCATGTCCAGGGCATTGTGGTAGGTCGCGAAAGGCTTTGCCGCCGCCCCGCCGGGGAGCACATGCATCATCGGCGTCTCCACCTCGAGGAAGTCGTGGTCCACCAGGTAGCGGCGCACAAAATCGACGATGGCCGAGCGTTTGCGGAAGGTCGCACGACTGCCGTCGTTGGTGATCAGGTCGAGATAGCGCTGACGGTAGCGTGTCTCCTGGTCGGCCAGCCCGTGAAACTTCTCCGGCAGCGGCCGCAGCGCTTTGGTCAACAGGCGAATCGCGTCGACCTGCACCGTCAGCTCGCCGGTCTTCGTCTTGAACAGCGTGCCCTCGGCACCGACGATGTCGCCGATGTCCCACTTCTTGAAGTTCTGGTTGTAGACCCCCTCCGGCAGGCTGTCGCGCTGCACATAGAGCTGGATCTGGCCGGAGGTGTCCTGGAGGTGGGCGAAACTCGCCTTGCCCATGATCCGGCGGGTCATCATCCGCCCGGCCACCGCCACCCGTACCGGATCGGCCTCCAGGGACTCGGAAGAATGCTCGCCGTATTCCGCGTGCAGCTCACCGGCGAGGGCGTTACGGCGGAAATCGTTGGGAAACGGATTGCCCTGTTCGCGCAACGCGGACAGCTTGGCGCGTCGCTGGGCGATCTGTTCGTTCTCGTCAGAAGTCGGCTGGTCGCTCATTCGTTCCGTCTCGCTTGGGAATGGGGACTCTCCCCCCATTGGATTGTTCGCTGGCCGTGGGCCGGGGACAGCGCGTGTTCCCACCCCCGCCACCTTCTTCAAGGGCCTGCCTCTCTTCGCGGTTACAGGCCCTGTTTGAGGCTGGCCTTGATAAAGCCGTCCAGGTCGCCGTCGAGCACGGCCTGGGTATTGCCGACCTCGACGTTGGTGCGCAGATCCTTGATCCGCCCGGAGTCGAGGACGTAGGAGCGGATCTGGCTGCCCCAGCCGATGTCGGCCTTGGAGTCTTCCTGGGCCAGTTTCTCCTCCTGCTGCTTGCGCAGCTCCATCTCGTAGAGCTTGGCGCGCAGACTTTCGATTGCGCGGGCTCTGTTCTGGTGCTGCGAGCGTTCGGTCTGGCACTGGACCACGATGCCGGTGGGCTCGTGGGTCAGACGCACGGCGGAGTCGGTCTTGTTGACGTGCTGACCACCGGCACCGGCGGCGCGGTAGGTGTCCACGCGCACGTCGCCCATGTCCAGTTCGACCTCGATGGTGTCGTCCACCTCGGGGTAGACGAAGACGGAGGCGAAGGAGGTGTGGCGGCGGTTGCCGGAGTCGAAAGGCGACTTGCGAACCAGCCGGTGGACGCCGGTCTCGGTGCGCAGCCAGCCGTAGGCATGCTCGCCGCTGATCTTCAGCGAGGCGCTCTTGAGGCCGGCGACATCGCCCTCGGAGACCTCGATGATCTCGGTGTCGAATCCGCGCCGTTCGGCCCAGCGCAGATACATGCGCAGCAGCATGTTGGCCCAGTCCTGGGCCTCGGTGCCTCCGGAGCCGGCCTGGATGTCGACATAGGCGTTGTTGGCGTCCATCTCGCCGGAGAACATGCGCTGGAATTCCAGTCGTTCCAGCCGTTTTTCCAGCGCGTCGAGATCCGCGACCACCTCCTCGGCGGTGCCCTCGTCATCCTCGGCGGCGGCCATGTCGAGCAGTTCACGGGCATCGGCGAGACCACTAGCCAGATCGTCCATGGTGGCCACCATCTCGGCCAGGCGGGCGCGCTCGCGTCCCAGTTCCTGAGCTTTCTCCGGTTGCGACCAGACATCCGGATCTTCCAGTTCACGCTCGACCTCGGTCAGGCGTTCCCGCCGTCCATCGAGGTCAAAGATACCCCCTCAGGGACTCGGCGCGTCCCTGGAAGTCATCGATACGGGCGTATTGGGTGTTCAGTTCCTGCATGATTCACTCGGCGGCAGTGGAAACCGGGCATGATACATCATCCCGCGCGGCTCATGCAGCGACGACGCCGCACTCGTCGGGCCCCGCCGTACCGGACGTGAGCTTGCGAACCAGATCCTGACCAATGGCGCTGTCCAGCTTGCGCACCAGCTCGGGATGCCGACGGGCCAGGCGGGCCAGATCCGCTCGCCGCCATTGCAGCAGCTCCACCGGCTCCCGAACCACGGCATCCGCCGTGGCCGGACTGTTGGTGATGAAGCCCATCTCGCCCACCAGCTGAAAGGCGCCGACTCGAGCCACCGACCGCCCCGACTGCTCCACGCTGACCGTGCCGGAAAGCACCATCGCCAGATGGGCGGGGATCTGCCCCTGGCTGCACAGCGTGCCCGCATTCAACCGGACTCGCTCGCCCCGACCCCAGAGGCGCATGAATTCACGCGGGGTCATCGCCCAGAAGACGGTTTCCCAGGCCCGGCGCGCCTCGTCGCTG
This sequence comes from Pseudomonadota bacterium, assembly GCA_051746205.1. Classification (GTDB taxonomy): domain Bacteria; phylum Pseudomonadota; class Gammaproteobacteria; order Thiohalospirales; family Thiohalospiraceae; genus Thiohalospira. The sequence goes on from JBNJEU010000004.1 coordinate 52,812, forward strand.
TCGAACCGGACCGGTCGCCGCTCGCGGATGACCAGAACGAGCTGGACCAGATTCACCACCACGAAGAGGCTGTTCCATACCACCATGGCCGTCATGCCGGTCTGCCAGCCGAAACCGAGCATGGTCAGCGCCGCCACGGCCAGCAGCGCGCGCAGCGGCAGCATGTCCCGCACCGTGTAGGCCAGCAGGGTCACCGCGTAGGAAAAGCTGATCAGGTCGAAACGCTCGGCCACGGCCTGAACAAAGTGTTCCATGAATCCCTCCGCTCGCGAAACGACGAACCGTTCAGTGGTCCCGATCCCCGGGACCGGCCATCAGCCGGGCAAGCGACCGGGGCCGCTCCCAGAACCGATGCAGCCGGCGCGGGGTCAATTCGATGGTACCGGCACGCGCGACCAGGCGAAGGTGACGCACCTCGCGCCGCCGCAGCGCCTCCAGCAGGGGGCGCAACCACGCCTCTTCCATGTACTCCAGATGCGCCAGCCAGGCGCCGGGGGACTCGCGGGGGGTATACCGCCCCGACTCCACCGCCACCACATGCTCGCCGGTCTCCGCCGCCCGCAACCAGGCCGCGCCATCCTCCGGAGCGATCCGGCATTCGACGCCGTCATGGAGGGCAAGACCCCGCGCCACCGGGCCATCGGCCCACAGAACGGGGGGCGTCCCGGTCGATCCGGTGGCGGCCATCGTCCCCCCGCCCCAGAACCACACGCTGTTGATCATCGCCCGCCCCTGTTCGACCCGCTCGGCGTTGCGGGGATGGCCGTGCAGGGCCATCTGGATCTCGGTGAGGATGGCGTTCCATTCGCGCCCCTCGTCGCCGCCGGGAAGATGGTGGTCCACCGGCATCCCGAGGACATCGGGCAACGGGGTCGTTTGCAGCGACGGCGGCCGTGGAAGGTGGAGATACCAGCGATCCGGCCGGGGCGCCTCGAAACGCCAGCCCCGGTCGCCGTACAGCGCATTGAGGCTGGCAACAAAGTCCTCGGCCGCCGTCCTGTCCAGGGCCAGTTCCTCTCCCGCCCCGGCCAGCAGCAGATTGTGCTGGCCCGGCAGCAGGTGAACCGGGTCGGCGCGCAGACAGTATCCATCGGGAGGGGTGCCCTGTTCGGCCAGCCACGTCAGCGGCGCGATCCCGGAATCGGGTTCCCGGCCCACGGCAGCCAGGAGTTCCGGTTCCAGATCCCTGCCGGAGCCGTGCCGCCCCCGGGTGGCCAGGAGGCGCAGGGCCTCGAGTCCGGGAAGCTGTTCCCCCGGCGTGGCCGCCAGGGCCTCGGTCAGCCCCGGCAACGGTCCGAACAGGGCCGGCGCCAGCAGCGTCAGCCGCCGTTCCGCCGCCACGAGATTATTCCATGTTGCCGAGGATGGCCGACTTCACCGAGGCGAGGTCGGCGTCCACCGTGACCATGCGCCCCCCGTGGTTCTCGGCCTGGCTGATGGCGGTATCCGGGTCCTTGAGGCCGTGTCCGGTCAGGGTGCAGACCACGGTACTCCCCGGGGCAATGCGGCCGCTGCGAATGTCGGCCATGGCCCCGGCCACCGACGCCGCAGAGGCGGGTTCGCAGAAGATCCCCTCGCGGTCGGCGAGCAGCCGCTGCGCCTCGAGGATCGCCTCGTCGTCACACTCGTCGAACCAGCCGCCGGACTCCTCGCGCACCGTCCAGGCGCTGTCCCAGGACTGCGGGTGGCCGATGCGAATGGCCGTGGCCACAGTATCCGGTTCATCGACAAAGCCGCCGCGCATGAACGGCGCGCTGCCGGCGGCCTGATAGCCCACCATCACCGGGCGATTGCCGACCACGGCGCCGCCGGAGTACTTGCAGTGCCCGTCGCAGTAGCTGCACGCTCGGGTCACGTCGTCCGGGCGGGTGGCCGCCATCTCGCTGTAGCCGATCCAGTGGGCGGTGATGTTGCCGGCATTGCCCACCGGCAGGCAGTGGTAGTCGGGCGCACGCTCGAGCTCCTCGACGATCTCGAAGGCGGCGGTCTTCTGGCCCTGGAGCCGATACGGGTTGATGGAGTTGACGATGGTCACCGGCGCCTCGGCTGCGACCTCCTTCACCAGCCGCATGCCCTCGTCGAAGTTACCGCGGATCTGGATCACCACGGCCCCCTCGATCATCGCCTGCGCCAGCTTGCCCATGGCGATCTTGCCATCGGGGATCAGGACGAAGGCGGTGATCCCGGCGCGTGCGGCATAGGCCGCGGCCGCCGCCGAGGTGTTCCCGGTGGAGGCGCAGATGATCGCCTTCGAGCCCTCTTCCACGGCCTTGGTCACGGCCATGGTCATGCCGCGATCCTTGAACGAGCCGGTGGGATTGAGGCCCTCGTACTTCACGTAGATGTCGACGTCCTGCTCCAGCAGGGTCGGGATGTTGTTCAACCGGATGAGCGGGGTGTTGCCCTCGCCCAGGCCGATGACGCGGGTGTCGTCCTGCACCGGCAGGCGATCCCGGTACGTGTCGATGAGACCGGTGTAGCGGGGGCGAAACGGCATCGTTGTGTCCTCTCTCGAAGGTTAGCCCAGGGGCTCCATGCGGATGCGGGTGACCTCGCCGAGCACGCTCGGTAGGGCCTGGATGCCGTTGATGGCGGCATTCATGGCCTGCTCCTCCACCTGGTGGGTCAGCATGATGATGGTGGCGCTGTCCGGGGCATCGCCCAGCGGCTCCTTCTGCATCATCGCCTCGATGCTGATGCCCTTTTCACCGAGGATCCGGGTGATGTCGGCCAGCACCCCGGGCCGATCGGCGGCCTGCAGGCGCAGGTAGTAGCTGGTGCGCACCGCTTCGATGTCGAGCACTGGACGGTCGTCGATGGCGTCGGGCTGGAAGGCCAGATGCGGCACCCGGTTCTCCGGATCGCTGGTCAGGGCCCGGACCACGTCCACCAGGTCGGCCACCACCGCCGATGCGGTGGGCTCCGCGCCGGCACCGGCGCCGTAGTGGAGGGTCGGGCCGACGGCGTCGCCGTGCACCAGCACCGCGTTCATCACACCGTCGACGTTGGCGATGAGGCGGCGCTCCGGGATCAGGGTCGGATGGACGCGCAGCTCCACCCCGGCGCCCCCCTGGCGGGCGAAGCCCAGGTGCTTGATCCGGTAGCCCAGCTCCTCGGCATAGGTCACGTCCTCGCGGGCGATGTGACCGATCCCCTCGCAGTAGACCCGATCGAAGCGCAGCGGCATGCCGAAGGCGATGGAGGCCAGGATGGTCAGCTTGTGAGCCGCGTCGATGCCCTCGACGTCGAAGGTCGGATCGGCCTCGGCATAGCCCAGCGCCTGCGCCTCGGCGAGGACATCGGCGAACTCGCGGCCCTTGTCGCGCATCTCGGTGAGGATGAAGTTGCCGGTGCCGTTGATGATCCCGGCCAGCCACTCGATGCGGTTGCCGGCCAGCCCCTCGCGCACCGCCTTGATGATCGGAATACCGCCGGCCACGGCGGCCTCGAAGGCGACCATCACGCCCTTCTCCTGGGCGGCTTCGAAGATCGCGTTACCGTGCTTGGCAATGAGCGCCTTGTTGGCGGTCACCACGTGCTTGCCGGCATCGATGGCGGCCATCATCGCCTCGCGGGCCAGGCCGTCACCGCCCATGAGCTCCACGATCACGTCCACATCGGGATCGTTGACCACCGCCATGGGATCCGTGGAGAGACGCATGGTGCTGGTGTCGCAGTCGCGCGCCCGTTCCACATCGCGAGCGGCGGCGTGGCCGATCTCGATGCCGCGGCCGGCGCGACGGCTGATCTCCGTGGCATTGCGACCAAGGACGTTGACGGTTCCGCAACCCACGGTGCCGAGTCCGAGCAGTCCGATCTTCACCGGTTTCACTGTTTTGTCCTCCTGATTCTCTTAGGCGCCGGCGACGCCGTCGCGGCGGAACATGTCGCGGATACCGCGGGTCGCCTGACGGGTGCGGTGTTCGTTCTCGATGAGGCTGAAGCGCACGTGATCGTCGCCGTAGTCGCCGAAGCCGACTCCCGGCGAGACGGCCACCTTCGCATCCTGGAGGAGCTTCTTGGAAAACTCCAGCGAGCCGAGATGGCGGTACGCTTCAGGGATGGGCGCCCATACGAACATGGTCGCCTTCGGTGGTTCAACGGCCCAGCCGGCCGCGTGGAGCCCGGCAATGAGGCTGTCGCGCCGCCGCTGATACATGTCGCGAATCTCGGTCACGCAATCCTGCGGGCCCTCCAGAGCCGAGATGGCGGCCACCTGGATCGGGGTGAAAGTACCGTAGTCGAGATAGGACTTCATCCGCGCCAGGGCCGAGACCAGCTTGTCGTTGCCGCACATGAAGCCGACTCGCCAGCCCGGCATGTTGTAGGTCTTGGAGAGGCTGTAGAACTCCACCGCCACCTCCTTGGCTCCCGGCACTTCGAGGATCGACGGTGCCTTGTAGCCGTCGAAGACGATCTCGGCGTAGGCGATGTCGTGGACCACCCAGATCCCGTACTCCCGCGCCATCTCCACCACCCGCTCGAAAAACTCGAGCTCGACGCACTCGGCGGTGGGATTGCCGGGGAAATTGAGAATCAGCATCTTCGGACGCGGCCAGCTCTCCTTGATGGCGCGCTCCAGCTCGGCGAAGAAATCGATGCCCGGCACCAGCTGCACATGGCGGATGTCCGCCCCGGCGATCACCGCCCCGTACGGATGGATGGGGTAGGCCGGATTCGGCACCAGCACCGTGTCCCCCTGCTCCAGCACCGACAGCGCCAGATGGGCCAGCCCCTCCTTGGAACCGATGGTCACGATGGCCTCGTTCTCCGGATCGATCTCGACACCGTAGCGATCCTGGTACCAGTGGGCGATGGCGCGGCGCAGCCGCGGGATCCCCCGGGACATGGAGTAGCGGTGGGTGTTGTTGCGCTGGGCCACTTCCACGAGCTTGTCGACGATGTGACGCGGTGTCGGCTGGTCCGGATTGCCCATGCCGAAATCAACGATGTCTTCGCCCCGGGCGCGCGCCCTGGCCTTGAGGTCGTTGACGATGTTGAAGACGTAGGGTGGCAGGCGATTGATGCGTGCGAATTCGTCGTTCAAGTTACTGGTTCCGCGTGCCGGCTGACTGGGGTGAACGCACGGGGCACTGCCCCGCGAGCCAAACGGGTAAGGTAAAGAGCGGTGGGGATGCTGTCAATTTGAGATCGCCCGGAGGCTCACTCGTCCAGCGGCAGGAAACCGGCGGCCACCGCGCGCCCCTCGCCGAGCAGGACATTGAAGGTCCGGCATGCCGCCGCCGTGTCCATCGCCTCCAGTCCGATGCCCGCCTCGCCCAGCGGGGCACTCAGGCCGGGATGCGGCAGACGCGCGCGCGTTCCCGTCCCCAGGATAAAGATGGCCACCGGCAAGCGGGCCAGCGCTTCGAAATGGGCGCGGGTCAGGTCCTCGAAGCGGGCCGGTTCCCAGTCGCGCTCCAGCCCCTCCGGGGTGATCAGGAAACTGCCGGCGAGGACATCCTTGCCCTCGTCGACGAAGCCTTCGGTCAGTGGCGGGTTTTCCGGCGTCTCCTCGCGGGGCAGGATCAGGGTGATCCCTTCTGGTCCATAGGCGTGGATGGCGTAGCGCGGGTTGCCTTCGAGACTCAGCTGCACGCCCGTTCCCCGCCGTTACTTGAACAATGCATCGGCATCGTACCCCTCGGCCTCGAGGATCCGGCGCAACCGGCGCAACGCATCGATCTGGATCTGGCGAACCCGCTCGCGGGTGACACCGATCCGGCTGCCCACCTCTTCCAGGGTCGCCGGCTCGCGACCGCTGAGCCCGAAGCGCTGTTCCACCACGGAGCGCTGTTTCTCGGTGAGCTGCTCCAGCCATTCTTCCATGTGAGCACGGACATCGTCGTCCTGCAGGAGCTCGGTAGGCTCCACCAGGGTGTCGTCGGCAATGGAGTCCAGCAGAGAGCGATCGCCGTCACCGTCGCCATGCCCCATGGGCTCATCCACCGAGGCCACCCGTTCATTGAGACCGAGCATCCGCTTGACCTCGTCCAGGGGCTTGTCCAGTTCCTCCGCGATCTCCTCGGCCGTCGGCTCGTGGTCCAGAGTCTGCGACAGATGGCGCGCCGCCCGCAGGTAGATGTTGATCTCCTTGATGACGTGGATCGGCAGGCGAATGGTGCGCGTCTGGTTCATGATGGCGCGCTCGATGGTCTGCCGGATCCACCAGGTGGCGTAGGTGGAGAAGCGAAAACCGCGTTCGGGATCGAACTTTTCGGCAGCACGGATCAGGCCGAGGTTGCCCTCTTCAATGAGGTCCAGCAAGGGCAGCCCGCGGTTGAGGTAGCGGCGCGCGATCTTCACCACCAACCGCAGGTTGGATTCGATCATCCGCTTGCGCGCGGCGGCATCGCCCTGCTGGATGGCACGACCGAGTTCCACCTCCTCGGCAGCGGTCAGCAGGGGCGAGAACCCGATCTCGGAGAGATAGAGTCGGGTCGCATCGATCTGCCCTTGCGGGATCGCCCCGGCCTCGTAACGCTCCTCCACCTCGGGTACCTCTGCAACGACCCCGGATTCGGCGCCTTCGGCCACGACTCCATCCACTCCTCCACCAGTCCGGACCCCGGCGGACTCGCCATCGTCGATCGTCCCGTCCTCTTCGGCCGAAACCGGGTCACGGTGCTCTTCGGACATCATCGCTCCTTTGGGTGTTGCTTTTTTGTCCATCAGCGACCAGGCAGATGCGCCTCCGGATCCACCGGTCGACCATCCCGGCGAACCTCGAAGTGGAGCTGGACCCGGTCGGTGCCGCTGTCACCCATCTCGGCGATGAGTTCTCCCTGCTCGACGCGGTCGCCCTCATCCACCAGCAGACGGCTGTTGTGTGCATAAGCGCTAAGATAGACCGGATCGTGTTTCAGGATGATGAGTTGACCATACCCGATCAGGCCACTACCCGCATAGACCACGCGACCATCGGCGGCGGCCCGGACCGGGTCACCGGTACCACCGGCAATGGCGATCCCCCGTTTGCCACTGGCGTCGGGGGGGAACGAACGGACCACCTCGCCATCCGTCGGCCACGCCCAGTCGATGTCCGTCGGGGCACTTGCCACCGCCCGTTCATTGGGTGCCGGGCGCGCCGAAGCCCGCGAAGGGCGATCTGGCCGGGATGACACATTCGACGCGGGTTCCTCCCGACCCGCCGACTCTGTGTCCGACTGCCGGCGCGCATTGAAGGCGCCCTCTCCCGCCCGGGAACGACCCGCCCGAGCACCGCGGGGATCGAAGTCGGAAGGCGGTGCCACTCGCAGTCGCTGCCCCTGCTTGATGGTGTAGGGTGGCGCGATGTCATTCCATTCCGCCACCACGGGGTAGTCGTAACCGTAGCGCCAGGCGATGGAATAAAGGGTCTCTCCCTCTTCGACGGTATGGTAGCGGGGAAACCAGTGCAGGCGTTCGCTCCGATCCCCCTCGAAGAGGGTACCGGCACATCCCCCCAGGAAGAGGAGGGAGGCCAACAGGAATGGGGCCAACGCTCCGCGCACATTCACCTCATGAACCAGTACACCACCACGGCGAGCGCCACCACCGACCAGCCGAGTCGGTCCGCCCAGACCATCAGGAAATTCTCCATGCGCTCGCCCCCCCACGCCATCAGGCCGGCCACCATGAAAAAGCGTGCGCCACGCCCCAGCAGAGACGCCAGAACAAAGCCCGGCAGATTCATCGCCATGGCTCCGCCGGCGATGGTAAAGACCTTGAACGGCACCGGCGAGAATCCGGCCACCAGAACCGCCCAGAAACCCCAGGTATCGAACCATGTCCGCGCCGTCTCGAAGGCGCCCATGTAACCGGCCTCCGTCAGCCACGGCGCCACCGCCTGGAAGGCGAAGTAGCCGACGAGATAGCCCAGCACCCCACCGGCCACCGAAGTCACGGTCGTGATCAGCGCGAACAGCATCGCCCGCGCCGGTTGCGCCATGGCCATCGGTGCCAGCATCACGTCCGGGGGGACGGGGAAGAACGAGGATTCGGCGAAGGAGAGCAGGCCCAGATACCACGGTGCCAGCCGGTGACGGGACCAGTGCATGGTCCGCGCGTAGAGATAACCGAACGGAGACACCGGCTACCCCCGGACCAGCGGCACGAAGGCCACGTAGTCGAGCACTCGCCGGTCGAAACCGTCGGTGGTCCGATCGAGAACCACCAGCTCCTGACGTCCACCCTCGTGTCCCAACGGGGCCACGATCCGCCCACCGACGCGGACCTGTTCGAACAGCTCTTCGGGGACCTCCTCCGGCGCGGCGGTCAGCAGGATCCCGTCGAACGGGGCCTGTTCCGGCCAGCCGACGCCGCCATCGGCCTGGCGCAGATGGACATTATCGAGCCCCAGGGTACGCAGCCGTTCGCGGGCCTGGCGGGCAAGCTCCGGGATCCGCTCGACGGAATAGACCCGGGAAACCAGATTCCCGAGGATGGCCGCCTGATAGCCGGAACCGGTTCCCACCTCCAGCACCCGTTCCAGGGGTTCAACCTCCAGCAGCGCCTCGGTCATCCGGGCGACCACATAGGGTTGGGAGATGGTCTGGCCCTGCCCGATGGGCAGCGCGGTGTCCTCGTAGGCCCGACTGGCCAGCGCTTCGTCCACGAAGAGATGGCGCGGCAGCCGCGCAATGGCATCGAGGACACGGAGGTCCCGGATCCCTTCGTCGCTCAATCGCCGCGCCAGCCGGTCCCGGGTTCGCTGGGAGGTCATGCCGATTCCGTTCAGGTCCTGCGTCGGTTTCACCCCAGTCCCTCCACCCAGTCGGCGATGCCCGCCATGGCGGCATGGTTGGTCAGGTCCACCTGGATCGGCGTGACGGCGATAAAGCCGTTGGCGATGGCATCGAAATCGGTACCGGGGCCGGCATCCTCCTCGTCCCCCGGCGGACCGACCCAGTAGACCGGATGACCGCGCGGGTCCTCCTGCCGGATGACCGGCTCCGCCTTGTGGCGCTGCCCCAGCCGCGTGACCCGGATCCCCTCGATGGCCTCCCAGGGTCGGTCGGGCACGTTCACATTGAGCAGCGTATCCGCCGGCAGCGGGCGCGCCACCATCCGCTCGACCAGCAATCGGGCGGCACGGGCCGCGCTGTCGTAATGGTTCAGACGGGTTCCGGCCAGCGAGACCGCCATGGCCGGCAGCCCGAGGAAGCGCCCCTCCATGGCCGCGGCCACGGTACCGGAGTAGAGGACGTCGTCGCCGAGATTGGCGCCGGCATTGATCCCGGAAACGACCATGTCCGGCTCATCGTCCAGCAGCCCGGTGATGGCCAGATGGACGCAATCGGTGGGCGTACCCTCGACACTGATGAAGCCGTTGTCCTCCGCCCGGGCGCGCAGCGGCTGCTCCAGGGTCAGGGAGTTGGACGCCCCGCTGCGATTTCGATCCGGAGCAACCACCACCACCTCGGCCAGCTCCCGCAGGCTGTCGGCCAGTGCGGCCAGCCCCGGGGCGCGAAAGCCGTCATCGTTACTCACCAGGATCTTCACACCCACCTCGCTTGCCATGCGACACTATCGACATTGAATGCGCCTTATTCTGGCACAGCCAGCGAGCAATGCGGAAACCCCATGAGCCGACGCCGCCACCCCGCGATCACTGACGAGGAACGGCGCCTCTTTCGCGAGGCGGTGGCCGACAGTCGTCCAATCGGCCCGACCAACCGTGCCGATACCTCGCCGCCCCCGCCCTCCCCCCGAAAGCACACGCACCCGGAGACAGCCGATGCGGACCGGAGAAGCGGTGTAATGCCTGCCGAGCCGGAATTCCCGGCCAGTCTCGAAGCCGGAGGAACGGCCCCGGAAACCCTGCAGCGCCCCGGTGTGCAGCACGCGGTCATGCGCCGTCTGCGTGCAGGACGCCTTGCGCCCCGAGCGGAACTCGACCTCCATGGCCTGCGCCGTCAGGAGGCGCGAGACGTCCTGCTGGCGTTTCTTGAACGACAGGACGACGGCTGTCAGTGCTGTGTACGTATCATCCACGGACGTGGCGGGCGCGAGGGGCAGGCTCCCGTATTGCGTCCGCTGGTGCGGCAATGGCTGGCCAGCCACCCCCGCGTACTTGCCTACTGTCCGGCACCACGAAACCAGGGGGGCTCTGGTGCTCTGCATGTGCTACTGACCAGACGCAGCTGAGTCGTTCCCGGATCCGGATGCCGATTCTGCCGGGAGACGACCATCCCGGGCAGGTCAGGCCCGATCCGGGATGGTCGTCAGGTCGCCTCTTGTGCTGGAACCGGACCGTTCACTATCATGGAAAGCAGAATCATTCCGGTTTGTGGGAGCCCTTTCCACTGTAGCCTGACCCTGTCATCAAACATCAATAGAGGCCTTCATGTTCAGCTCAGTAAAGATCGGGACTCGGATCCTGATCGGCATGGCCGCGACCCTGTTCGTGACTCTCGCCATCATCACCCCGACGATCCTCGGTCAGATCGGCTCCATTATCAGCGAAGCGGAAGACCGTGAACTCCGCAGCCTGTACGACGCCGTGCGTTCACAGATCGCCACCCAGAGCGGCTTCGCGGAGGCAATGAGCGTGCTGGTCGCGGAACAGCCGGAAGTCCGAACCACCTTTGCCGAACGCGATCGCGAAGCCCTGGTCGACCAGTTCCACCCCGCCTACCAGCAGATCCATGACGAGCACGGCGTGGCCCAGTTCCAGTTCCACACCCCCCCTGCAACCTCCTTTCTGCGCCTCCACATGCTTGAGCGCCACGGCGACGATCTCGTCGATCGCCGGCCGACCATTGTCGAGACCAACCGCCGCCAGGAGCCGGTGCGCGGACTTGACGGCGGAGTGGCCGGTATCGGCATCCGGGGCCTCAGCCCGATTTTCGATCTCGAGGGCACACACATCGGCTCGGTGGAGTTCGGTCTCAACCTCGCCCAGGACTTCGCCGACAGTTTCACCGAGGAGTTCGGTGCCAGTATGGCGCTCCACACGATGGAGCAGGACGAGATCAACACACTGGCCACCAACATCCCCGGTGAATCGTTTGCTGACCCGGAGGCGGTGCGCGCTGCACTGGATGGTGAGCGCGTCCTGCGCCGCACCGAACGCGGCGGCACCCAGTACGCCACCGTCGTCCGTGCCATCCCGGACTTCGCCGGAAACAACATCGCTGTAGTCGAGATCGCCATGGACCGCAATTTCTACGCCACGGCCATGAGCACAACCCGTAACAGCGTACTGTTCATTGGTCTCATCGCCCTCGCAGCGGGTCTGGTCATCGCCTGGTTCATCGGCCGGTCCATCGTTCACCCGATCAACCATACCGTTGACGCCATGGTCGAGATCGCCCAGGGCGAAGGCGACCTGACCAAGCGGCTGGACGAGAAGGGCAAGGACGAGATCGCCGAACTGGCTCACGCCTTCAACCTCTTCGCCCAGCGGGTCCAGGAAACGGTCAGCGAGGTCGGTTCTTCCACCGATCAGCTCGCCTCCGCGGCGGAGCAGATGTCCACCATCACCGCCGAGACCAACCAGAACACTCAGCGACAGCGCGAGGAAACCGAGCAGGTGGTCACTGCCATGAACGAGATGACCGCCACCGTCCAGGAGGTTGCGCGCAACGCCGAAACCGCCGCCGAAGCCGCTCGCGAGGCCGATGCCAGTGCCCAGAACGGCTCCGGGGTGGTCGACCGCACCATCACCGGCATCAAAAACCTCGCCTCCGAGGTGGACAATGCCGCCGAGACCATCAACCGGCTCGGTAGCGATGCCGAGAACATCGGCACCGTCCTCGACGTCATCCGCGAGATCGCCGACCAGACCAACCTGCTGGCCCTGAACGCCGCCATCGAGGCGGCCCGCGCCGGCGAATCGGGGCGTGGCTTCGCCGTGGTTGCCGACGAGGTCCGCACCCTCGCCAGCCGCACCCAGGACTCCACCCAGGAGATCCAGTCCATGATCGAGCGGCTGCAGACCGGTTCCCGCGAGGCGGTCGAGGCGATGGAGAGCAGCCGGACCCAGGCCCAGACCACCGTCGAGGAAGCCGGCAACGCCTCCGAGTCCCTCGGTTCCATCACCCAGTCGGTGAGCCGGATCAGCGAGATGAACGACCAGATCGCCTCCGCCGCCGAGGAGCAGAGCTCCGTGGCCGACGAGATCAACCGCAACATCGTCAGTATCAACGAGATCTCGGAGCAGACCGCCGAGGGGGCCACCCAGACCGCCACCGCCGGCGATCAGCTGGCGCGCCTGGCCAATCAGCTCAAGAACCTCGTGGCGAAGTTCAAGTACTGACCCCCGGGCCGTTCCGGACTACGCTTGGGGACAGGCCACCCATCCGGCCGCCACGCGCGAACGCCGGTGCGTTGTCCCCGAGCCGGGACGGGAGAGACACCGTGAATCAGCCGAGCTGCCGTCCGTTCACCCGTCGCCATCGCGTCCTGACGGGAATCGCCCTGCTCCTCTTCGCCACCGCGCCGCTCCGGGCCGATGGCGAGGTGGTCCTCGAACGCATCGCCAGCGAGGAACACGACTTCCGCGTGGTCCGGCTCGCCGAGGGACTCGATCACCCCTGGGCCGTCGCCTTCCTGCCCGACGATCGCCGTCTCGTCAGCGAACGCCCGGGCCGTCTGCTACTGTTCGACGGCAACGAGCGCACCGAACTCGAGGGCCTGCCGCCGATCCACGCCCAGGGCCAGGGCGGCCTGCTCGATGTGGTCCCCCACCCCGAATTCGGTGAGAACGGCCTGATCTATTTCACTTACAGCAGCGGGGATCGGCGCGAGGCCACCGTCGCCCTGGGGCGCGCCCGCCTGGACGACGAGCGGCTGACCGATGTCGAGGAGCTGTTCGTCGCCGATGCGTGGGCCGGTTCGGGACGTCACTTCGGCTCGCGGCTCGCGTTCATGCCGGACGGCACCCTGCTGATGACCGTCGGTGATCGCGGTGACGACGAATACGATCCTGACAGCCATCGCTCCCAGGATCGCGGCAACCATGTGGGCACCACTCTTCGGCTGACCGCCGACGGCGACATTCCGGACGACAACCCCTTCGTGGACGAACCCGGTGTGGCTCCGGCCATCTATTCCTGGGGCCACCGCAACAGCCAGGGCATGGTGGTGGACGAGGACGGACGGGTCTGGCAAACGGAGCACGGCCCTCGGGGCGGCGACGAGTTCAACCGGGTCCGCCCGGGCCTCAATTACGGCTGGCCGGTGGTCTCCCACGGGGTCCACTACCGGACCGGCAAACAGGTCGGCGAGGGGCGTACCGCGCCGGGCATGGAGCCGCCGCTGACGCACTGGACCCCGAGTCCCGCACCGTCGGGCCTGGCCCGCCACACCGGTGAACCGTTCACGGGCTGGCGCGGTGACTTCTTCGCCGGCCATCTGGCCGGCGAAGCACTGCGCCGGGTGGTGGTGGACGGCGCCGAGGTCGTCCACGAGGAGGTCCTGCTGGAGGGGCGTCTTGGACGCATCCGCGATGTTCGCGCGGGCCCCGACGGCTATCTGTATCTCCTCACCGACGCCGCCGACGGGGCCCTCTACCGGCTGGAACCCGTGGACTGAGCCGGTTCACTCGTCGCAAAGTTCGGCGATGGCCGCCGCACGGTCGATGGCCCGCCCCGAGGGGAGCTTGCCGCCGGTGTCGGTGATGAAGGCCCGGATGTCGTTCAGGACCGCCGGCGCGCCGGTATACCGGGTCAGCATGTGGTACCCCTCCGGATAATAGGCCGCTCGCCAGTTGCCGTCGACGGGCAGACGCCGGAACATGGCGCAGGCCGCGTCGGCCGGGATGATCTCGTCCGCCCCGCCGTACTGGATCAGGGTCGGCGGCCCCCGAAGCTTCGGCAGGGCGAGAAGCCCCCGGTCCATGAGATCGCTGATCCCGGCGATGGCGTCCACCCGGGTATCGCGTATCCAGAGCGGGTCGCGGGCGAGTTGGCGCGCCACGGCCGGATCATCGGTGGGCTCGATGCCCAGACCGTCGCCGGTAAAGCTCATCCACGGCGCCACCCGCTCCCCGACCCACAGGGCGACGCGCTGGTACCACGGCATGGTCGCGCGTCCCCAGAAAGCGGGCCCCACCAGCAAGGCGCCATCCACCGGCAGGTCCGGATCCCGCTCCACGGCCAGGGCGGTGACGGCACCACCCATGCTGAGGCCCATCATGTAGATCGGCGTCTCGGGATAGCGCTGGCGAAGCTCATCGGCGATCCAGAGGGCGTCGGCCACGAGGCGATCGGTACCGACCCAGTGACCACGCTGTCGACTGGCGCCGAAACCACGCTGGTCCCAGGCGTAGACGGCAATGTCGTCGGGGGCCAGAGCTGTCGCTGTGGCCGCAAAGGCACCGGCATGGTCGTTGAAGCCGTGCAGACCCAGGATGACCGCCTCGGGCGACTCGCCGGCCTCCGGGGCCGGTCCCCAGCGGCGCAGCGGCAACGGCGTCCCGTCGGGCATGACCACCTGATGGGGCGCGGGACCGAATTCCGTCGCGGTCGCCGCCGGAAGCGGCGCCGCATCCACCATCGCTTCGGTATCCAGGGCGAACCCGCGTTCGACCATCGGTGGACCGACGCGGGGCACTGTCTCGCCGCTGCCCGCGCAGCCCGCCAGGAACAGGGCCAGAAGCCCCGCCGGAAGCCGCATCAGCCCCTTCGACATGCGCCGTTCTCCCCGGCTCCTTTCAAGCCTGTGCGTCACCGACATCGGCCAGCTCCCGCACCACGGCGGTGGCGAAGGTCCCGCGCGGGAGTTCGAACGCGAGCCGCAGGTCACTCCCCTCCCTGCGCCACTCGAAACGTGCCGGGAAGAGCCGCAGGCTCCTCCGCTCCAATCGCAGGCCGGCCCGCTCCAGGCCGGTCCGAAGTTCCGCTTCGTCGGCCAGCCGATCCATCTCGCCGGGCGCCAGTGGCCCCTCGCCCCGCCCCCAGAGCGGGCCCGACGGGTGGACGTCCCCGCGGGCCAGGCGCTCCTCGATGGTGGCGTCCACCGCCTCCGGAGTAAAAAAGCTGGCGCTGCCATCCAGGATCAACGGCTCGCCGGGGCACACCCGCTGCCAGCTGCCCTCGGTCACGCGCGCGGCCAGGACCCGGTTGAAGAGATGGGAGCGGGCCGCCGACAGCAGCAGATCCTTCGGACCCCTGCGCCGCCCACCGGCGAACCAGGCGCGGGCCTGTTCCAGGTTGCCGCCGTCGCGGCCGAAGCGCTGGGGACCGAAGTAATTGGGGACTCCATCAGCGGCCACTCGCTCCAGACGCTGGTCCAGGGCCGCGCCGTCGCCATCGACATCGCGCAAGCGCAGACGGAACCGATTGCCGTGGTGGCTGCCCCGACGCAGCTTGCGCCGATGGCGGGCCACGCGCAGCGGGACGGCGCCCTCCGGCATCCCGTCGGCCCAATCGGGCTCCGCCCGGCCGGCCAGGTCCACGGAGAACCACTGTCGGGTCACGGCGTGGCGGTCCTTGCGACCACTGTAGCTCACCTGCCGCGCGTCGACGCCGGCCACCCGGGCCAGCGCCGCGGCCACCGCATCGCTGTTCAGGCCGCGCTTCTCCACCCACACCAGGGCGTGCTGGCCCTCGCCATCGGGTTCGAAGCCGAGGTTCTCCTCGACCTCGAAGTCCTCCGGCTCGCGGCGCAATTCGGCGCGCACCGGCGGCTCGCCGTGGGCGCGAGGACCCAGCAGTTCGTACGAGCCCGTCACGAGGTGGCCCGGAGCAGGGTCACCGCGTGGCAGGCGATCCCCTCGCCGCGCCCCACATAGCCGAGGCGTTCGGTGGTGGTGGCCTTGACGTTAACGGCCCCGGTCGCCAGCCCGAGATCGGCGGCGATGTTGGCGGCCATGGCGACGACATGCGGCCCCAGCTTCGGCGCCTGGGCGACCACCGTGAGGTCCACGTTCAGTGGCGCCCAGCCGGCTCCGGCGACTTCATCGCGCACCCGACGCAGGAGTTCACGGCTGTCGGCGCCCGCCCATTGCGGGTCGCTGTCGGGGAAGTGGCGGCCGATATCCCCCAGGGCGGCGGCCCCCAGCAAGGCGTCGCAGAGGGCGTGGAGGACGACATCCCCATCGGAGTGAGCCACCAGACCGTGGTCGTGGGGGATGGTTTCGCCCCCCAGGACCACGGTGTCACCGCTTCCGAAACGGTGAACGTCGAAACCGTGGCCGATGCGCATCAATCGTCTCCTTCGCCTGCTGGGCGAGATAATCGGCCGCGGTGAACAGGTCCGCAGGCCGGGTGATCTTCAGGTTGTCGGCGGCGCCCTCGACCATGCGCGGCCGATGGCCCGCCCACTCAACCGCCGAGGCCTCGTCGGTAATGGCCACCCCGGCGGCCAGAGCCCCGCGCAGCGCCTCGCGCAGCAGACCCAGACGGAACATCTGCGGTGTCAGGGCGCGCCAGAGGCCGCTGCGATCCACGGTGGCCTCGACCCGCCCATCCGCGTCGGCGCGCTTGATGGTGTCGTGGATCGGCAAACCGAGCAGCCCGCCCACCGGGTCGCCATCCAGCTCGCCGATCAGGGTAGCCACATCGGCCGGGCGCAGGCAGGGGCGTGCGGCATCGTGGACCAACACCCAGTCCTCGGCAGCGGCCTCGTCGGCCAGCGCGTCCAGGGCGGCGAGTACCGAATCGGCGCGCTCGGCACCGCCCACCGTGGTCCGCAACGGGACCGGCAGGTCCAGGGAGAGGCGGGCAAAACTGGCGTCATCAGGGCCGAGGGCGACCACGATCCCGGACAATCCCGGATGGCCGGACAGACGTTCCAGGGTATGCACGAGCACCGGGCGGCCCACCAGATCCAGATACTGTTTCGGCCGTTCGGCCCCCATGCGTCGACCACTTCCGGCGGCCGGGACCACCACCCAGTAGCGTGGTTCCGCGGCGTCAGTCATCGTCGTCCACGACCAGAAAGAAGGTCTCGTCCTCGTGGATCATGCCCAGTTCGCTGCGCGCCCGCTCTTCGATGGCGTCCAGCCCGCGCCGCAGATCCTCCACCTCGGCCGCCAGAGCGCGATTGCGCTCGGCCAGCTCCCGGTTCTCGGCACGCTGCTCCTCGACGGCTCGCTCCAGGCGCCAGACCTCCGGCAGACCGCCCTCCCCCGACCAGAGCTGGAACTGCAGGGCCAGAGTCAGGACCGCCAGGAGGACCAGCAACCAGCGCATGAAAGAGGTTCAGCCTCCGGCCCGGGGGTAGACATCGGAACCGGGATAGCGCCCCGCCGCACCGAGGGCCTCCTCGATGCGTATCAGCCGGTTGTACTTGGCCACTCGGTCGGAGCGCGACAACGAACCGGTCTTGATCTGGCCGCAGCCGGTGGCCACGGCCAGATCGGCGATGGTGGTGTCCTCGGTCTCCCCCGAACGGTGCGAAACCACGGCGGTATAACCCGCCTCGCGCGCCATGGCGATGGCCTCCAGCGTCTCGGTCAGGGTCCCGATCTGGTTGACCTTGATGAGAATGGAGTTGGCCACGCCGCGATCGATGCCCTCCCGGAGGATGGCGGTATTGGTCACGAAGAGGTCGTCGCCCACCAGCTGGACGCGATTGCCGAGGCGGCGGGTCAGCTCTTCCCAGCCTTCCCAGTCCCCCTCGTCCAGGCCGTCCTCGATGGTGACGATGGGGTACTGACGCACCCAGCCTTCCAGGTAGTCGATCATGCCGCCGGCGTCGAGACTGCGCTTCTCGGAGGCCAGTTCATAGCGACCGTTGCTGTAGAACTCGGAACTGGCGGTATCCAGACCCAGGGCGATGTCGTCTCCGGGACGGTAGCCGGCGTTGCTGATGGCCTCGAGGATCACCTCGATGGCCGCCTCGTTGGACGGCAGATCGGGGGCGAAGCCGCCCTCGTCACCAACCCCGGTGCTCAGACCGCGTTTGTTGAGGACCTTCTTCAATGCGTGAAAGGTCTCGGCCCCGAAGCGCACCGCTTCGGCGATGCTGCTGGCGCCCACCGGCACGATCATGAACTCCTGCAGGTCCACGGAGTTATCGGCGTGAGAGCCGCCGTTGACGATGTTCATCATCGGCACCGGCATCACCGAAGGCGCGGTGGCCCCCGCCAGATAGGCGTACAGCGGCTTGCCGGCGGCGTCGGCGGCGGCATGGGCGGCGGCCATGGAAACGGCGAGCAGGGCGTTGGCACCGAGGTTACCCTTGTTGTCGGTCCCGTCGAGTTCCAGCAGGCGTCGGTCCAGACCACCCTGATCGGCGGCGTCGAACCCCTTCAGCGCGTCGGCAATGGGACCGTTGACGTTGGCCACCGCCCGGCGAACGCCCTTGCCGAGGTAGCGTCCGGCCTCGTCGTCACGGAGTTCCAGGGCCTCGCGCTGGCCGGTGGAGGCCCCGGAAGGGACTGCGGCGGTGCCGAAGCCGCCCCCGGCGAGCTGGACATCGGCCTCCACGGTGGGGTTCCCGCGCGAATCGAGGATCTCGCGGGCGTGGATCCGGCTGATGGCGGTCTGCAGTTCGCTCATGGATGTGCGCTCCCTTGTGTTCCTGTCGTCATTGGTTCGGTTATCGGCCCTGTCCGGCGCGTCGGGCGGCCGCGGTCACGAAGCCGGAGAAGAGGGGGTGACCATCGCGCGGCGTGGAGGTGAACTCCGGGTGGAACTGGCAGGCCACGAACCACGGATGGTCCGGCAGTTCCACGACTTCAACCAGGGAACCATCCATGGAGCGCCCGGCGATCGCCAGCCCGGCCCCCTCCAGCACCTCCTGATAGTGGTTGTTGAACTCGTAGCGGTGGCGGTGGCGCTCCACCACCACATCGCGCCCGTAGAGTTCGCGCACCCGGGAGCCCTCCACCAGCTGGCAGGGTTGGCCACCGAGGCGCATGGTGCCGCCCAGATCGGAGCTGGCATCTCGCTGCTCCACCCGACCATCGGCGGTGGTCCACTCGGTGATCAGGCCGATGACCGGGTGCACGGTATTCGGGTTGAATTCGCTGGAGTGCGCCCCTTCGAGCCCGGCGCGGTAGCGCGCGAACTCGATCACCGCCACCTGCATGCCGAGGCAGATCCCCAGATAGGGAATGCCCTCCTCGCGCGCCCGACGGGCCGCGGCGATCTTGCCCTCGACACCGCGTTCACCAAAGCCGCCGGGCACCAGGATGGCGTCGGCCTCCGCCAGGACGTCGGTGTCCCCGGTCTCCAGCGCCTCGGAATCGACGTACTCGATCCTCACCCGGTGGCCGGTCTTCAGGCCGGCGTGGATCAACGCCTCGGAGAGGGACTTGTATGCCTCGGTCAGTTCCACGTACTTGCCGACCATGGCCACGGTCACCGTGTCCGAGCGCTGTTCCAGCGCGTCCACCACCGCCTGCCATTCGCTCAGGTCGGCCGGCGCCGGAGTCAGTTGCAGCTTCTCGGCGACGATGGTGTCCAGCCCCTCGGCGTGGAGCAGCAGCGGGATCCGGTAGATGCTGTCGGCGTCGATGGCGCTGAACACCGCCCGCTCGTCGGTATTGGTGAACAGCGCGATCTTGCGCCGTTCGTCCGGCGGCACCGGATGCTCGGCGCGGCAGAGCAGCACATCGGGCTGGATGCCGATGGAGCGCAGTTCCTTCACCGAGTGCTGGGTCGGCTTGGTCTTCAGCTCCCCGGCGGTGGCGATCCACGGCAGCAGCGTCAGATGCATGAAGATGGCGTTCTCCGTGCCCAGCTCCACTCGCATCTGCCGGATCGCCTCCAGGAAGGGCAGCGATTCGATGTCACCCACGGTACCGCCGATCTCCACCATGGCGACATCGGCTCCCTCCGCGCCCTCGCGGACCATGCGCTTGATCTCGTCGGTGATGTGGGGGATGACCTGGACGGTGCCGCCGAGGTAATCGCCCCGGCGCTCCTTCTGGATGACGTTCTCGTAGACCCGGCCGGTGGTGAAGTTGTTGTGCCGGCTCATGGTGGTGCGCACGAAGCGCTCGTAGTGGCCGAGATCGAGGTCGGTCTCGGCGCCGTCCTCGGTGACGAAGACCTCGCCGTGCTGGAACGGGCTCATGGTGCCGGGATCGACATTGATGTAGGGATCGAGCTTGAGCAGGGTCACCCGCAGGCCGCGGGATTCGAGGATGGCGGCCAGCGAGGCGGCGGCGATGCCCTTGCCCAGGGAGGAGACCACGCCGCCGGTAATGAAGATGTACTTGGTCATGTGCTCGGATCCCATAAACGGTCAATTCTCGAACTTTTCCCCGCCGCTTGCAATCGACGGCCGGAAGCGGACCACCCAACCGGGCTGACCGGGACGCGCCAGGGCGTCCACCGCTGTGGCGATGCCGGCCAGGGCCAGCGGCCCCTCGGGGCCGTGGACCACCGGCCAGTAGGGGCGCAGCCACGGCGGCACACCGGCCTGGCGCAGCAGTTCGACGATGCGCTGGCGCCCCTCGGCCAGCCGCAGCCGCTCCCCGGGTCGGGCGGGCGCCAACTGAACGGGGCCGTAGCCCGGGGGCAGATGGAACCCCTCCCCTGACAGCGATGTGGCCTCCACCTCCCCCCCGGACCAGGCCACCGGCTCCCCGGGTTGCCACTCGACCCGGGGCGGAGGCGGAGGCAACGGCGGCAAGAGCACGATCCGATTCCGGTGGCGCCGGGCCTCGCCGCCATTCCAGACCACCCGCGGTGCGGCATCATTGCCGGCGGTGGTCACGCAATCGAGGATCGTGGCCAACCGCCGGCTGTTCGGTCCCGCAATCCCCTGTCGCTCGATGGCCCGGCGCAGAACCGTCAGGGCACGCTCCCGGTGCAGAGTCGCCAGCCCGAGCACGTCCAGTCCACCGTCGGCGAAAGCCAGTCGGGCCAGATCGCCGTCGGCCCGCTCGCGCTCCGCCTCGGCGGCCCCCGCCACCAACCGGGCGCTGCGTGCCATCGCCGAGGCCACACCGGGCCGACGGCGCGCCATCCGGGGCAGGATGGCGTGGCGCACAAAATTGCGCTCCGGTTCTGGACGCTTGTTACCGGGATCCTCGATCCAGCTCAGCCCCTCGGCCCCCAGCCAGTCATGCAGTTCCGCGCGCCCCCATTCCAGCAACGGCCGTCCCAGCCAGCCGACCCCCAAGGGCCGATGGCGCGGCATACCCGCGAGGCCCCGCGGACCGGCGCCACGCATCAGCTGCAGCAGGACCGTCTCGGCCTGGTCATCGGCATGGTGGCCCGTGAGCAGGACCTCGCCGGGAGAAAGGGCCCGTTGCAGGGCGTGGTAACGCGCCTCGCGCGCCACCCCTTCCGGCGCCTCCCGCGCACCGGCGGTGGCATCCACCCGGAAACAGACATACGGCAGACCGAGCCGCTCGGCCTCGACCCGGCAGTGCTC
Organism: Pseudomonadota bacterium; assembly: GCA_051746205.1. Taxonomy (GTDB): domain Bacteria; phylum Pseudomonadota; class Gammaproteobacteria; order Thiohalospirales; family Thiohalospiraceae; genus Thiohalospira. Next base: position 74,073 of record JBNJEU010000004.1, read on the forward strand.
GGCCCAGTCATCGGCGGCGGGATGAAGCCCGTGGTGGACATGCAGTACCCGGATCGGGGCCGCAGGTCGACTCCGGTACAGGGCGTGCAGCAGCGCGGTGGAATCACCGCCCCCGCTGAAGGCCACGGCCCAGCCCCGATTCGCCGGCAGCGCCGCCAGGGCCTCCCCCAGCGCCGTCTCGCCGAAGGCCATGGCCGCGCCCTAGCCGGCCTCGTGGAAACGGCCGTAGCCGTTCAATCGCTGCTGACGATGGTCGAGCAGTTGGTCGGTGTTCATGGCATCCAGGTGGTCCAGGGCGTCGACGAGGCTCTGCCGCAGGTTCGCCGCCATGGTCTCGACATCCCGATGGGCGCCGCCCAGCGGCTCCTTGACGATCCCGTCGATGAGGCCCAGATCGTGGATGCGTTCGGCGGTAATCCCCATGGCATCGGCGGCTTCCGGCGCCTTCTCCGCGCTCTTCCACAGGATCGAGGCGCACCCCTCCGGCGAGATCACCGAATAGGTGCTGTACTGGAGCATCTGCACCCGGTCACCGACACCGATGGCCAGTGCCCCGCCGGAGCCACCCTCGCCGATGACCGTACAGACGATGGGGGTCTTGAGTTCCGCCATGGCCAGCAGATTGTGGGCGATGGCCTCGCTCTGGCCCCGCTCCTCGGCCTCGATGCCCGGATAGGCACCGGGGGTGTCGATGAAGGTCAGCACCGGCATGCGGAAACGCTCGGCCATGTGCATCAGACGCAGCGCCTTGCGATACCCCTCCGGACGCGGCATCCCGAAGTTGCGGCGTACCTTCTCCTTGGTATCGCGCCCCTTCTGCTGGCCGATGACCATCACCGGACGCCCCTCCAGCCGTGCCACGCCACCGACAATGGCCGGATCGTCAGCGAAGGCGCGATCGCCGTGCAGTTCCTCGAAGTCGGTAAAGATCGGCTCGATGTAATCCAGGGTATAGGGCCGCATGGGGTGGCGCGCCATCTGCGCGATCTGTCCCGGCGTGATGTTCGAAAAGATGTCGCGAGTCAGGGATTCGCTCTTCTTCTGCAGCCGGGCGATCTCGTCGTTGATGTTGACGCCGGTGTCACCGCCCACGTGGCGCAGCTCGTCGATCTTCGCCTCGAGTTCGGCGATGGGCTGTTCGAAATCCAGGAAATTCAGGTTCATGGGCTGTTCCAGTCCGGTCCGGGGGCGTCGTGGGGGGGGGGGGGGGGGGGGGGGGGGGGGGGGGGGGGGGGGGGGGGGGGGGGGGGGGGGGGGGGGGGGGGGGGGGGGGGGGGGGGGGGGGGGGGGGGG